>CAZLOV010000089.1:5078-10146 GCA_964561235.1 uncultured Caulobacterales bacterium
GGCGATCTCAGCCCCGAGGCGATCGACGCGCTCGCCTGACACGCTTGAACGCAGGCCCCGGAAAAGCCAAGTAAGCCGCGAGGAAAAGAGGACGCCCGCGCCATGTTCATCCAGACCGAGCCGACCCCGAACCCGGAAACCCTGAAATTCCTGCCCGGCCGGGAGATTTCACCCGATGCGCCGCGTGATTTCGCAACGCCGGAGGAGGCCGAAGCCTCGTTCCTCGCCCGCGAGCTGTTCCGGCTGGAGGGCGTGGTGCGCGTCTTCGCCGGTTCGGATTTTGTCGCGGTGACGAAGGCGGAGGATGCGGAATGGATGCATCTGCGCCCCGCCGTTCTCGGCGCCTTGATGGACGCGCTGGAAAGCGGCCAGCCGCTGTTCGGCGACATCGCGAGCGGCGGCGACCACGCCAGCTATGAGGGCGAGGCTCAGGGCGTCGTGAAGGAAATCCTCGAGATCATCGACACCCGTGTGCGTCCGGCGGTTGCGCGCGACGGCGGCGACATCGTGTTCCACGACTTCGACGAGCAGTCCGGCGTGGTGAAGCTGCACATGCGCGGGGCGTGCGCGGGCTGCCCGTCCTCCACGATGACGCTCAAGATGGGCATCGAGAACCTGCTCAAGCACTACGTGCCCGAGGTCACCGGCGTCGAGGCGGTGGTCTGAGGCGATCGCCCCCTCGCCAAGAGGGGGCGGCGCTTGCTATGCGGGTCGTCCCTTCTGAAAACCGCCGTGCGGAGCCCGCCCATGTCCGACCAGCCCCTCGCCCTTGAAGACCGCCACGGCGTGATCTCCGATCACGCGCTCGACCAGCTCTTCCGCGGGGCGCGGACCTTCTATTCGTGGGAAGACCGCGATATCGCCGACACGACGGTGCATGCGCTTTACGACCTGCTGAAATACGGCCCCACGAGCGCCAATCAGAGCCCGGCGCGCTTCCTTTTCCTCAAGGGCGAGGCGCGCGAGAGGCTGCGGCCCCACCTGATCGGGCCGAACGTCGAGAAGACCATGTCGGCGCCGATGACCGTCGTGGTGGCCTGGGACTGGAACTTCCACGAGAAGATCCCGCAGCTTTTCCCGCACAATCCCGACGCCAAGGACTGGTTCGCCTCCGACGAGGCGCGCTTCGAGAACGGCTTCCGAAACGGCTCGCTCCAGGGCGCCTATCTGATCCTCGCCGCGCGCGCGCTCGGCCTGGACTGCGGTCCGATGTCCGGCTTCGACAAGGACGGCGTGGACGAGACCTATTTCAAGAACGACCCGGAGATGGCGAGCTGGCGGTCCAACTTCCTCTGCAATCTCGGCTACGGAACGACCGAGAAGCTGTTTCCGCGCTCGCCCCGCCTGTCCTTTGACGAGGCGGCGAAGATCCTCAAGTGACCGCGCTTCTCGCCGTCGACGCCACGGGTCCGTGGTGCGCGGCGGCCCTGCGCGATCCTTCCGGGGGCCTGCACGAGACGATTGAGCCCATGGCCCGCGGCCAGGCCGAACGTCTTGCGCCGATGGTGCAGGCGCTTCTTGTGGACGCGGGCCTTGCGTCCGCCAGTCTTGCCCGCGTGGCCTGCGCGACCGGACCCGGCAGTTTCGCCGGCGCGCGCGTCGGCGCGGCCTTCGTCCGCGGGCTGGCCCTCGCCACGGGCGCGGAGGCTGTCGGCGTCTCCAGCCTTGATGTGCTCGCCCGCGCCGCCGATCCTGACCGGCGGTTAAGGCTTGCCGTAGCGCTGGACGTCAAGCGCGGCGAGATGATCGTGCGCGGCTACGAGCGCGGTCAGCCCGCAAGCGCCGCGCAGCGCATGACCGCCGAGGCCGCGCGCGAGGCCGTGCGCGCCTTTTCCCCTGACGCCGTCACGGGCTCAGGCGCGGAGACTGTCGGCGGCGGGGCGGCGTTCATTTCCGTGGAGCCGCCGGCAATGGCGGCGTTGCTGTGTCTCGCCGCGGAAGCGGATCCGGCGCAGTCGCCGCCCTCGCCCTTCTACGCGCGTCCGCCCGACGCCGATCCTCCGGGCCGGCGGCGGTGAGCGCGGACATCCGGACGATCGACTGGACGGCGTCCGCTGTATGCGCGGAGCTGCATGCGGAGACCTTTCCCGATCCATGGAGCGAAGCCGCGCTGCGAAGCCTCCTGGCGCAGCCGAACGTCCACGGTCGGCTCGCCATGGCGCAGGGCCCTGCGGGCTTCATCCTCATGCGCACGGCGCGGGACGAGGCGGAAGTGCTCACGCTTGCGGTTCGGCCGGCGCTGCGCCGCCTCGGACTTGGCGCAGCCCTTCTGAGGGCGGGCGAGACAGCGGCGACGGATGACGGCGCCCAGCGGCTGTTTCTTGAGGTGTCGGAGACCAACCAGGCCGCCCGGAGGCTCTATTCCGCCGCGGGATGGCGTGAGGCCGGCCGCCGGCCGCGCTATTACGCAGACGGGGCCGATGCGGTCCTGATGGAGAAAACCGCAGGCCCGAGGGCGGGTTGAATATGGACACCCGCGCGCGAGGGCGGATATCTAGGGTGAACGGACTAACCGCGCATCCCCCTGCCTGCGCCCTCGAAGGAGGCCCCATGTCCGACCGGATCGAAAAGCTTTGCACCGAGAAGGGCCTTCGCATGACCGACCAGCGCCGCGTCATCGCGCGCGTGCTGTCGGAATCCGATGACCATCCCGACGCGGAAGAGCTGCACCGGCGCGCGTCCTCGGTCGATGACCGCATCTCGCTGGCGACGGTCTACCGTACGGTGCGGCTGTTCGAGGAAGCGGGCATCATCGAGCGCCATGACTTCCGCGACGGCCGATCGCGCTATGAGGAGGCGCCCGACGAACACCACGACCACCTCATCGACATGCGCAGCGGCGAGGTGATCGAGTTCGTCGACGAGGAGATCGAGCGGCTGCAGGAACTGGTCGCGCGACGTCTGGGTTACAAGCTCGTCGACCACCGGCTCGAGCTCTACGCGGTGCCGCTCGACGAGGCCGACAAGGACTGACTTCGCAGCCCTTGCGCGACAGGGCTTGAAACCGCATAACGCCCGGCTCAGGTGCGAAGAGGCCCGGATGAACCGGGCTTTGCCGGCGAGGAGGCCGGCGCGGGAATGAGCGAGCATCGCGGCGGGAGCGCGCGCAAGCGCCTCTTCATCAAGACCTACGGCTGCCAGATGAACGTGTACGACAGCGAGCGTATGCGTGATCTCCTGCGCCCGCTGGGGTATGAGCCCGCCGACCAGCCCGAGGGCGCCGACCTCGTCATTCTCAACACGTGCCATATCCGCGAGAAGGCTGCGGAGAAGGTGTATTCCGAGCTCGGCCGCCTGCGTCCGCTCAAGGAGGAGAAGGCCGCGGCGGGCGAGGCGATGACGATCGCCGTCGCCGGCTGCGTCGCCCAGGCCGAAGGCGCGGAAATCAAGGCGCGCGCCCCGGTCGTTGATCTCGTCGTCGGCCCGCAGGCTTATCACAAGCTGCCCGAGTTCATCGCCGAGGTGCATCGCGGCCGCGGCGACGGACTGCAGACCGATTTCGACGTCGAGGAGAAGTTCGACCAGCTCGCAGCGCCCGCGCGCGCCGTCGACGGCCCTGCGGCTTTCGTCACCGTTCAGGAGGGCTGCGACAAGTTCTGCAGCTTCTGCGTTGTGCCCTACACGCGCGGCGCGGAATGGTCGCGCCCTGTCGACCAGGTGACCGCGGAGGTTCGTGCGCTTGTCAGCCGCGGCGTGCGCGAGATCACGCTTCTGGGTCAGAACGTCAATGCATACCACGGCGCAGCGCCCGCAGGCCGTGAGGAGGAAGGGGTCTGGCCGCTCGCCCGGCTCGTGCGCCATCTTGGCCGGATCGACGGGCTGGAGCGCCTCCGCTTCACGACCTCGCACCCCAACGACATGGACGCCGGCCTGATCGCGGCGTTCGCCGACGAGCCCAAGCTCATGCCCTATCTGCACCTGCCCGTGCAGTCGGGTTCGGACCGGATCCTGCGCGCGATGAACCGCAAGCATGACGCCGCGCGCTATCTGGACATCATCGCGCAGGTTCGCGAGGCGCGCCCGGACATCGCCATTTCCGGCGACATGATCGTCGGCTTCCCGGGCGAGACCGACGCCGATTTCGAAGACACGATGCGGCTTGTCGAGCGGGTCGAGTACGCGTCGTGCTTCTCGTTCAAGTATTCCCGGCGGCCGGGCACGCCGGGGGCTGCGCTTGCGGGCCAGGTCGAAGAGGCCGTGAAGACCGAACGTCTTGCAAGGCTCCAGGCGCGTCTGTCCGAACAGCAGGCCGCCTTCAACGCGCGCCAGGTCGGCCGCACCCTGCCGGTCCTGTTCGAGAAGGCCGCCAGAAAGCCGGGCCAGCTTCATGGCCGTAGTCCCTATCTCCAGGCGGTGCACGTGTTTGCGCCGGAAAGCCTGATTGGCCGGATCGCCGAGGTGCGCATCGAGTCGGCGAGCGCGAACGCGCTTTCCGGCGTGCTGGCGGAACGCGGGAGCGACGCGGCTTGAGCCGATCCGTCCGCCCCCGGAAGACCGCCGCAGCCGCTTCGGAAACCCTGCGCTTCGACGACGCCGAGCTGGTCCGCGTCGTCGCCGGCCCGGGGCATGAGAACCTGGCGGTGCTTGAAGGCGCGCTGGACGTCCGTCTCGAGGCGCCCGGCGGCGGGCAGGTCGTCGTGATGTCGGATGATGCGCGGCGGCGGCGCGACGCGGCGCGCGTGCTGGCGGCGCTCTATGCGCGCGCGGAGGCGCGGCTTCCCATAGATCCGCCCACCGCCCGCGCCGCCTGCGCCATGGCCGGCGAGGCGCCGGGCGAGGCCGTCGACACGGTCATCCGGGTGCCGCGCGGGGAAAGCTTCGCGGCGCGGACCGCCGGCCAGAAGGCCTATGTGCGCCAGCTCAAGGACGAGGGCGCCTATGACGTCGTGTTCGGCGTCGGGCCGGCGGGCACCGGCAAGACCCTGCTGGCCGTCGCCCACGGCGCTGCGAAGCTCGTGGAGGGCGGCGTCGACCGGCTGGTGATCACGCGCCCGGCCGTGGAGGCGGGCGAACGCCTGGGCTTCCTGCCGGGCGATCTGGAAGAGAAGATCGACCCTTATCTTCTGCC
>CAZLOV010000090.1:0-7982 GCA_964561235.1 uncultured Caulobacterales bacterium
GGCACCACGCTCTTCGCCAACGTCATCGGCATCACCTTCGGCGTGTTGTTCCGGCCGGGCGAGGGCGTCGATCTCGGCGGGGCGGACGCCGTGCCCGTCTCCACCGAAGCGCCGAGCCTCGCCGAGCGCCTGCTCGGGATCGTGCCCGACAACCCGGTCGCCGCGCTCGCCGACGGCGACATCCTTGCGGTGATCTTCTTTGCGCTTCTGGTCGGCGTGGGCATCCTGATGGCCGGCCGGCAGGGCAAGCTGGTGGGCGATTTCTTCGGCTCGGCCGCCGAGGTCATTCTGCGCGTGACCCACATGGTCATGGAGGTGGCCCCCTTCGGCGTCTTCGCGCTTGTCGCCCACACCACCGCAAGCCAGGGGATCGACGCGCTGCTGGCGATCGCCGTTCTGATCGGGGCGGTCTACGCCGGCCTGCTGACCCATGCGCTGCTCACTTACGGGCTGCTGGTCCGCGTCATCCTGAACCTTCCGGTTGCGAATTTCTTCCGCGGCATCACGGATGCGATCGCCGTGGCGTACTCGACGGCCTCCTCTTCCGCGACGCTGCCGGTGACGATCACGAATGTCAGCGAGAACCTCGGCGTGAAGCGCTCGGTGGCGGGCTCCGTCCTGCCTCTGGGCGCAACCATCAACATGGACGGGACTGCGCTTTATCTCGGCATTCTCGCGCTCTTCACCGCTCAGGCCTTCGGCTACGACCTGACGCTGACCAATTACGTGCTGATCGCCTTCACCGCCGCCATCGTCTCGATCGGCGCGGCGGGCATCCCGTCAGCCTCGCTGTTCCTGCTGGCGATCGTGCTGGAGACCTTCGGCGTCACGCCCGAGCAGACCGCCATCATTGTCGGATTCATCCTGCCGGTGGACCGCATCATGGACATGGCGCGCACGGCGGTGAACGTCACCGGCGACGCCGCCGTGGCGACCTCGGTGGCGAAATGGGAAGGCGAACTCGACGAGGAGCGCTTCCGCTGGCCCGCCGACGTGCCGTTCCCGGAGAAGGTCCCCGAGCCGGAGATGGCCGACGCCGACCGCGACTAGCCGCCAGCCTGAACCGCCGCGCCCGGGCGCGCGTATGACCGGGTAGTCCTTAGTCCGGAGCGCCGCCATGACCTTCATCCGCATTCTCAGCCTTATCGGCGGGTTGATCCTGCTCGCGAGCATCATCTGGGCGATCCAGACCGCCGGACAATCGCTCGGCGAGGCGGTGGGATGGCTGGTCTCCGAGCCCTGGGGCGTGGTCAGCCTGATCGATCTCTATCTCGGCTTTTTCCTGCTGGCGGTGCTGATCTGGCTGTTCGAACCGGACAAGCGCATTGCGCTCCTCTTCATCCTCCCGCTGCCGTTTATCGGCAATGTCTGGCCGGCGGTCTGGCTGGCCTGGCGCATCGGCGCGGCGGTGCGCGCAAGGCGGACCGCAACGGCTTAATTCTTGACTCTTTTCCGCGCCGCGCGTACCTCCGCCCGCTCACAGCGCAAGCGTTCGACGCTTAGCCTTTCCGGCACACGGGCTCCGCACGTCGCGGACTGACGCCCCGGAGGCCGGCGAAGCTCCCCGCCCGACGAAGGCTCGTCCGGCGGGGTTGTCGGCGTTTGTCCGGAATGGATCAGGCCCGCGGGACGCAACCATGTTCGACTCGCTCTCAGACCGCCTCACAGGCGTTTTCGACCGGCTCACCGGCCGCGGCGCCCTGTCGGAGAAGGACGTCTCCGAAGCGCTGCGCGAGATTCGCGTCGCGCTGCTGGAGGCTGATGTCGCGCTGCCTGCGGTGAAGGATTTCACAAACCGCGTCCGGGACAAGGCGGTCGGCGAAGAGGTCATTCGATCGGTCTCGCCGGGTCAGCAGGTCGTCAAGATCGTCCATGACGAACTTGTGCGCCTGCTTGGCGGGGACGGCGAGCCGGAAGGGCTGTCGCTCACCGGCGAGCCGCCGGTCTCCATCCTTATGGCGGGCCTCCAGGGCTCCGGCAAGACGACGACCACGGCCAAGCTCGCCAAGCGCATCACCGAGCGCGACAAGAAGAAGGTGCTCGTCGCCTCCCTCGACACCCGCCGTCCCGCCGCGATGGAGCAGCTCGCCCAGATGGCGGAGAAGGCCGGCGTCGCCTGCCTGCCGATCGTCAAGGGCCAGACAGCCGTGGAGATCGCGCGCCGCGCGCTGAACGCCGCGCGCATCCAGGGTTATGACGTTCTCATCCTCGACACCGCCGGGCGCACCTCGATCGACGAGGACATGATGGCGGAGGCGGCGAAGATCGCCGAGGTCGCCCGCCCGCGCGAAACCCTTCTGGTGGCCGACGCGCTTACGGGTCAGGACGCGGTGGAGACCGCGCGCCGGTTCAACGAGCGCCTGCCGCTGACGGGTCTGGTGCTCACGCGGATGGACGGCGACGGCCGCGGCGGCGCGGCGCTCTCGATGCGCTGGGTCACGGGGCTCCCGATCAAGTTCATCGGCGTGTCCGAGAAGGTCGACGGGCTCGACGCCTTCGACGCCAGGCGCCTGGCCGGCCGCATTCTCGGGCGCGGCGACATCGTCTCGCTGGTCGAGCGCGCCGCCGCCGAGGTCGATCAGGAAAAGGCCGAAAAGCTCGCCAGGAAGATGGCGAAGGGGAAGTTCGACCTTGAGGACCTCAAGGATCAGCTTCGCCAGCTTCAGAAGATGGGCGGCGTCTCCGGCATCATGGGTTTCCTGCCGGGCATGAACAAAGCGATGAAATCGCAGATGAACGCGGCGGGCTTTGACGACAAGGCGCTGAAGCGGCAGGAGGCGATCATCCTCTCCATGACCCCCGAGGAGCGTGCGAAGCCCGACATGCTCAAGGCCAGCCGCAAAAAGCGGATCGCGCGGGGCGCGGGCGTCGAAGTGCCCGAGGTGAACAAGCTTCTCAAGATGCACCGCCAGATGGCCGACATGATGAAGAAGGTCGGCAAGAAGGGCGGTTTTCCGGGGATGGGCGGCGCGATGCCGGGCCTTGGCGGCGGTCAGGCGCCGGGCGGCCTTGGCGATGCGGCCTCCGATCTCCTTCAGGGACAGGCGCCGAAAGGCGCTTCAGGACTGCCGGGCCTGCCGGGCGGCGGTGGTCAGAAGAGCGGCTTGCCGGGTCTCGGCGGGCCGCTCGGGCCAGACGGCCTTCCGCCCGGCTTCCCCAGGAAGAAATGATCGAAGAAGGATAAACCCAGATGTCCGTAAAAATCCGCCTTTCCCGCGGCGGCGCGAAAAAGCGTCCGTACTACCGCATCGTCGTCGCCGACAGCCGTTACGGCCGCGACGGCCGCTTCATCGAGAAGATCGGCGCCTACAACCCCATGCTGCCGAAAGACAACCCCGACCGGGTGAAGATCGATCTCGAGCGCGCCGCGGAGTGGATCAAGAAGGGCGCCAAGCCGACCGATCGCGTCGGCCGCTATCTTGCCGAGGCCGGGGTCTATGAATGGACCCACGGCAACAACCCGAAGAAGGGCGAGCCGGGCGAGAAGGCCAAGCAGCGCGAGGAAGAGCGCCGCGAGAAGGAAGAGGCGCGCAAGCAGGCCGAGGAAGAGGCCAAGGCCGCGGCTGCTGCGGCTGAAGCCGAGCCCGCCGAGGCGCCGGCCGAAGAGGAAGCCGCCGCTGAAGATCCCGCCGCCGAGGCCGACGCGCCCGCGGAAGAGGCCCCGGCCGAGGAAGAAAAGGCGGGCTGATCCCGCGCTTCGCAATCCCGGAGCCGGTAAGGCCGCGCTCCGGGGCTGCGACCGTACCCTGCGGCGAAGCCCATGGCCGATCTTATCGTTCTCGGCGTGATCGCCGGCGCGCACGGCGTGCGCGGGGACGCCAAGGTGAAGGCCTTCGGCGATCCGGCCCGGCTATGCGATTACGGCCCGTTTCTCGACGAGCGCGGCGCGCCCATCGCCACGCCGGCGCGTGCGCGCGCCGGGGGCGGGGGAACGGTCGTCGTCAGCTTCCGCGAGCGCTTCACGCGCGAGCAGATCGAGGCGATGCGCGGACGCCTGCTTCATGCGCCGCGCACAGCGCTCGGCGACGACCTTGGGGAAGACGAGTTCTATCACGCCGACCTGATCGGGCTGGCGGTGGAAGACCTCCAAGGCGCCCCGCTCGGCTGCGTGCGCGCGGTCTTTGATTTCGGCGCCGGCGACATGCTCGAGATCGAGGGGCCTGACGGGCCGTTCCTTCTTCCGTTCACCCGGGCGGCTGTCCCTCATGTCGATCTTGCGGGAGGCCGCCTGGTCGCCGATCCGCCCGAGACGATCGAGGCGCGCCCGCCCGAGCAGCAGCCTAAAACGCAACGGGAGACAGGCGAATGAGCTTCGCCGTCACCGCGCTGACCCTGTTCCCGGCCGCCTGGCCCGGCGCGCTGGGCGTCTCGCTGACCGGCTCTGCGCTGCAACGCGGAATTTGGTCGCTCGAGACGGTGGACATCAGGTCATTTTCCCGTCATAAGCACGCCTCCGTCGACGACACGCCGGCTGGCGGCGGCCCAGGCATGGTGCTGCGCCCCGATGTTGCTGCGGATGCGATCGATGCGGTTTCGCTCTCCGGCAGGCCGCTGATCCACCTGACGCCGCGCGGGCGTCCGTTCACTCAGGCCATGGCGCGGGAGTGGGCGGCCGGGCCGGGCGTCGTTTTGTTTTGCGGGCGCTTCGAAGGGCTCGATCAGAGGGTGATCGAGGCGCGCGACATGACCGAGGTGAGCGTCGGAGACGCCGTGCTCGCCGGGGGCGATCTGCCCGCGCAGCTTCTCACCGAAGCCTGCGTCCGGCTGGTTCCCGGCGTGATCGGCAAGGCCGAAAGCGCCGAGGAAGAGAGTTTCGAGGGGAACCTTCTCGAATATCCCCACTACACCCGGCCAAGGGTGTGGGAGGGGCGGGAAATCCCCGAGGTGCTGCTTTCGGGCGATCATGGACGGATCGCACGCTGGCGGCGCGAACAGGCGGAATTGGTGACCAAGGCGCGCCGTCCGGATCTCTGGGAGAAACACCAGGCCGGAAACACGCGCGAAGGAGACGAGCGATGAACATCATCCAGCAGCTCGAGCAGGAAGAAGCCGCACGCGTGCTCGAAGGCAAGACCGTGCCGAACTTCTCCGCCGGCGACACGCTGGTCGTCGGCGTGCGCATCCGCGAGGGCGACCGTGAGCGTATCCAGCGCTTCGAGGGCGTCTGCATCGCGCGCTCCGGCGGCGGCCTCAACGAGAGCTTCACCGTGCGCAAGATCTCCTTCGGCGAAGGCGTGGAGCGCGTGTTCCCGATCCACTCCCCGCTGGTTGAGTCCATCGAGATCAAGCGCAAGGGCAAGGTTCGCCGCGCCAAGCTGTATTATCTGCGCGACCGCCGCGGGAAATCCGCGCGCATCGCGGAACGCACGACCGGCCGCGACATCGAAGCGCGCGGCTCGCGCAAGGGCGCCAACGCCGCCGAATAGGCGTTGTTTCAATTTCCAGTCCGCGAAACGCCCGGCCCGCTGCGGCCGGGCGTTTTGGTTTCGGCGCGCCGCGCCGTGCCTTATCTTTCGCGGCATGAGCGAAACGCTTGTCATTCTCACCGGAGCCGGCGTGTCTGCGGAAAGCGGACTGGGCACCTTCCGTGACGCCGACGGCGTCTGGTCGAAATTCGACTGGCGCCGTCTCGCGACGCCGGAGGGCTTCGCGGCGGCCCCCGAAGACGTGCACGCCTTCTACAACGCCCGGCGTCAGGGCCTCGTCGGCGCGCAGCCGAACGCCGCCCATGAAGCGCTCGCGCGGCTGCAGGCGGCCTGGCCGGGCGAATGCCTGCTTGTGACCCAGAATATCGACGACCTGCACGAGCGCGGCGGCGCAGCCGACGTCGTTCACATGCACGGCGAGTTGTTCAAGGCGCGCTGCGTGGATTGCGCGGAGGTGTTCGTCTGGCGCGAGGATCTCTCCGTCTCCACGCCCTGTCCGGGCTGCGCGCTCTCCGGCGGCCTGCGGCCGCATGTGGTCTGGTTCGGCGAGATGCCGTTCGACCTCGAGCGCATCTATGACGCGTTGCTGCGCTGCGGCGTGTTCGTTGCGATCGGTACGTCCGGCGCGGTCTATCCCGCCGCCGGTTTCGTTCAGGAGGCGCGCATGGCGGGCGCGCGCACGGTGGAGCTGAGCCTTGAGCCCGGCGAGGTCAGCGCGCTGTTCGAGGAGCGGATCTACGGCCCGGCGACGCAGACCGTGCCGGCTTTCGCCGAACGCCTGCTCGGCGGGCGATGAGAAAGGCCCGGGCGTCGCCGCCCAAGCCTTCTGCAAACGGGTCGGACCCGGTCCTACTCCGCAGGCGGTTCGTTCCGGATGGACAGACCGAGCGAGGATAGGTCGAGCTGGCCGTTGGCCTCCGCGTTTTCGATCAGCGCGCCGATCGAGACCGGTTCAGCCGGCGCCATGGTGACTTCCAGCGTGCCGCCGTTCTGGATGAAGCCGGTGATGGCGCTGCCGAGTTGCGCAGTCAGCTCCGGCGGCAGCTGGGCGGGGGCGCTCGCAAGCCCCAGGGTCACGAGGCCCGCGGCCTGCATGCGCAGCGCTTCCGGGTCGAGGCCCTGCGCAGAGGCGGCGGCGTTCAGTCCGCGCTCGAGGAGGGAGAGATCCTCGATGCGCATGCTCATGGCGTGCAGCGTCAGCGGTGCGAGCACCTCGCTCGGCAGCTGTCCGTTGTCCAGTTCGCCCGCGGCGACCGCTTCGAGATAGGCGGTGCTGTAGGCCTGGATGCCACTGACATCCTGATCGATTTCGATGCGAAGCCCGTCCTGCAGTTCGAAGAAGTTTTCGCCCTCGGTGCGCACGCGGTCCGCCTCGACGTCATAGCGGCTTTCCCCGCGCATGGAGAGGTTCAGTTCCTCATAACCGAGAAGCGCCAGCGCGCCGGCGAGCTGGCCGCCGATCGGGCCCTGGCCCGCGGCCACGCGCAGGCTCGGCATGGCCGAGATCTGGCGCAGCCCGTTGGCGGCCTCGGTGATCTCCGCGGTCAGTTCGGGCATGGTCACCGTCAGGCCGCCGGCGTCGATGTCGAGGCCGCGCATGACGAAGTTTTCGTAGACGTCGACGGCGTTCACCGGCCCGAAATTGGGCGCAGCCGCGCCTTCCCCGGTTTGCGCGGCGCGGATGGAGGACAGGATGATCGCGCCGCTGAGCGCCTCGACGCTGACTTCATCGAGCGAGACGCGTACCGGGCCGGTGTCCGGCGCGACGGTGGCAACGTTAAGGCCTGTCAGCACGCCTCGGCTGAGATTGTCGCCGTCGAAGCCGTTGACGCTGAAGCGTTCGATCGTGAATTCGGCCGGTTCCCCTTCCGCTTCGACCTCGCCACGAAGACCTTCCAGCGTGATCTCGGAGAAGCTGTAGCCTGCGATGGTCTCCTCGCTCACGAGGGCGGGCTCGTCCTCAAGGTCGAGCAGCGCGATGGAGATCGCGCGCGCAAGCTCGGCCCCCGGGTTGGAGAGCGTGAAGCGCTCCATGGTCACCGTGCCTTCGTCGGTGGGCATGCTCGCGTCCGCGATGCTGACGCGGTCAAACATCACCACGTCGCCGTCAAGGCGGGGGGCGGTGATCACGAACTCGCCGATCACGCCCTCGGCCGTCTTCTCGTCTCCGCCGGAGAGATTGGTGAAGGTCGCCGTGGAGCCGTCAATGCGGCGTTCGTCCCAGGTGAACACGCCTTGCTCAACCAGGTTGAGGCGCGCCAGAGCCGCGTCGATGTCGGCGGCGGAGACTTCGGTGGCGGCGGTGGAGGACGCGGCGCCGGTGTCGGCGGCGTCCTCGCCGCACGCCGCGAGCAGAAGCGCTGCGGACGAGGCGGCGAAAAGAAGCGAACGATGCATGAAAAGGTCCCCCGGGGAGCAGGACGGCGCCGCGCGCCGCCGGAACAGCAAGAGCGGGTGCAACATAGCCTGTATCGGATCGCGCCGCGAGGGGCGGGATGTGTGCGTCCTTTTGGCGACATGGAGCGCCTGACGGGGCGGGCCGCGGCGCACGGCGCC
>CAZLOV010000090.1:7992-10113 GCA_964561235.1 uncultured Caulobacterales bacterium
GATGCGGCGGTCATCGTGACGACACGCTGAGGGAGCGCTTTTTCATGTCCGACCGCAAGACTGCGTCCGCGCCGCTTCGGCTTGCGCGTCTGGCCGCGCCCGCCGCCGCCCTGATGCTGACGGGGTGCCTGAATTTCCCGGACGGTTCGGCGACGTGTGCGGACGGCAGTCCGAACGCGCCTGACTGGCCGTATTGCGCGCCGTCAGAACCCGGCGGACACAGCCCGGCGGACGACGAGCTCGATCCGACGCGTGGCTAGCGCGCCTTCGCGCTCGCCTGCGGGCTCACACAGGGTTAACATGCCGCTCATGAGTTTGGTCCGAGGGGGGCGCTCATGACGGCTTTACCGAATGAAATCCTGCTTTTCGCCATTGCTCTGGGCGCAAGCCTCGCGCTGGGCCTGATGGCGCGTCTCGCCACCGCCAACGGCGCAGCAGGCGGCTGGCGGCTGATCTTCACGCTGGTCCGCCGCCGTTGGCTGATCGTGCTGGCGATTTTGACAGCCGGCGCCGTGCTCGGCCTGTGGAGCTTCGCCGACGTGCGCGGCGCGCTTTTCGACATGCTCGGCGGCTTCTGGCCGTTTGGCGGCGGCGATGCGTCGCCGGCGTCCTCCTGATCCCCGTCTTCAAACTGGATTTCACGCCATGCGCCTGATGCTCGCCGCCGCCGCCGCCAGCCTGTTCGCCGCCTGCACGCCCACCGATCCCGCCGTGCAGGACGCCGCCGAGCCGGCCGGGGCGGAGGCGTCCGCCTGGAACACGCTTTCCGGCGAAGCGCCGTTGGTCATCGCCCACCGGGGCGCCAGCGGCTACCGGCCCGAACACACGGCGCTCGCCTATGAACTCGCCGTCGAGCAGGGCGCGGACGTCATCGAGCCGGACCTGGTCATGACCGCCGACGGCGTGCTGATCGCGCGTCACGACCCGTATCTCTCCACCACGACGGACATTGCGAGCCGCCCCGAATTCGCCGATCGCCGCCGCGGGATGGCCGGCCGGGACGACTGGTGGGCGTCGGACTTCACCCTTGCGGAGATCGAAACGCTCCGCGCGATCCAGCATCAGCCGGGACGATCCTCCGAATATGACGGCCAGGCGGGCGTGATGACCTTCGACGCGGTGATCGATCTTTGGGAGGCGCAGCGCACAGCGTGCGCCTGCGATCTCGGCCTTGAACCCGAGGTGAAACTGCCTGCCGAGCAGGCCGCCATGGGGCTCGATCCGCTGCCTGTTCTGGTCGAGGTTCTGGAGCGCCGCGGGCTGAACGCCGAGGACGCGCCGGTCGTCATCCAGTCTTTTGATGCGGACTTCCTGATCCGTCTCAATGACGCGAGCCCGGTGCGGCAGGCCATGCTGGTCTCCGGCGAACCCGGTTATGACGCCGGCGGTCGCTCCATCGAGGACATCGCCGAATTCGCCGACGGGATCGGCGCCTACAAGGCGCTGCTCATCACGCCGGAGGGCGAGAGCACCGGATATGTGGAGGCGGCGCACGCGGCCGGCCTCGAGGTGCATGTCTGGACGGTGCGCGACGATCGCCCGCCGCATGTCGGCGAGACGGTGGAGGACGAACTGCGCGCGCTCTATGCGCTCGGCGTGGACGCCGTCTTCACCGACCATCCCGACACCGCCGTTGCGGTGCGCGCGGCGATGACGGCGGAGTGACGGCTGAGCCCGGACGCAAACAGGGGGGTCCGGCGCGTTCAGGCGCCGAACCCCTGCAAACGACTGTCGCCGGGCCTAGGCCGCTGCACGCTGACGCAGGACGTAGTGCAGGATCCCGCCATTGCGGAAGTAATCCAGCTCATTGTCCGTATCGATGCGCGCGAGGAGCTTTGTCGTCTTCGTCGAGCCGTCCGGGAAGGTGACGGTCATCTCGACCTCCCCGCGCGGGGTCAGCGCATCAACGCCGGTGATGGAGACGGTCTCCTGGCCGGTGATGCCGAGGCTCTCCCAGCTCTCGCCGTTCTGGAACTGAAGCGGCAGAACGCCCATGCCGATGAGGTTGGAGCGGTGGATGCGCTCGAAACTCTCGGTCACGACCGCCTTCACCCCGAGCAGGCGCGTGCCCTTCGCAGCCCAGTCGCGCGAGGAGCCGGTGCCGTACTCCTTGCCGCCGAA
>CAZLOV010000091.1:0-9923 GCA_964561235.1 uncultured Caulobacterales bacterium
GGCGTTCCGGCTCGAGCAGATCGGTCGCGAGATCGTCCTGTGGACCGGGTCGCAGCGGCGCACCGTGCGCAGCGACGCGAAGGACATCCTCGACGTGCTCGTCTACTTCTCCAACCAGCACGCGCTGCCGCACCAGGACTTCCCCTTCCCGGCCGGAGGAATCGGCTTTCTCTCCTACGAGTTCGCCGCATATTGCGACACGATCAGGATCGCGCACAAGACCGACGAGCTGTCGCTGCCCGACGCCTCGTTTCTCTTCGGGCACGTCTTTGTCGTCTTCGACCACTACACCGACCTGATCTACCTGATCGGGCTCAATTACGACGAGCACGAGATCGATCTCGAGGCCGCGCTCGATGAGACCGAGGCCCGGATTACCGACCTCGACTTCAACTACCTGCAGGCCGACGAGCAGCAGTACGACGCGACCGTGGTGAATCCCGGCGGCGACCGCGAGGCGTACGAGGCCGGCGTCGAGGAGATCCGCGAGGAGATCGTGAAGGGCAACCTCCTGCAGGCGGTGCTCTCGCGTCGCGTGGAGCTTCGTACGAAGCTCCCGGCCGTCGAGGCGTACCGGCGGCTTCGCACCGCCAACCCGTCGCCCTACCTCTTCTATCTCAACTTCGGCGCGTACGAGCTCTTCGGCAGCTCTCCCGAGGTGCACGTGAAGCTCAAGGACGACAGGGTCACGATCAGGCCGATCGCCGGAACGCGCCGACGCGGGAAGGACCGCTACGAGGACAAAAAGCTCGAGGCCGAGCTACTCGCCGACGAGAAGGAGCGCGCCGAGCACCTGATGCTGCTGGATCTCGGACGCAACGACGTCTCGCGGGTCGCCGAGCCGGGCAGCGTGCGCGTGACCCAGCGCGAGACCGTCGAGCGCTACAGTCATGTCATGCATCTGGTCTCGAACGTGGAAGGCCGCATCCGGGACGATCAGACCGCCGTGTCCGCGCTCCTGGCGGGCTTCCCGGCGGGCACGGTCTCCGGAGCGCCGAAGGTCCGCGCCATGGAGATCATCGACGAGCTCGAGCCGCATCGGCGCGGCGTGTACGCCGGGGCGGTGGGCTATTTCGGGGCCGGGCGCGCCATGGACACCTGCATCGCGCTGCGAACGGCCGTCATCAAGGACGGGACGATGTTCGTGCAGGCCGGCGCGGGCCTGGTGCTCGACAGCGATCCCGACGCCGAACACCAGGAATGCCGCAACAAGGCCGCAGCCCTGTTCCGCGCCGCAGCCGACGCCTGGCGTTTCGCCTAGCGCAGACCGGCCAGCCGCACCGCGTCTCCTTCTTGCGTCCGCGCCGCCCGCATGACCGCCTCGCCCGCCGTCCCGGTCCGGATGTCGTGCGGCGGGCTGGCGAGAAACGCGTCCAGCACGTCCAGCGTCTCCGGATAGGGATGCGCGATCAGCACGGCGTAGCCTCGCCGCCGCGCCAGATCGAGCGCCGCCTCGAGCTGACCGCGGATCGCATCCGGATCGCGCGCATGGTCCAGGAACACGTCCCGGCGCAGCGCGTTCAGCCCGGCGGCGCGCGCCGACTGCGCCGCGACGCTCGCCGGATGGGTGAGGCTGTCGACATAGATCAGATCACGCTCGGCGAGGCCCTGAAACACAGCCTGCATCGCCGCTGGATCGCGGGTGAGCCGGCTGCCCATGTGATTGTTGAAGCCCGAGGCGCCCGGGGTGCGCGAGAGCGCCCATAGCGCCCGCGCCCTGAGCCGGTCCGGCGTCAGGTGGCCGTAGAGCGCGTTGGGTCCGGGGTCCTCGAAGCCCTCTGGCTCCATGGGTATGTGGGCGAAGACTTCGTGGCCGGCCCCCGAGGCCGCGCGGGCGATCCGGGGCGCATCCTCCGCATAGGGCAGGATGGAGACCGTCAACGGCGCCGGCAGCGACAACACCCGCGCCGTCGCCTCGCCAACGAGGCCCACATCATCAACGACGATCGCCAGAAGCGCCCGCTCGTCCGTGATCAGGGGCGCTGACGGCTCATCCAGCGGAACCGGCGCGGCCGCCGTCTCGAACACCCGCGGCTCGGGCGCATCCGCACGGACCGCCTGGCCGGGCGAGGCCGCCACGGCGCCCAGCGCAAGGCCGGCGGCGGCGAGCGCTGCGCCAAGCTCTGGCGGAAGGGGCACATGGCGCGTCATGACGTCTTCGCTAGCGTGAGTCGGCCCGGTTGGCGCCCGCGCGCCCCTCGCCTAAGGTCCGCCGCCGCCTCCGGGAACGGGTTCGCCATGCTTCTCATCATCGACAATTATGACAGCTTCACCTTCAACCTCGTTCACTATGCCGAGGAGCTGGGCGCAAGCGTCCGCGTCATCCGCAATGACGACATGAGCGCGGCGCAGGCGCTGGCGCTCGCGCCGGCCGCCGTCATTCTGTCGCCGGGGCCGTGCGATCCCGACAAAGCGGGCATCTGTCTCGAGCTGATCCGCCAGGCGCCGGAGACGCTGCCAATTCTGGGCGTTTGCCTCGGACATCAGGCGATCGGCCAGGCCTATGGCGGCGCCGTGCGTCCGGCGAAATCGATCATGCACGGCAAGACGAGCCCGGTGCGGCATGACGGATCAAGCGTGTTTGAAGGCCTGCCCTCGCCGTTCACGGCGACCCGCTATCATTCCCTCGCCGTGGAGCTGTCGGGCGGCGAACCGCTGCGCGTGACGGCCACCGCCGAGGACGGCGAGATCATGGGCCTCGCGCATGAAAGCCGCCCGGTGCACGGCGTGCAGTTCCACCCTGAATCCATCGCCACCGAACACGGCCACGCCCTGATTGCGAATTTTCTCGCGATCGCCGGGATCCAGACCCCGCAAGCCGCATGAGCGCCATTTCACCCGCCATCCGCGCCCTGGCCGGCCAGCGCCTGCCGGACGACGGCGACCTCGCCGCCGCCTTTGATGCGCTCATGGAAGGCGAAGCTGAAGCCGCCGAGATCGGCGCGTTTCTCGTCGGTCTCGCCGCCCTTGGCGAGACGCCCGGCGTGCTTGCGGTCGGCGCAAAGGCGATGCGCGCGCGGATGTTGCGGGTAAGCGCGCCTGAAGGGGCGGTCGACACCTGCGGCACTGGCGGCGATGCGCGCGGCACCTGGAACATCTCCACCGCCGCCGCCATTGTCGCGGCCGGCGCCGGGGCGATTGTCGCCAAGCACGGCAACAAGGCCGCGTCGTCAAAATCGGGATCGGCGGAAATCCTCGAAAGCCTCGGGGTGAACCTGCTGGCCCCGCCGGAAGCGGTGGAACGCGCGCTCAAGACCGCCGGCGTGGCGTTTCTTTTCGCTCAGGCCCATCACGGCGCGGTGCGCCATGTCGCCGCCGCGCGCCGGGCGCTTGGCGTGCGCACGGTCTTCAACCTGCTCGGCCCGCTTTCAAATCCGGCCGGCGCGAGACGCCAGCTTCTGGGCGTATTCGACGCCCGCTGGCTGGAGCCCGTCGCCCTCGCCCTGCGCGATCTTGGCGCCCAGCGCGCCTTCGTCGTTCACGGGGCCGACGGGCTGGACGAAATCACCACGACGGACGAAACCCACGTGGCGGAACTCACGCCGCGGGGCGAGATCCGCCGGCACGTCTGGACGCCGGAACAGGCGGGTTTGGCGCGCGCAGACCTCGACGCCCTGAAGGGCGGCGACCCGGAGGAGAACGCCCGCGCAATGCGGGCGCTGCTGGCGGGCGAAGCATCCGCCTACCGCGATATTGTCCTGTTCAACGCGGCGGCCGCCCTGATGCTCGCCGACCGGGCCGCAAGCCTGCCCGAGGGCGTTGCGCTCGCCGCCGCCGCCATTGACGACGGCCGGGCCCAGGCCGCGCTGGACGCCCTGATCGCCGCCACGCAAGAGACTGTCTCATGAGCGACGCGCTTGACCGCATCGAGGCCTACAAGCGCAGGGAGATCGCCGAACGCAAGGCCGCCCGTCCGCAGGCGGACATCGAGGCGGCCGCCCAGCTCGCCCCGCCGCCGCGGCCCTTCGGCGACGCCCTCCGGGCGAAAACGCGCCCTGGACGGCCCGCTTTGATCGCGGAAGTGAAAAAAGCCAGCCCCTCTAAGGGCCTCATCCGCGAGGATTTCGACCCGGTCTCGATCGCGCGCGCCTATGAAGCCGGCGGAGCGGCCTGTCTCTCCGTGCTGACAGACGCGCCGAGTTTCCAGGGATCGGAGGCGTACCTGATCGCCGCGCGCGAGGCCTGCCCGCTGCCCGTGCTGCGCAAGGATTTCCTTTATGACCCCTGGCAGGTCGCCGAAAGCCGGAGCCTTGGCGCCGACTGCATTCTGGTCATTCTCGCCGCGGTGGACGACGCCCTCGCCGGGCAGCTCATTCTTGAAGCGCGGCGCTTCCGGATGGACGTGCTCGTAGAGGTCCATGACGAGACGGAAATGAAGCGCGCCCTCGACTTGCCCGAGGCGCTTCTCGGCGTAAACAACCGCAATCTGCGCACCTTCGAGACCACGCTGGAAACCTTTGAAAAGCTTGCGCCTCTCGCCCCCTCGGACCGCGTGCTTGCAGCGGAGAGCGGCATCTTCACCCCGGAGGACGTCGCGCGCGCGGCGAAGGCTGGCGCAAACGCCCTTCTGGTCGGGGAAAGCCTGATGCGTCAACCGGATGTGGAAGCCGCGACGCGGAACCTCCTTACGTCCGCGACTTGACGCAGAATCGGAACACACGTAGAACGCCTACAGAGTACATGGTTTGTTCCTTGACGGCTTTTTCTGACCGGAGCGCAGGCGATGCTGACCCGAAAACAACAAGAGCTCTTGCTCTTCATCCATCGCCGCCTCTCCGAGGACGGCGTCTCGCCATCCTTTGACGAAATGAAGGAGGCGCTGAACCTTGCGTCGAAATCGGGCGTGCACCGCCTGATTACGGCGCTGGAAGAGCGCGGCTTCATTCGGCGGATGCCACACCGGGCGCGTGCGCTGGAGATCCTCCGGATGCCCGAAGGCCTGTCGGCCAAGGCGGCGACCCGCCCGCCGGAAAACGGCAACGTCGTTCAGGGCGACTTCGCCCGCCCGCGCGAGCCGGTCTTTGACAGCGAAAACGAGGTGCCGGTGCTCGGCCGCATCGCTGCGGGTGTTCCCATCGAAGCGATCCAGCACGAAACCGACCGTATCCTTGCGCCGGCGGGCATGCTCTCAGGCGGTGAACACTTCGCGCTTGAGGTGCAAGGCGACTCAATGATCGAGGCCGGCATTCTCGACGGCGACATCGTGGTGGTGAAACGCTGCGATACGGCCGACACCGGCGAGATCGTGGTTGCGCTCGTCGATGACGAGGAGGCCACGCTCAAGCGCCTGCGCCGCAAGGGAGGCTCGATCGCGCTCGAGGCGGCCAACCCGGCGTATGAAACCCGGATTTTCGGTCCTGACCGGGTGAAGGTGCAGGGCAAGCTCGTCGGGCTCATTCGCCTGTACCACTAAGCCAGGCCGGGCGCGCCTCCAGCGCGGAAACGCGGCTGAGCCCGCTTGCGCCTGAACGGTGGAGCACGACGCCCCCTCGGCGCGCACGCTCGGCCGGATCGAGCACATAGGCTTCACAGAGACGCCGCATGCGCGGCCCCGCGGGAAACATCGTCACAACGACATCCGCCCGGCGGCAGTCTTCCGCGAGCATCCGCGGGTGAGACGGCAAGGCGATCCGCACGCCCGTGCGCGCGGTGAGCACGCACCCGTGCGGATCGCATCGCGCAGCAGCGACCAGATCGTCCGGATCGACCCCGGCGCGCTGTAGAAACTGCGCCGCATCATAGGCCCGAGGCGATCCGTTCATGACCGTCCAGCCTTCGTTCGTGCGCGCGATCACCGTGCCGTTCTCGGCGACGAAGAGTTCCGCCGGCGCCGCGGCGGCCCAGATGACAAGCGCAGCCGCGGCGACGCCCGCCCCGAGCGTGCGGACAGCGGCGCGCGCAAGCACCGCCATGGCGAAACCCGCCGCATAGAGCCCCGCGGTCCAGCCGGCCGGAGCGGCGATCCGGACATAGGCGCCGGGCGCCTCCGCGGCCGCGCGTGCGATCGCAAGCACGATCTCCATGCCCCACGCCGCCGCCCGCAGGGGAATGAGGTCGAGACCCAACGGCGCGAGAGCCAGCCCAGTCGCCGCAGCCGGCATGACAAGCAGGCTGAAGACCGGCATCGCGGCGAGATTCGCAGCCAGCCCCCAGCCGGCGAGCCGGTTGAAATGCATGGCGCTGAAGGCGCCTGTGGCCAGACCGGCGACCAGGCTCGTCAGCGCGAGCGCGCCGAACCAGCCCGCCAGAGCGGTGATGCGCGAGCGGGTCCCGTCGCGCACGCGCCGGCTGCGAATGTCCCGCACCGCTTCATAGACGGCCACAAGCGCGCCAGCAGCGGCGAAACTCATCTGGAAGCCCGGCTCGGCGACGCTTTCCGGTGCGATCAAGAGCACGAGCAACGCCGCCGCCGCCAGCCCGCGCATCGAGATCGCGCGCCGGCGCAGGATGACCGCCGTCAGCACGGCCGCGCTCATGATGAAGGCGCGCTGGGTGGAGACGGCTGCGCCGGACAGCGCGAGATAGGCCGTCGCCGCCATCAGCGCGATGACGGCGGCTGCAGGCGTAGGGTCGCGCGCGCAAGCAAAACCGGGCCAACTCGCGAGGCAAAGCCGGGCCAGGAAAAAGGCGCCGCCCGAAAACAGCGCCATATGCAGGCCGGAAATCGCAAGCAGGTGTCCAAGGCCGGATGCGCGCAGCGCCTCTGTCTGTGCCTGCGTGACGCCTGAGCGATCGCCCGTCAGCAACGCGGCGATCAGTCCGCCGGTCGCCTCGCCCGCTCTCGCCCTGACCCGCTCGGCGAGCTGGAACCGCGTGCGGGCCAGCGACCGCGCCAGCCGGTCGCCGCCGGTCTCCTCAGCCGCCTCGAGCGGCGCAACCGCATATCCGGTGAACACGATCCGGTCGAACCACGCCCGGCGCGCGGGGTCGTAACCTCCGGGCGCGGCCGGCCCCGGAAAGGGCGAGAGCCGGGCGCGCACGCGCACCCGGTCGCCGGCTTCAAACGCGCCGCGGCTTGCGATCACGCGCACGCGAAACGCCCCCGCGGTTTCATCCAGCCGGATCAGCAGTCGTTCCCGGCCGGAGGCCGAGCGCTGCACGGCTTCGATCCAGCCCTCGACCGCATCGGCCTGCTGCAGCGCGAGAACATCCGCAGGCGGTGCGGCGGCGGCGATCCGCAGGCCGGTCAGCGCATGGCCCACAGCAAAAAGTGACAGCGCCGACAGCCAGACGGCGGCGGCGAACCTGCCCCGGAGCGCAAGAAAACCAAGGAAGGCGGCGGCGGCCGCGGCCAGCTCCAGACCGGCCGGAAAGCGTGCGCCGGCAAGGGCGGCGGCCGCACCGAGGCCTAGCCATAACGGGGCTGTTTCTCCTCCGGGCAAGGCCAGCGCAATTGTCCGGGCGCCGCGGGCGAGACCCCGGGTTCGCCTCAGCAGAAGGTCGAGGCTATCTAAGCGGCGCGCCGGCATGGTATGCATCCCGCCCCGCCTTGCATCGCAGCAAGATTTCGCACGTGCAAAACGCCAATGATCCACAATCGCCGCCCGTGACGCGGTTTGCGCCTTCGCCGACCGGCTTTCTGCATATCGGGGGCGCGCGCACGGCGCTGTTCAACGCGCTCTTCGCCAGCGCGACGGGCGGCGTGTTCAAATTGCGAATCGAGGACACCGACCGCGCTCGCTCGACGCAGGACGCCGTCGACGCCATTCTCGAGGGGCTGTCCTGGCTGGGTCTTGAGTGGGAAGGCGAGCCGGTGTCGCAGTATGCGCGCGCCGATCTCCACCGCGAAATCGTCGGCGAGCTGCTTGAGAAGGGCCGCGCCTTCCGCTGCTACATGACGGCGGAGGAAGCCGAGGCCGAGCGCGAGAAAGCCTTTTCGGAAGGCCGCGCGCTGCGGTCGCCCTGGCGCGACCGCGACCCGGCCGAGGCCCCGGCGGGCGCCTCGCACACGGTCCGCTTCCGTGCCGCCGACGAAAACGTCGTCATCGAGGACGCCGTTCAGGGCGAGGTGCGCTGGCAGGCGAAGGATTTCGACGATCTCGTGCTGCTGCGCACCGACGGATCGCCGACCTACAACCTCGCCGTGGTGGTCGACGACCATGACATGGGCGTGACGCACGTGATCCGCGGCGACGACCATCTCGTCAACGCCGGCCGGCAAAGCCAGATCTACGACGCTCTCTCATGGCCGCGGCCCCTTTTCGCGCATATCCCCCTTATTCACGGACCGGACGGCAAGAAACTGTCGAAGCGTCATGGCGCGTTGGGCGTGGAAGCCTATCGGGACATGGGGTATCTGCCTGAAGGCCTTCGCAATTACCTGCTTCGCCTGGGCTGGTCGAAAGGCGACCAGGAGCTGTTCACGCCCGAGGAGATGGAGCGCGTGTTCGCGCTGGAAGGGCTGAACAAGGCTCCCGCGCGGCTCGACCTCGAGAAGATGGCGCACGTCAACAGCTTCCACATGAAGCGCGCGGACGACGCCCGCCTGACGAACCTTCTGTTTGAGAGGCTCTCGGGCCGCGAGGATCTGGATCTGAGCGATGCGGCGCGCGCGCGTCTGGACCGCGCGATGCCGGCGCTGAAGGCGCGCGCCTCAACGCTGGCGGAGCTGGAGGACCAGGCCTTTTTCCTGCTGCGCAAGCGTCCGTTCGCCGTCGAGGGCAAACCCGCCAAGGCTCTCGACGAGGAAGCGATCGGACGGCTTGCACGGCTGCGCCAGGCCCTTGCGGATGCGCCGCGATGGGCGCCCGATGAGCTTTCCGGCCTGCTGAAGGATTTCGCCGAGGCCGAAGGCGTCGGCTTCGGAAAGATCGGCGCGCCGCTGCGCGCCGCTCTGACCGGCGGGGCTCCGGCCCCCGACATGGGCGTGGTGCTGTCTGCGCTCGGACCGACGGAGAGCCTCGCCCGGCTCGACGACCGCCTTTGACCCGCCCGCCGCGCTGTGCGGCGGCCCGTGAACATGTGACGACCTAAACGAGGTGCACGCTATGGAAAACAAGGCAAAGCCGAACGGCGCCGCCCAGCTGACCGTGAATGGAAAGACCATCGATCTTCCCATGTACACGGGTTCGGTCGGACCGGACGTCATCGACATCCGCCCGCTTTACAAGGAAGCAGGCGTCTTCACATACGATCCCGGCTTCACCTCGACTGCGAGCTGTGAAAGCCAGATCACCTATATCGACGGCGACGAGGGCGTGCTGCTTTATCGCGGCTATCCGATCGACCAGCTCGCGGAGAATGCGAGCTTCATAGAGGTCGCGTATCTTCTGCTGCACGGCGAACTGCCGGATGCAAAACAGCTTGAGGACTTCGACTGGACCATCCGACGGCACACCATGCTGCACGACCAGTTCGACCAGTTCTTCCGTGGTTATCGGCGCGACGCCCACCCGATGGCGGTGATGGTTGGAACGGTCGGCGCGCTCTCAGCCTTCTATCACGACTCTACCGACATCAATGATCCGGAGGCGCGCACCATCTCCGCGCACCGGATGATCGCGAAGATGCCCACCATCGCAGCGCGCGCCTACAAGTACTCGATCGGCCAGCCGTTCGTGACGCCGCTGAACAAGCTCGATTATTCCTCCAATTTCCTGCGGATGTGCTTTGCGGTTCCGGCCGAGGATTACGAGCCCTCCCCGACGCTGGCGCGGGCGATGGACCGCATCTTCATCCTGCACGCCGACCATGAGCAGAACGCCTCGACCTCGACCGTTCGCCTGGCGGGATCCTCCGGCGCCAATCCGTTCGCCTGCATCGCCGCGGGAATCGCCTCGCTCTGGGGTCCGGCGCATGGCGGCGCGAACGAAGCCGCGCTCAACATGCTCCGAGAGATCGGCTCGGTCGACAACATCCCGGAATACATCAAGCGCGCGAAGGACAAGGATGATCCCTTCCGCCTGATGGGCTTCGGCCACCGC
>CAZLOV010000092.1:0-9767 GCA_964561235.1 uncultured Caulobacterales bacterium
CGACGCCGTGGTCGAAGCCGGGGCGTGGTGGCCGGCGGACTATGAAGGGCCGCCTCTTGTCTCTCTCGAAGGGGACGCGGCGCGCGGCGCGCGCATGGCGGTGGGCGACACCGTCACGTTTCGCGTTCTCGGCCGGGCGATCGAGGCGGACATTGCGAATTTCCGCACCGTCGACTGGGGCGGCTTCGGCGGCAATTTCGCCGTCATCTTCGCGCCGGGAACGCTGGAAGCCGCCAATCCCGATCATTCCGCCATTCTGCGCGTGCCCGAGGACGTTCAGCCGGCGCTCACCGCAGCCGGACGCGACGCGATCCCCGGCGCGCTTTTCATCGACGTGCGCGCGCGGCTCGCGGATGCCGCAGGCGTCGTGCGCCGGGCGAGCTCGGCCGTCTCGCTCGTCTCGATCGTGGTGATCGCAGCAGGCGCGCTGGTGATGTTCGGCGCGTTCGCAGCCGCTGCGCGCCGCCGCGAAAGCGAAAGCGCGCTCCTCAAGACGCTCGGCCTCGGACCGGCGGCCGTGCTGAGCCTCTACGCGTTGGAATTCGCCGCCACCGGAGCCGTTGCGGCGGCGCTTGCGCTCTGCGTCGCCGCTGGCGGGGCGTATCCGATCGTCGTCGAGGTGTTCGAGGCGCGCTGGGCGCCCGACTGGCGGCTTGCGCTTTCCGCCGCCGGGCTTGCCGTGATCTTCGCCGCCGGCGGCGGGCTGGTCGCCGGAGCGCTCTCGCTGCGCGCGCCCGCGATGCGCGCGCTCAGACGGGCTTAAGCCGGCGCCGCTGACAT
Organism: uncultured Caulobacterales bacterium; assembly: GCA_964561235.1. Lineage (GTDB taxonomy): Bacteria > Pseudomonadota > Alphaproteobacteria > Caulobacterales > Maricaulaceae > JBCBSP01. The sequence goes on from CAZLOV010000092.1 coordinate 781, forward strand.
CCTGACCATCGGAGTAGTCATTACTGTCATAAAAAGTGGATATGACGCCTTCCAATCAATGGGAGGCATCCATGAAGTTCAAGCTGCTCGCGGCCGCCGCCGCGCTCGCCGCCGCTATTCCTGCAGCCGCCGCCGTTCACCCGGGCGCGCATGGCGAGCCTGAGCCGCGCTTCATGCGTTTCCCGCAGCTTTCAGACGGCCGCTATGTGCTGGTCGTCGATCTGCACACCCACTCGGTGTTCTCGGACGGTCATGTCTGGCCGACGGTGCGCACCTGGGAGGCCGAGAAGGACGGGCTCGACGCCATGGCGATCACCGAGCACCTGGAATACCAGCCGCACGCCGAGGACATTCCCCATCCCGACCGCAACCGCGCCTACGAGCTTGCGGTGCAGTCCGCCCAGCGCCTCGACGCGCTGGACGACATCATGATCATCGCCGGGGCGGAGATCACGCGCCGCCTGTCGCCGGGTCATGTCAACGCGGTGTTCATCGAGGACGCCAACCCGCTTCTCACCATCGACCAGCGCAACGAAGACAATATCGAGAACGCCCGCGAGGCGCTTGAGGAGGCCCGCCGCCAGAACGCCTTCGTGTTCTGGAACCACCCGGCCTGGACGCGCGATTTCGCCGACGGCGTGCTGACCGTTCCGGAAGAGCAGCAAGCGCTGATCGACGAGGGCCTGCTGGAAGGCATCGAGGTCGCCAACGGGGCCTATTTCAGCGAGGAAGCCCTTCAGGTCGCGCTGGACAACAATCTGACGATCCTCGGGGTTTCGGACATCCACGGGCTGATCGACTACGACTACGACATCGCCGCGGGCGAGCACCGCACGGTCACGCTCGCCATCGCCGAGGCGCGCACGCCGCAAGCGCTGCAGGCCGCGCTTGAGGAGGGCCGCACGGTCGCCGCCTATCGCGACCAGCTCGTCGGCAAGCCCGAGCATGTGGAGACCGTCGTGCGCGAGATGCTGCGGCTGGAGACCGCCGGCTACGGCCGCGCCGGCACGGCGGTCTTGCGCCTGCGCTTTACCAACGCCTCGCCCTTTCCGATCACGCTTCGCAATATCGGCGAGCGCCGTTTCAACGACGCGACGGACATCGTGACCGTGCCCGCACGCGGCGAACTCATCGTCGGCCTCAACGCCGCGCCGCCGGGGTCGTCCAACCAGCTGCCGCTGGAGATCGTCAACAGCTTCACCGCGCCGGGCGAGCACCTGCGTCTGACCTACGCCTTCTGAGGCTAGACGATCGGCAGCGTTGCGCCGCCGAAATTGCGCAGGTTCGGCAGGGCGGTCTCCACTTCGGCCTGCGTCAGGCCGAACCAGCGCCCGAGCGGCTCGGCGTACTGCTCCACTGCGATGGTGGGGATCAGGCGCCCGCCGCCGGCGTCCTGTTCGTGACCAAGGATGGCGGGCGGCGGGTCGCCGTAGATGCGCCGCCCCTGCACCGCGCCGCCGACGACGAAATGGTGCGCGCCCCAGCCATGATCCGTCCCGTCGCCGTTCACGGCGAGCGTGCGGCCGAAATCGGATGCGGTGAACAGCGTCACGCTCCGGGAGAGCCCCAGCTCCTGCATGGCGGCGTGGAAGCTGGTGATCCCGGCGTCGATGCCGGCCTGAAGGCCGGGCAGGTCGGCGGCCTGGGCGGAGTGGGTGTCGAAGCCGCCGACGGCGACGAAGAAGATCTGCCGGCCGACGCCAAGCTGGTTGCGAATCGAAATGGTCTCCGCGACCGCCTGCAGCTGCTGGCTCAGGAAGTCCGGCCCGAAGGCGGTGTTGAGCGGCTGCGCCATCGAGCGCGCCATGTTGAAGCGCTCATTGGAATCAAAAGCCGACTGCAGGGCTGCGGCGATATCGCGGTTGATCAGCGCCTCGCTTGAATAACTCGCCGAGCGGAAATGGTTGCGCAGCGTCTGGTAGACGTCCCGGCCCGGACCGGAAGGGAAATCCTCGAACGCCTGGAGGAGCTCGATCTCCGCAGCCCCGCCCAGGCTGACCTGGTAGGGCTGGGCGAGCTGACCGGTCAGGAACAGCTCGTTGCCAAGGCTCGTGATCGTGGTGAACTCCGGCGCGTTGTTGGCGTTCGACGACAACGCCGCATCGGCGAACAGCCCGCCCCAGCCGAACTGGGCGCCTTCAGGCGCGCTTGCCTGCCAGGTCGCCTGCTGGTCGTTGTGGGAGAACAGGCGCAAGGGAACCCGCGCGGCGCCCGCATCGAAGCCGGAGCGCGTCACAGGCTCGATCAGCGGACCGACATTGGCGACCAGGGCGGCTTCGCCGGAGGCGAAGAGGCCGGCGAGACCGGGCATCTCCGGCGGCAAAGCAAACTCGCGGCCGCCGAAATCGTCGCGATTGTCGGGATCGAGCGGCAGCAGGTTCTCGCGGCTGCGCGCCGCTGCGAAGCCCGCCAGCAGCGGGGCGCGCGCCTGGGCCCAGTCGTCATAGGAGAGCGCGTCGTAGGGAATGAGCGTGTCGTGATTGTCCATGCCGCCGAGCAGGAAGACGCACACCAGCGCCTTGTATCCCGAGACGTCGGCGGCGTGCGCGTTGAAGCCGGTCAGCGCAGCGGTCAGGCCGCCGAGACTGGCTGCGGAGAGCGCCGAGGCGCCGCCGATGAAACCGCGTCGTGTGGGTCGCATGGCCGGCCCCCTGTCAGCGCTGCACGAGAAAGTCTGGCGCGGTGAGCGCCATCAGGACGGCGATGTGGACGCGATCGCGCGCCGCGTTCTCGCGGTCGAGCGGGATCGCCTCGACAGCTTCGATGATGTCGGCGCGTGTGGCCGCGCTCATCTCGCCGTAGGTGAGAAGCAGGTCGAGCCGGTCGACGAGCGCGGGCGGATCGCCGGCCAGCGCGATCTCGGCGGCGTAATCCGGAAGGAAGCTCTCGTTCGCCAGAGACGCGTCGAGCGAAACGCCGGATTCCTCGAAGCGGCGTTCGAGATCGTCCGTGGGCAGATCCGCCATGCCGCCGATCGCGAAGAAGGTCATGAAATTCGCGTATCCCGTGATCGAGCTCGCATTCACAAGCTGAAGCTCCGGGGTCGTCAGGCCCGCCGCCCCGCTGAGCGTGCCGGGCGCCACATAACCCGGCCGGTAGAAATTGAACACGGACGGAGACCCCCAGGCCTGCTGGGCGAGCGCTTCCGGGCTGCCGGTGGAGTACAGCGGCTCGGCGAATTGCGGCGTCACGTCGTCCACGTCGAAGGCGCGCGCCCAGGCGGTGAAGCGCAGGATCGGCTCGCGCACCTTCCCGAAGCCGGGATCGCTCCGCGCGGAGGGGTCGCGCGCCTGCTCGTCGAACAGCACCGCCGCCAGCGTCGCGGCGAGGTCGCCCTTTCGTCCGTCGCCGACCACGGTCGCGTTCGGCAGCTGATAGCGGCCGCTTTCGAAGGCTTCCGCCACGCGCGCGACATAGGCCGGCTCGGGATTGCTGGTGACGAAGCGCTGGATCAGCTGGCGCGAGATGAAGGGCGCGACATTGGGGTGATCCATGATGATGTCGAGCGCCAGATCGATGCTCTCCGTCATCGGGGTGTCGGCGGGAATGGTCTCGCCGAGAAACGTCTTCTCGCCGGTCTCGTGGCGGTTGTCGCGCTCGACCATGGGCACGGTCCACGCGCGTTCTTCGTCGGCCTCGCGCACGTCCGGATCGAGGTCGAGGCCGGTGAAGACACGCGCAAGCCCCGAGATGTCGGTATTGTCGTAGGCTTCCGCGGGCTGGCCGCCGATCAGCCGCGGCGTGCCGTCCGGATTGAGCTCCTCCACCCCGATGGTGAACAGCTGCAGCAGTTCGCGGGCGTAGTTCTCGTCGGGCATGCGGCCGCGTGCGGGATCGCCGCGACGGTTGCCCATGTAGGTCAGGTAATACCCCATCGCCGGGGAGTAGGTGACCTCCTCGAGAAGGTCGCGGTAATTGCCGAAAGCGTTCTGCGTGAGAATGTCCTGATAGCTCCCCATGCCCTCATAGAAGCGCCAGAGGCGGTTATTGTCGGCGTTGGAGACGACGAGGATCTGTGAGAGCGCGAACGCCATGCGCTGCCGGAGCTGATCGTCGGCGCCCACCGCGTTGATCCAGAACGCGAAGTACGGAGAGCGCCGCTGAAAGTCGACGGTCTCGTCGCCCGCGGGGATGGAGCTGATCTGCCGGATCAGCGGCATACTGAGCGTCGGCGGGGCGGCGAGCTGATCTTCAAACCACTCCGCCGCGCTTGAGCCCGGCAGGGTGCTGAGATCCTCCGGGGTCGGGCCGAAGGTCGCCTGAGCCAGGAAGTGCGCAGTGGATTCCGGCGTTACGAATACCGTCGAGGCGGGCGGTGCGGGCGGCGGTGCGGGCGGCGCGCCCGCGCCGGCGCCGGATCCGCCTTCAGCCGGACCGCTGTCGCTGCAGCTCCAGAGCGCAAGCGCGCACGACGCCGCCGCGGCGGCGCTCACCAGACGGCGCACCGGCGCCGCAAGGGGTCCCTTCATGTCGTTTTCCTCCTGCTCCCGGGCTCCCGACCGGGCATGCCGCAAGCTTCCGCGAGGAGGCGCGCCGCGTCTTGGTATAGCGGCGAGTAAGGTTGAAAACCGGTTAGCCGATCCGGAAGCGTCCGGGGTAAACGCCGTTCACCTTGCGAACGCGCCTCGAAAAGCGCAGCATGGACGCCAGGCGCAAGACGCGGCGCAAGCAGAAGGACGAGCCATGAGCGAAACGCTTCAGGCCGGAGAAACCGACGTCGTGATCATCGGCGCCGGCGTGTCGGGGATCGGAGCTGCGCATCATCTCCAGACGCGCGCTCCCGACCGCAGCTACGTCATCCTTGAAGCGCGCGAGGCGATGGGCGGCACGTGGGACCTGTTCCGCTATCCCGGCATCCGCTCGGATAGCGACATGTCGACCTTCGGTTACGCTTTCCGTCCGTGGACGGATGGCAAGGTGTTTGCGGACGGCCCCGCCATCAAGCGCTATGTCGAGGCGACAGCCCGCGATGGCGGCATCGACCGGCATATCCGTTTCGGCCGCCGCGTGACGGCGTGCGACTGGGACAGCAAGGCGGCGCGCTGGCGGATCACCGCCAAAGGAGACGAGGGCGAGGAGGTCTTCGTCGCACGCTTCCTCATGCTGTGCTCCGGATACTACCGCTATGACCGCGGCCATATGCCGGCGTTTCCCGGTCTTGAGCGTTTCAAGGGCGAGATCGTTCATCCCCAGCTCTGGCGCGAGGACGTCGAGTATTCCGGCAAGCGCGTCGTCGTCATCGGCTCGGGCGCGACGGCGATCACCCTTGTGCCGGAAATGGCCAAGACCGCCGCCCACGTCGTCATGCTGCAGCGCTCGCCGACCTATATCGCCGCGCGCCCCTCCACGGATGCGGCGGCGAACGCCTTGCGCAAGGTGCTTCCGGCTCAGCTCGCCCATGATGTTACGCGTGCGAAAAACATAGGGCTCGGGCTCTTCTTCTACAATCTCGCCCAGGCCTATCCGGAATTCGTCCGAAAGAGCGTGCTCAAGAACATCCGCGCCCGCCTCGGCGACGACTTCCCTGTCGAGAAGCATTTCAGCCCGCGCTACAAGCCCTGGGACCAGCGCTTCTGCCTCGCCCCTGACGGCGACTTTTTCGATGCGCTGGCGGACGGCTCGGCCTCCGTCGTCACCGACACGATCAAGACCTTCACGGCGGAAGGCGTCGAACTCGCCTCGGGCGAGGTCCTTGAGGCCGACCTCGTGGTGCCGGCCACAGGGCTGGAGATCCAGATCGCCGGCGGCGCGGAGATCCGCGTGGACGGCCGCCCGGTGAACCTGCCGGAACACTACACCTATCGGGGGATGATGCTGAGCCAGGTGCCCAACGCCGCGCTCGCCTTCGGCTACACGAACGCCAGCTGGACGCTGAAGATCGACCTGACCTGCGAGCGCGTCTGCCGGATGCTCAATCACATGCGCCGAACGGGAACCGACGTGGCCGTCGCGACGCCGCCCGCAGACATCGAGCCCCTGCCCATGCTGGATTTCTCTTCGGGCTACGTGCAGCGCGCGCTGCCGAACCTGCCGCGCCAGGGGTCGAAGCCGCCCTGGCGGACATATCAGAACTACATCAAGGACATGATGACGATCCGCTACGGCCGGCTGGAGGACGGGCACATGCAATTCCTGAGCGCGGCCGGGCTTGAGCCCGCAACGCTGCGTCCGCAAGGCTTAGCCGGGTCTGCCGAACCCGCCATGGCGGCGGAATGAATCGCTTCGCCTTCGAAGGCCGCACCGCTGTGGTCACCGGCGCGGGCAGCGGGATCGGCCGCGCGCTCGCCGCGGCCCTGGCGGCGCGGGGATGCCATCTCGCGCTCGCCGACATCAATGAAGACGCGCTTGCGGAAACCGCCGCCGGCCTCGCCAGCAATGAACGCCGTGTCAGCACGCGGCGTCTCGACGTCTCCAACCGCGGCGACGTCTGGAAGTTCGCACGCGAAGTGAAGGCGCTTCATGGCGGGGCATCCCTGGTCGTCAACAATGCCGGCATCGCCGTAGGCGGCACGTTCGACCGCGTCGAGGAGACTGATTTCGACCGCGTGATGGCGGTCAATTTCGAAGGCGTCGTGGCGATGTCGCGCGCCTTCCTGCCGCAGCTTCTGGCGGCGGAGCAGGCTCAGCTCGTCAATATTTCCAGCATTTTCGGCGTGATCGCTCCGCCGGGCCAGACCGCCTATTGCGCCTCCAAGTTCGCGGTGCGCGGATTCTCGAACGCGCTGAGGCATGAATTGATGAACACCCATGTCGGCGTGACGACCGTGCATCCTGGCGGCGTCGCCACCAACATCGCCGCCAGCGCGAAAGCGCCGGCGGATGCGACCGCTGAAGAGATTGCGGAGGCCCGAGAACGCGCCGCGAAATCCCTGGTCATGGCCCCGCGGAAAGCCGCCGACATCATCCTGCGCGGCGTCGAGCGCCGGCGAGCGCGCGTTCTGGTGGGGCGCGACGCCCACGTCCTCGCCATCCTCGAGCGGCTCTTTCCGGTGGGATACATGCGCCCGATCGCAAGCGTGCTCGGAACCAGCGCGGCGAGGCGGGCGGACGCCAACGCGCCGCAACCGTCCGAAGCGTCCGGCCGCAAGTCGGCCTGATGCGCGTCTCGGCGCGGAAACCTCAAGCCGCCCCGTCAACTAACCCTTGCAGGCGCCATCGAGGCGAGCCAAGCTGAACGCCGTCGATCTTGAGGGAGGACGCCATGGTCGAACTTGAAACCGTGCGCCGCGACGCGCCCTGGGCCTGGCTGAAGGGCGGCTTCGAAGACCTCAAGGCCGGCGCGCCGATCTCGCTTGCTTACGGGCTCGCATTCACCCTCACCGGGCTCGCCATCACGGTCGGCTTCATTGCGATGGGATGGGGCGCGGCGATCCCGGTCGTGGCCGCCGGTTTCGCGCTGGTTGCGCCCGCATTCGCCGTGGGGATCTACCGGATCAGCCAGATACGCGAAGCGGGCGGGTCGCCGAGGCTTCTCGACTTCTGGACCATCGATCCGGGCCGCATCACCCAGCTGGCGCTTCTCAGCGTGCTCTTGCTGGTCTTCTTCCTCACCTGGGCGCGGCTGGCGCAATTCATCTTCGCCTGGCTCGCCCACGGGCAGAGCCTGACGCTTCAGGGCTTTCTGCCCTTTTTGTTCGAAAACCCGGCGGGCCTTGCGCTCATTGTCGTCGGCACCGTGGTGGGCGCCTTGCTCGCGTTTCTCGCCTTTACGGTCTCGGCGCTGTCCTTCCCGATGCTCGCGGATCAGGACGTGGATGCGGTGACGGCCGTCGTCGCGAGCGTCAAGGCGGTGAAGAACCAGCCGTTCGTCATGATCAACTGGGCGTGGATGATCGCCTTCATGATCGGGGCCGGCGGCCTGCTGTTCCTCATCGGGATCGCGGTGACTTTCCCCTGGGTCGCCCACGCCACCTGGCGGGCCTACAAGGACTTCAATCCGCGTCCCACGCCGTCCGCCGCCCAGATCGAGGCCGAACGCCAGCAGGGCTAGGAGCCCTTGCGCCCTGCGCGCTCGTCGTCCTCGTCGTCATCGCTGGTGATCGGACCCTCGTCGTCGATCAGGATGCGTTCGGCGGCGCCCTCGATATCCTCGTACTGGCCCGAGCGCACTGACCACAGGAAGGCGAAAAGCCCAAGCGCGCCCAGTGCGAGCGCAGCCGGAATGAGCCAGAGGATGGCCGTCACGGCTTCGCCTTCATCGCGTTCAGCCGCAGGGCGTTGAGCGTCACCAGAAGCGATGAGGCCGACATGGCGATCGCGGCCACAAGCGGCGTGACGAAGCCGAACACGGCCAGCGGCACGGCGATCATGTTGTAGACCAGCGCGAGGCCGAAATTCTCCATCACCCGCGCGCGGCTCGCCCGCGCCACGTCGACCGCCAGCGGCAGGACCTGCAGGCGGTCGCCCTGAATGACAAGGTCGGCGGCCGATCGCGAGATGTCCGCCGCCGAGCCCATGGAGACGGACACTTCAGCGGCGGCGAGCGCCGGGGCGTCGTTGAGCCCGTCGCCGATCATCACCGGCGCGCGCCCCATCGATTTCAGCGTGTCGATGCGCGCAATCTTGTCCTGGGGCTTGAGCGCCGCGCGGAAGCGGTCGATGCCGAGAGCCCTGGCCGCCGTCTCAACCGGCCCGCGCCGGTCGCCGGAAAGCAGCTCTGTCGCCATGCCGCGGCGTTCGAGCGCGGCGACCGCCTCACGCGCTTCCGCGCGCAGGGCGTCGGCGAAGATGAAGCGCGCCGGCGCCTCGCCTTCGATCTCAAGCCAGGCCTCGACCGCGTCGTCGGTGTCGCGCGCGGGAAGGCCGAGCCATTCAGCCGACCCGAAGCGGATGCGGCGTCCGCCGACGCGTCCCGACAGGCCGCCGCCTCTGACCTCCTCGACGCCGTCGGCCGTGCCGCCCATGCCCGCAGCGTCGGCGACTGCGCGGCTGAGGGGATGGTGGGAGGTGCGCGCGAGCTTGGCGGCGAGTTCAATGACGTCGGGGCC
>CAZLOV010000093.1:0-9509 GCA_964561235.1 uncultured Caulobacterales bacterium
AGCTGTCGTGCGTGCCGAAGGGATCGGGCACTTTCGTCAGCGGCTTCTGCAGCCACGGCTCGAGCTTTTCCGGATCCGGCACGGTCGGCGGCACCTTGCGCATGCCGTCCATGTCGTCGGACACGCAGATGAGCTTGGTCGGTATTTCGCCGCCGGTCAGCGCCTCGAAGGCGCGGCGCACCATGGTCGTGCGCACCACTTCGCCGAACGTGCCGATATGCGGCAGGCCGGAGGGTCCATAGCCGGTTTCGAAAATGACGGGCCGGCCGCCGCGGTCCTTCTGCTTCTCTATGCGTTTGAGCAGCTCGCGGGCGAGTTCGAAGGGCCAGGCCTTGGCGTTTTTCGCAAGCGCAGGCAGGTCGGCGGCGGACGGATCGGTCATGTTGATGGGTTCTGGGGCTGGGCTGCGGAGTGCGTGCAGCTAGCGCCCGCATCGCGCCGCGTCAACGCAGGCTCACGCCTCCTCGTCTATGAAGATCGCCTCGATCGGCCGATTGAACAGCCGGCCGATCTTGAAGGCGAGCGGCAGCGACGGGTCGTACTTGCCCGTCTCGAGCGCGTTGACCGTCTGGCGCGAGACGCCGAGCTTCTCCGCCAGAACGGCCTGACTCCAGCCGTTTTCCGCGCGCAAATCCTTCAGGCGGTTCTTCACCGGTAACGCGCTCCGATCCGGTGAAGGCCCGCATAGTAGAGAAAAGTCGCCAGCGGCAGCTGCAGCACCATCGCCAGCGCGAGGACCCGCGCCTCCCAGCCGAGGAAGACGCCGAGCATCGCCAATACGCAGGTCGCCGCGCTGGCGGCGCCGAAGGCGAACGCCAGAGCGGTCATGTGAATCTGGCGCTGCAGCTCGTCGAGCGTGTTCAGAAGCACGACAAACTCCCGCACCAGCAGGCCCAGCGCAGCGAGCGACGCCGCCAAGAACCCCCAGCGCGCCGGATCCGTCGCCTCGCCGTCGAGAACCGGCAGCATGGAGACGACGAAAAAGACGCCGAAGCACAAGGACAGGATCATGCTTCGCCAGGTGTAGCGCCGCCTCGCCTCGCGCGGGGCGGTGACGGCTTCGGGAACAATCGACCAGCCCATGGTTGGCTCCATTCAGCTCAGGCCGCGCCGCCAAGGCGCGACCACAGACGCTTGCGGATCTCGAACACCTTCCAGCCCAGCAGCAGGGCGCCGAGCCAGAACGCCGCCTCGGTCGCGACCAAGGCGATTACGAGCGCAACGGTGAAGACCGGCGTGCCGGCGTCGGTGAAGAACGCCGCGGCGGCGCCCGCCCACGCGATAAGCGCAAAGGCTGCGGCGAACAGCCAGAGCGGCAATTTCCATGTGGTTTGATGGTTCATGTCGGGCTCCTTGGTCAAGGGTGCTTTACAAATGAGGCCGGCAAGCCGGTATGTCAAGCGTCCTTGACCAAGAAAATGGCCGCCCCGGCAGGGGCGGCCTTCTTGCGATCGAGATGTACGGAGCGTCTACTTGTCCGGCTGCGGCGTGACGCGCAGATAGGGTTTGATCTTCTTGTAGCCCTTGGGGAACAGCTTGTCGGCGTCCTCGTCCGAAAGCGACGGCACGACGATGACGTCCTGGCCTTCCTCCCAGTTAACCGGGGTCGCCACCTTGAACTTGTCGGTCAGCTGCAGGCTGTCGAGCAGGCGCAGCACCTCGTTGAAGTTCCGTCCGGCGCTCGGCGGATAGGTGAAGGTTGCGCGGATCTTCTTGTTCGGATCGATCACATAGACTGAACGCACCGTGAGCTTCGGATCGGCGTTGGGGTGGATCATCGAGTAGAGTTCCGAAACCCGGCGGTCGACATCGGCGATGATCGGAAAGTTCATCGTGACGCCCTGGGTCTCCTCGATGTCGCCGATCCAGCCCTTGTGGTCCTCGACGCTGTCGACGGAGAGCGCGATCGCCTTCGCGCCGCGCTTGGCGAACTCGTCCTTCAGCTTCGCCGTGAAGCCGAGCTCGGTGGTGCACACGGGCGTGTAGTCCGCCGGATGCGAGAAGAAGATCACCCAGTCATCCCCGATCCAGTCATGAAAGCGGATCGGGCCGTCGCTGGTTTCGACCTCGAAGTCGGGGGCGACATCGCCGAGAAGCAGACCCATAAGGTATCTCCATGTCATGCGTTGAGGGATTGCGTGCGAGGCATGCGGTACGCTCAAGATTGACCCTCGCAACGCGGCGCGCAACCGTCGCCGGTGCGGTCTGAGCGCCGCGCCCTGATTCCCGCCGTCCGGAGCCCGTCATGCCCTTCATCGTCGTCATGCGTCACGCCAAGGCCGTCGAGCGCCACGAGGCGGAAGACGACTTCGAGCGGGGCCTGACCGAGCGCGGGCGCAGCGACGCCGCGCGCGCGGACGGCGTGATGAAGGCCGCCGGTCTGAGCGCTGATCTCGCCCTCGTCTCCCCCGCCCGCCGCACGCGCGAGACCTACGCGCTGATCGCAGAAACGCTGGGCGAACCTGAAATCCACGACCCGATGGCGCTCTATCACGCCTCGCCCGGCATGCTGGAGCGCGCCGTGGTCGAGGCGCTGGACGCGGGCGCCGAGCGGCTCGTGCTGGTCGGACACAATCCCGGCGTGGGCGCGCTGGCGCATACGCTCGCCGCCAGCGCCGGCGACATGTCCGGGCTTCCCTCGGGCTGGCCGACCTCCGCCTGGCTTGCTGCGGAAATCGCGCGCGAGGAAGACGGGCTGCGCGCGCTGGCCCGCGGCGCGCTTTTCAACCCAAAGGCCTGAACAACAACCTTAGTTCCCTTGATGGGGGAATATTCCTGCCCGAGCGTCTTGTACGGAACTCGGGGAGGCGGGTGTGGACGAACGCGTATCAGCGGCGGCCGAAGAGCGCGCCCGGCGCATGGCGGCCGCATCGGTGCGCGCCCTCATCAACGCCGACCCGCTCGCCAGCGCCGCCTGGACGGGCAGACGCGGCGCATGGGCGTCCCGGGCGGGCGCCGCCGGGCTCGGCTGCGCGCTTGCGATCGCGCCTACGGAAACGGCGCTGACCGCCGCCCTCTCGCTTTCTGCGCTCTTCCTCGCCGCCGTGGCCGTGCGGATCGCCGCATGCCTGACGCCGCTCGCCCGTCCGGCTTCGGGCGAAGCGTCCGCACCGCGTCTTCTTCCGCGCATCAGCCTGCTCTGCCCGCTCTATCAGGAAGCCGCCCAGGTCAGCGGCCTGATGGAGGCGCTCGCCTGGCTGGACTACCCGGCGAGCCGGCTCGAAATCCTGCTCGTCGTCGAGGCGGATGATCCGCCGACAGTGCGCGCCGCGCGCGCCGCCGCCCGGAGCCGGCCGGGCGTGCGCGTCATCGAGGTTCCGCCCTGCGAGCCGCGCACCAAGCCCAAGGCGATGACCTATGCGCTGCGGTTCGCCGAAGGCGCGCTGATCGCTGTCTATGACGCGGAGGACGCTCCGGCGCGCGGCCAGTTGCGCGCGGCGGCGGAGGCCTTCGCCGCCGATCCTTCGCTTGCCTGCGTCCAGGCGCCGCTGGGCTGGTACAACGCCGAGGAAAACCTGCTCACGCGCCAGTTCGCGCTTGAATACGCCGCCCAGTTTCACGTCCTTCTGCCTGCGCTGGCGCGCTGGGGCTGGGCGCTGCCGCTGGGCGGCACCAGCAATGTCTTCAGCGCCCGGGCGCTTCGGGAAAGCGGCGGCTGGGACCCCTACAACGTCACCGAGGACGCCGATCTGGGATACCGGCTCGCCCGGCTCGGCTGGCGCGTGGGCGTCATCGCGCCGCCCACCCTCGAAGAGGCGCCGGTGACCCTGCAGGCCTGGCTCGCCCAGCGGAGCCGATGGCTCAAGGGGCATCTGATCACGCTGCGCGTGCACGCGCGCCGGCCGTTTGCGCTTGCCAGCGGCGGCGGCGCGGGCGCGCTGGCGAGCCTCGTGCTCCTGCTCGGCGCGAACGTGCCCAGTGCAGGCGTGCATCCGCTGGCGGCGGCCGCCACCATCGCGCTTTCAGCCTACGGACTGGCCTCCGGCGGACTTGCGATGTGGTTCGCCGCCGCGGCGGCCGGCGCGCTGGCGTCTGGGTATCTCGCCGCCGGTCTGAGCGCGTTCATCGGCGCGAGGCGCGCGGGCGTCCGGTTGCGCGCGCTCGATTTCGCAGTGGTTCCGGTCTATTGGCTCATGCATGCGCTGGCGGCCCTGCGCGCGCTGAGCGAACTCGGCCGGCGCCGGTTCCGCTGGGCGAAAACCCATCACGGCCTGAGCGCCCAGCCGCGGCGCGCGCCCGACGACTTGCATCCGGACCCCGCCCTTGAGCCTTTCGACGACGATCATCGCGATGAGCCTCGCCCTCGCCGCGCTGGCGTTCGCGGCGTGGCGTCATGGCCGCCCGGCCGATCCCCTGAAGGGCCCGCGCCTGATCCCCTGGATGTGGATCATGCTGATCGCAGCCACCGTGCTCGCGGCGCTGGGAGCCCATCTCTTGAACATGTTCGGGATCGAGACGGGGCCTGATCGCATGCGCCCGTTCTAGGGCCGCATCGTCCACGCCAGCAGCGCGATGAAGAGCGCGATCAGCGCGAAAACGCCCGCACGCCTGAGCGCCCTCGGTTGCTTGCGCCACCAGGCCACGACGCGATCTCCAAAGAAATAGACCGGCACGCCCATCGCGGCGTAGCGCACGGTGCGCCCGGCGAGCGCCGCGGCGAAGAAGACCAGGGGCGACAGGCCCGCCGCACCCGCCGCCGCGCCGGCGATCTGCACCGGCACCGGCGCGAGCATGGCGAGAAACACCGCCGCAGCGCCCTGTTCGCGCAGCCGCCCGGCGGCGTCCGCAAACTGACCCGACCCCGTCGGGCCGCCCGCAAACACGGCCTGGGCTGCGTCCAGCGCCAGCGCGCCTGCCGCATAAGCGATGAGCGCGCCGACGGCCGAGCCAAGCGCCACGACCGCCGTTGCGGGGGCGACGTGGGGGCGTCCCTTGAGCATCTGGTGGAGCAGCGGGAACTCGATCGGCCAGGGCGCGATACCGCTTTCCACCACCGAGCCGAAGAACAGCCAGACCAGCGCGTGACGTCCCCGCGCCGCACGGTCGAGCCGGCGGGCGAGGACGCGGGCGCGCCTCGGCCAGGTGGAAGGGCCGGCGGCGGCCTTCGGCGCGCAGGAACGGGTCATGCCTCCAATCTAGGGCGTTTCCCGAGCCTGCACCTGCGCTTAAGGCCGCAGCCTTCAGCCCTCCTGAGGGGCTTCGGCGTTTTTCACGTAGACGTCGAACCAGTCGATCATCTCTGCAAGCGTGTGCAGGACGCTCTCCCGGCCGCGATAGCCGTGGCTTTCATGCGGCAGCATCACCAGCCGCGCGGTTCCGCCATTGCCCTTGACTGCGGCGAACATGCGTTCCGACTGCTGCGGGAAAGTGCCGGAATTATTGTCCGCCTCGCCATGGATCAGCAGCATGGGCTCGTTGATCCGGTCCGCCGCCATGAAGGGCGACAGGCGGTAATAAGTCTCCGGGCTTTCCCAGAAGGTCCGGCGTTCGGCCTGAAAACCAAACGGCGTCAACGTGCGGTTATAGGCCCCCGACCGCGCGATGCCGGCGCGGAAGATGTCGCTCTGCGCCAGAAGATGCGCCGTCATGAACGCGCCGTAGGAGTGGCCGCCCACGCCCACGCGCACGCCGTCGCCAAAGCCGCGGCGCACGCTTTCATCCACCGCCGCCTGAGCGGACGCGACGATCTGCTCGATGAAGGTGTCGTTGACCGTTTCCGGATCCGGTCCGACGACGGGCATGGCCGCGCGGTCCATCACGGCATAGCCCTGGGTGAGGAAGAAAAGGTGGCTGTAGCCGCCGATCCGCGTGAAGCGGTAATTGCTGTCGCGCACCTGCCCGGCGGTCGCTGCGTCGTTGTATTCGAAAGGATAGGCCCAGACGACGACGGGCAGCGTGTCGCCTTCCTCATAACCCGGCGGCAGGTAAAGCGTGGAGGAAAGCTGGACGCCGTCCTCACGCTCATAGGTGATCAGCTCGCGGCGGATGCCGGTCAGCTCCGGGTGCGGATCCGGGAAGCTGGTCACGAAACGCGCTTCGCCGCCCTCGTGCAGGCGGTAATTGCCCGGCGTCTCCGGGTCTTCGTAATAGGTCAGGAAGACCGGGCCTTCCGGCGAGATCAGTTCGCTGACCTCTTCGTAGCTCTCCCCGGAATTGCGCCAGAGTTCCTCGGTTTCGAAGGTTTCAAGCGACATGGCGCGCAGGAACGGCCGGTCGCCCTCCGGGCTTGCGCCGTCGCCGGCGAGCCAGATGGTCCCGTCCTCCACACGCACGACCGTCTGCCCCTGCGGGGTCAGCGTGGTGACCGGGTCGCCGGGGTCGGCGTAGGCGTCCTGGATGTTGCGCAGCTCCATGAGCCGCGTCTCACCGGTGTCCCAGTCGTAGAGCTCGCGGCGGATCTCCCGGGTGTCGCGGTCATAGTCCACGACAATCAGGTCTTCGGAGTTCTCAAGCCCGGCCATGCCGGCATACCGGTCCTCGAGGCGATGGATCTCGCGCGGCATGGCGCGGGTGGGCACGTCCCACGTCATCAGCTTGTCGCGGAAGTCCGCCTCATTGTCGGGATCGCCGCCGTCGAGCGCCTCCGCCCAGATCAGCGTGTGCGGCCGCGTCGGATGCCAGCCTGCGTTGCGCGGCCCGAGGATCACGCCGCCCACGGCCAAATCATCGGCGAGCGGCTGGTCGGCGAGCGTGTGCACGCGCGCGCCGTTGAGATCGAGGACTTCCACCGACGTTGGAAAGCGCGACCACGGCACCTCGTAGGAGAACGGCTCGGTCAAACGCTCCGCCAGCAGATATTCCCCGCTGGGCGACGGTTCGAGATCGGCGTAGATCGCCGCCGCGCCAATCTCGCGCACGCGGTTGCGCCGCTGACCCGGGTCGACGATCACAGGCTGTGCGATGGCGAGCCAGGCGAACATCGCCTCGTCATGGGGGTCGCCAAGCAGGTCCTGATAGGTGCGCGTCTGCGCCTTGTCGCCGCCTTCGGCTTCCGAGATGGCGGGGCCTACGGGCGTCAGCGAGCGCTCCGGCGCGGCGCCGCGGTCTTCCGGAGTGACAAGCGCGACAATGCGGCCGTCAGGCAGCCAGTCATACGGATCGAAGACGGCGTTAACGCCGCGCTCGATCACCGCGCGCGCCTGAGCGGTCTCAAGATCAAGCACCCAGAGGGAGATGTCCTCGCCGTTGGTGATCGTAAACGCCGCCTCGCGGCCGTCCGGCGACCAGGAGACGCTGGCGACGCCCGCGCCCTCGGGCAGGTCGACGGGACGCTGCGCGCCGGTGGCGAGATCCTGAACCGTCAGCCCGACGATGGAGCGCGGTCCGTGGCGGCCGTTCGTGGCCGCGTCGAGCCGCATGCCGGCGAGGCGCTCCATCGGACGCGCCAGTTCGGCGACCGGCGGCAGGCTTTCGCGCTCAAGCAGCAATAGCGTGCTCCCGTCCGGCGACACCGAGACGAACGGGCTCGGCGCGCGCAGCACGATATCGGTGATCGACTGGGCCGGCTGCCGGTAGGGATCGGCGGCCGCGGGCGCAGGCAGGACAAGCGCGGACAGGGCGGCGCCGGCGGCGAGCGCGGCGCGAAGCGGAACGGTCATGGAAACTCCCCGAAAAGGCGCAGGCCGGACGCACCCCGGCCTTGATCATCACGAAAGCCTAAACGACCCCGCGGATCGGGCAAGCCGCCGGCGCGCAGCGGCGGCTTGAAGCCGTATCGGCCGGAGCCTAGTGTTATAAGATAACGTCGTGCTGAGGCGAGCCATGTTGCGTTTTTTTCCCGTCATGATCGCGTTTGCGGTGCTTGCAGCGTGCAGTGACGCGCCAACCGAAACCGCGCTTGAGCCCATTCCCGGCTTCCGCGCCGCGCCGGCGACAGCCCCGGAAACGCTCAACTGGCTCGATCTTCTGCCCGACGGCGAATATGAGCGCCTGACCGCTTTGATGGCGAGCGACGTGCGGCCCGGCTTGCCTCTCAATCACGACGAAAGCGGGCCGGCGGCCGAGCAGATCGGCACCTTCGAGACTGTCGCCGATCTCGACGGCGCGCATATCCGCATGCCCGGCTATCTCATTCCGCTCGACAGCCTGCAGGGCCGCAAGAGCCGGCGCTTCCTGCTGGTCCCCTATCAGGGCGCGTGCATCCACGAACCGCCGCCGCCGCCCAATCAGGTCGTCTACGTTCTCTCTCAGGAGCCGATGCCGACCGAGCGGCTCTGGGACGCCTGGTGGGTCGAGGGCGTCATGCTGACCGAGCGCGCCGACACCGATCTCGCAGGCGCGGCCTACACCCTCCATCTCGACCGACGCGAGGCTTTCAGCGAGGCGCGCTGAGCGCGAGCGGAACGCCGAAGCCGGTCGCGCGTTGATCCTCCGATCCGACGGAAAGGAGACCGCGATGGCTCAGTGCGCCCAGTGCGGAAACGACTACCACCGGCCTATGGAGATCACCCTCGGGGGAAAAACCCGGGTTTTCGACAGCTTCGAGTGCGCCATCGAGGCGCTCGCGCCGCGCTGCGCGCAATGCGGGGTGCGCGTGCTCGGCCACGGACTTGAGGCTGGCGAGACGGTCTATTGCTGCGGTCACTGCGCGGAGAAGGCCGGCGTGAGCGCGCGCGCCTGACGCGGCGCGGCGCCGTCACGATCGCCGCGCGTCAGCTCTGGGCCCCTTCCCGCCCGTCCGCAGCTTGCGGCTTCGGACGCAACACAAGCCTGAGCTGCTTTTCCACCTCAAGCAGCGCGAACAGGACCACGCCGAGCCCGACCACGATCACGCCGTCGCCCAGGCTGACGGCGGCGGTTCCGAAGATCGCCTGAAGCGGCGGGGCGTAGGTGATTGCGAACTGGGCGGTCACCACGGTGATGACGCACGTCCAGATGATCGGCGTGCCCTGCACGGCCTTCCACGTCAGCGACGCGCCGTAGATGTTCCGTATGAAGAAGAGATAGGCGATTTCGAACACCACAAGGGTGTTCATCGCCATGGTGCGCGCCACGTCGACGTCGTAGCCGCGGTCGACGGCGTAGGCGAAAATCCCGAACACGCCGGCGAAGAAAAGGGTCGATACGAAGACGATCTGCCAGGCCAGCGTCGGCCCGAGAATCGGCTCGTCGCGCGGCCGGGGCGGCCGGCGCATCGTGTTCTCCTCGGTCGGCTCGAACGCGAGCGCGATTCCGAGCGTAACCGCGGTGACGAGGTTGATCCAAAGGATCTGTATCGGCGTGATCGGCAGCGTCATGCCGAACAGAAGCGCGACAAGGATGGTCATCGCCTCGCCGCCATTGGTCGGCAAAGTCCAGCTGATGACCTTCTTGATGTTGTCGTAGACCGTGCGGCCTTCGCGGACGGCCGCTGCGATCGAGGCGAAATTGTCGTCGGCGAGCACGATTTCCGCGGCTTCCTTCGCCGCTTCCGACCCTTTGCGCCCCATGGCCACGCCTGCATCCGCACGCTTGAGCGCGGGCGCGTCGTTCACCCCGTCGCCGGTCATCGCCACGGTCAAGCCATGAGA
>CAZLOV010000094.1:0-9470 GCA_964561235.1 uncultured Caulobacterales bacterium
TCGACCACGTTCTTCTTGGATTTCGACATCTTCTCGATCGGGCCGCGACTGACCGGGCGGCCGCTCGCGAGCTCGACCAGCGCGCCGTCGCGCGTCTCCACCTCGTCCGGCGCCAGCCAGCGGCCGTCTTCCGAGCGATAGGTCTCGTGCGTGACCATGCCTTGCGTGAAAAGGCCCGCAAACGGCTCGCCCGAGGGCAGATCGATAAGCCCGCAATCATGCAGCGCGCGCGTGAAGAAGCGCGCATAGAGCAGGTGCAGGATGGCGTGTTCCACTCCGCCGACATACTGGTCGACCGGCAGCCAGCGCGATGCGGCCTCTTTCGGGAAGGGCGCATCCTCCGTCAGCCCGGTGAAGCGGGCGAAATACCAGGAGGAGCACACGAAGGTGTCCAGCGTATCGGTTTCGCGCTGCGCCGGCTTGCCGCAGGAGGGGCAGTCCACATGCTTCCACGTGGGATGGTGGTCGAGCGGATTGCCCGGGCGGTCGAAGCTGACGTCATCCGGAAGGCGCACCGGCAGCTGATCCTCGGGCACCGGAACCGCGCCGCAGGCCTCGCAATGAACAACGGGGATCGGACAGCCCCAATAGCGTTGGCGGGACACCAGCCAGTCGCGCAGCCGATAGGTGGTCGCGCCTGCGCCGGCGCCGATCTTTTCAAGCTCGGCGATGATCCGCTCGATCGCAGCGTCGGTCTCAAGGCCGTTCAGCCAGTCGGCGGAGTTATAGACCGTGCCCGGGCCGGTATAGGCCTCATCCGTAATCTCGTGGGTTTCCGGCGTCGCGCCCGGCGGCAGCACGACGGGTTTGGCCGGCAGACCGTACTTGCGGGCGAAATCAAGATCCCGCTGATCGCCGGCCGGGCTGCCGAAGATCGCCCCCGTGCCATAGCCTGACAGCACGAAGTTCGCCGACCAGACCGGCAGCTCCCAGTCCGGATCGAAGGGATGGCGCACCCTCACGCCGAGATCGATGCCGTGCTTGGGCGCCTTCTCGATGGCTTCAAGGGAGGTTCCCAGCCGCTCGCATTCCTTCACGAACTCGGCGACGTCGGGACGCGCCTCGGCGATGCGCGCGGTGATCGGGTGGTCCGGCGCGAGCGCGAGGAAGCTTGCGCCCCAGAGCGTGTCCGGGCGCGTGGTGAACACCTCGATCGGGTCCGAGCCGTCTGTCGGCTGGAAGCGGATGTGCGCGCCGCGCGAGCGTCCGATCCAGTTCTTCTGCATGAGCCGGACCTTCTCCGGCCAGCGGTCGAGCGTCTCGAGCCCGTCGAGCAGGCTGTCGGCGTAATGCGTGATCCGGAAAAACCACTGGTCCAGCTCGCGCTGCTCGACAGGCGCGCCCGAGCGCCATCCCTTGCCGTCGATCACCTGCTCGTTGGCGAGCACGGTGTGATCGACGGGATCCCAGTTGACCTTGGCGGACTTGCGATAGGCGAGCCCGTTCTCCCAGAGCTTGAGGAAAATCGCTTGCTGGTGCCGGTAGTACTCCGGATCGCAGGTGGCGATTTCCCGGCTCCAGTCGAGCGCCAGCCCCAGCCGCTGGAGCTGGCCCCTCATCACCGCGATGTTTTCATAGGTCCAGTCGCGCGGATTGACCTTGCGGTCGCGCGCAGCGTTCTCCGCGGGCAGGCCGAACGCGTCCCAGCCCATCGGGTGCAGGACGTCGTCGCCCTTCGCGACGCGATAGCGCGCAACCACGTCTCCCATCGCATAATTGCGCGAGTGGCCGACATGGATGCGGCCGGAGGGATAGGGGAACATCTCCAGCACGTAATACCGGGGACGATCTGAGCGCGCGCCGGCCCGGAACGCGTCGGCGCCGGCCCAGGCGGCGCGCCATTTTTCCTCGGCGGCGCTGGGATTGTATCGGCTCATGGCGTGGAACTTGGGCTTCAGCCGTCGATCTGGGCGATGCGCAGGCGGCGCGCACGGGTGAGGATTGCGTTCTCGACCTGAAGGCGCGTGGCCGGATCAATCGAGGTGTCGCGCCAGACGCCGTCGCCCGGATCCACCTGCTTGAAAAGCTGCACCGAAAGCGCGTCTGCGCGCAGGCGCGTGTCGAGGATGTAAACCGTCGCCTTGAAGCGCTCGCCGGGCAGCTCCGGGTTCGCATACCAGTCGGTGATGATCACGCCGCCGAACGGATCGACCTCGGACAACGGCATGAACGACAACGTGTCGAGCGAGGCCCGCCAGAGGAAGCTGTTCACCCCGATGCCGGCTTCAACCTGTTCGGAGACATTGCCGCCGCCCCCGCCGCCGAGCAGTCCGCCGAGCAGTCCGCGGTCCGCCTCCTGGTTCGAGTTCGAGCCGCAGGCGGCGAGCGAGAAGGCGAGACCTGCCGCGGCGAAGAGGCGGAAAAGGCGGCGCTCGAGCATGGGACGGAACCTCGCGTTTCCAGAAATGAGGCGGGGCTGGAAGGAAAAATGTGATTGACGCCGTTGGCTGCGGCGCGAAACCCTTGTCCGCCTCTATACCATGCGCCGGGCCGCTGGCCAGAGGCGGGCCGCATCTTCGTTCCGTGGCTTTTTCAACACAGACTGAACGCGGCCTCGCGGGCGACCGGCCCGTCCGGTTGACCGTCACGGGACCGCGCGTCTTGATAAGGGCACGTCCGGGGGGACGGGGCCGTACGGTGAGGCCGCGAGCATGCGACCGAGGCGCGAACCGCCAACCTCTGGCGAGACATGCGCCCAGCTCGCGGCAGCACCGTCTTTCTTCAAATCCATGCCTGTTAATGCGCGCGGCCTGACCATCGCAGCCGCCGCCGTCAGCATGCTTGCCGCCCTGGCTGCTGCTGACGCAAAGGCTCAGGCGCTAAGCGTCGACGCGGGCGCCTGGACGTTTTCGCTCGAAGGCGAGGCCGATATCGCGCTTGCAGCGGCGGCTGAGCGCGCCGGGCAACCGCGGCACGTGTTTTTCGACGCCGGCGCGCGCATTGAGGCCGAGCGCTTTCTCGAAAACGGATGGCGCATCGGGTTCGAGAGCGGCTACCGGGGGCGGCGCGATGACGGCCGGCGCGGCGTCGGGCTATCCGGTCAAGCCGGGGGCGCGTTTTCGGGTCGGGCCTTTGACCCGGACGATCCTTCAGGCGCGCGCGGCGATCTCGAAACAGCGGCGCTGTTTCTGCGCACCGGCTGGGGCGAGCTGCGCGCCGGACGCGATGAAGGCGCAGCCGCCCGCGAAGCCGCGCAGCCTCTGCTTCCCTTGCGCCTTCACCGGCTCGATTTGCTTCGCCTGGACCCGTCCGGACGCAATCTTGTCCGAACACGCAACACGCTTACCGGGCGCGCGGCGAAACTCACCGTCTCCAGCCGCCGTTTCTTCGGCGTGCGCGCCTCCGCGTCCTGGACGCCGGAACCGGATGATTGCGGGCTTGACGCCTGTCCGCCCCGGTCGCTTGACCTTGAAAACGGCGTGGAGCTCGGAGCGTCGTTCGACCACGTGTTCCGCGGCTCCGGCCTTGCGGTTCTCGCCTCGGTGGAGGCCGCCTCCGCGCAACGCGGCCCTGACGCCGCTGTTACGCCGGGCCTTGAGGGCGAGGATCCCTGGGCGCTGTCGGGCCGCTTCGCGGTTTCGCGCGGCGGCTGGAGCGCGGGGGTCTCCGCGCTGGAGACGAATGACGGGTTCGCTTCCGGCGGTTATGCAGCGATTGCCGGGTTTCTGGCCTATGAGCGCGGCGACTGGCTCGCCGCGCTGGAGGCCGGCGACGCCGCGAGCGATCTTTCCGGCGAGGACGGCCGCCGGGTTCAGGCCTCCGCCTCACGGCTGATCGGCGACCACTGGGTCGCCGGAGGCGGGCTCGCCTGGTCGCGCCGCAGCGCAAGCGGGTTTGAAAGTGAAGGCGTCTCGGGCTTCATTTCAGGCGGGTTGCGTTTTTGACACGCGCCCGCGGAATCCCGAAAGCGGGCGCGCGCACGGCTTACGCGCAACGCAAGCCATCTTTATATTAGCTGCGTGATTTTGAGGAAGCCTGACATGGACGCCCCTCGCGCCCGCATCGCGCTTGCCGCCGCCCTGGCCAGCCTTGTGCTGACGCCGGCGGCTTTTGCGCGGCAGGATGCCGGCGAGCCCGAGATGAACCTGCGCGGCGTGTCCATCATGGCGGAGCCGTTGCCGGCTCTGGACCTTCCGGACCTGAGCGCGCCGGCGGCGTTCGACGGGGTGATCGAGGCGCGTCTGGGCGAGCCGGCCTCATCGGTCGACCGCTCCGGCGACAATGTGTCGGCGAGCGCGCTGCCCTGGTATGAGCAGTTCACCGCCGCCGCGCCGGCCGATCTCGCTGCGGCCTGGGGCGAGCAGGCGTCGGAATTCCGCTTCACGGCCGGCGAGCGCTGGGGTTTCACGCTGGGCTTCAACGAGGCTGACGAAGGCCCACAGTTCCAGATCGAGGACGTCAGCGCAGGCGCCTTCTTCGCGATCAACGACCGCTTCCGTCTTGGCGGCCAGGTGCGCTTCACCTCGCCGGGGCAGGACGTGTTCGGCGAGGCCGCTGACGACCACGCTCCCGAACTCAAGTTCGAAAGCGCTTTCCGCTTCTAGGCGTTCCAGCCTTCCACCGCCGCCAGACCTGAAAAGCCTCGCCCTATGAGAGCCGGCGCCGTGCGCGCATTCACGCCGCCCAGCGCATAGACCGGCACACGCGTTTTCCGGGCGATCGCCTCCGCCGCCTCCAGGCCGAGCGCGCGGCCGGCCGCCGACGGGCTGTTCGATGCAAAGACCGGCGAAAGAAAGACGGCGTCGGCCAGGGCTTCGGCCCGCATGACGGCGTCTGCGGAATGGGCCGAGGCGGTCATCACCTGAAAGCGTCCGGCCCATTCGGCCGCCTCGCCCAGGCGCGCTTCCGGCCAGTGGACCCCGGCGGCGTCCAGCGCCTCTGCTAGGGGTGGATCGGCGGCGACAAGCAAGGTGTGCCCGCCCGCCTTCGCGGCGTTGGCGACAGCGCCGGCGCGCGCCAGCTGATCGGCGCGTGCGAAATGCCGGAACACCACGGCGCAGCCGCGGGGAAGGTTGCGGACGGCTCCGACGGGATCCGGCGTCCGGTCGGGATCGGTGAACAGCACCGCCCGCGGCAGCGGCGCCGGCCGGGCGTCAAGTCTGGCCGCCGCCCTTGTCAGCGCGGCTGCGCCGTCGTAGCTCCCGCTTCCCATGACCGAGACCGTCTCCATTGCCGGCGCGCGCGCGGACATACTGGCGCGCATCGCAGACGCTGCAAAAGCCGCAGGCCGCACGCCTGCCGACGTCACGCTCGTGGGCGTCTCGAAGAAGCAGCCCGAAGCGCGCATTGAGGCGGCGCTGGCGGCGGGGCAACGCGTCTTCGGCGAAAACCGCGTTCAGGAAGCCCAGGCGCGCTGGGGCGAACGCCGGGAAAGCGCGCCGGATCTCGAGCTGCGGCTAATCGGCCCCCTCCAGACGAACAAGGCTGACGCGGCGGTGGCGCTGTTCGACGTGATCGAGACGCTCGATCGAGAGAAGCTCGCCTCAGCCCTGGGCAAGGCGATGGAGAAAACCGGCCGCCGCCCGCGCCTGTATGTGCAGGTGAATACGGGCGAAGAGCCGCAAAAGGCCGGAGTCGCACCGCGCGAACTGCCGGACTTTCTCGCCCGCGTGCAGACCGATCAAGGCCTGACGGTTGAAGGCCTGATGTGCATCCCGCCCGCCGACGAGCCCGCCTCGCTTCATTTCGCGCTGCTGGCGAAGCTCGCCGCCGATGCGGGCCTCTCGAAGCTCTCCATGGGCATGAGCGGGGATTACGAGCTGGCCGTGCGCATGGGCGCAACCTCGGTGCGCGTCGGCTCGGCGCTGTTCGGCGAACGGCCTCAGTCGGAGGGCCGAGCGGCGATCGTCAGCGGATCCCCCGGCTGCGCCGATTTCAGCACGGCGAGCAAATCCGCACGGGCCAGCGCGACGCAGCCCTCCGTCGGCGGATAGCCGGGCTTGGCGCAGTGCAGGAAGATCGCCGAGCCGGCGCCGGGCGCCGGCGGATCGTCGTTATGGCTGAGCACGACGACGACGTCGTAGAGCTCGTCCTCGCGCATCAGCGTTTCACACGAGGCGGGATAGGGCAGCCGGACCGGCCGGTTGTAGGCGGGATCAGCCGGATCGTCGCACCAGCCGTCGTCGGTGCGTATCGGGCGGAAGACAAGCGCGCTGTGCGGCCGCGCCAGCCGGTCGGCGCGCCAGAATCCGCGCCGCAGCCGCCATGTTCCAGCCGGACTGGCGCCGTCGCCTTCCCGCTTGGCGTCCGCGGCGATCACGCCCGTGCGGCCCAACGCGCAGGGAAAGCGCCCGACCGGCGAGATGAACACCTGGTTGGTGAAGGCTGTGCAGACCTGGGTCACGGCCCTTTCAATGCCCCTTGAACGCATATCCGATCATACACGCCTTGCACTTCGCAGCCGACGCGGCGAGGTTATGCAGGTAAGCGCGCGTTTCGCGCCGTCAATTCCCCCCTCCGGGCGGCGCCGGGCGCCGCCGGTTGCTTCAGGAACATACGCCCATGGCGGCTCGCAAGACCATTCTGATCGTGGATGACGACCCTGAGCTGCGCGAGACCCTCGCCGAACAGTTCGGATATGACGACGAATTCGAGGTGCTCACCGCGGATGCGGCCAAGCCCGGAATGGAGCTGGCGCAATCCGAACGCGTGGACATCATTCTCTTCGATGTCGGCCTGCCCGACATGGACGGGCGGGAGGCCTGCCGGATTCTGCGCAAGTCGGGCGTGACGACGCCGATCATCCTCTTCACCGCACAGTCAAGCGATGCTGACCATGTGTTGGGGTTGCGCTCGGGCGCGAACGATTTCCTCGCCAAGCCGATCAGTTTCGTCGTGCTCCTTGAGCGGGTTCACAACCAGCTGCGCCGGCATGAGCAGTCCGAGGACGCGGTTTTGCAGGTGGGGCCGTATGAGTTCCGCCCGGCGATGAAGCTGCTCGTCGATGAAGGCGGCAAGAAGATCCGCCTGACCGAGAAAGAGACCAACATCCTGAAATATCTCTACCGCGCGGAAGGCCGGCCGATCGCCCGCGAGGAGCTGCTCGACAAGGTCTGGGGCTATCACCGCGAGGCCAACACCCACACGCTGGAGACCCATGTCTACCGGCTGCGCCAGAAGATCGAGCCCGATCCCCAGCGCGCGCGCATCCTGATTACCGAAAGCGGCGGCTACCGGCTGCAGATGTAGCGGTCAGGCCGCGCTTTCGAGGAGCGTCAGGACGTCCTTGGCGATGCCGAGATTGCGCGCCGAGCCCTCAATGGCGGCCTCCGCGTCAGCCTTGACCTGCTCGAGCTCGGTGATCAGGTCGCCGTAGCGGGCGGCGCGGTCGCCGGCCTCATCGGCGCGTTCACGCATGGTGCGAGCGGTTTCCGCGATCCCGTCGGATGCGCTTGTAAGCTCCTGCGCCGCGCAGACACCCGCCTCGTCGGCGGCCGAAAGCGCAGACCCGATGGCTTCCACGCGCTGGTCGACCTCCCTCACGGCGGCTTCAAGGTTCTCGATCTGGGCGGCGATGTCCTGGGCGAGCGAGCCGGCGGCGACGGAAAGCTGCTTCACCTCGCCGGCGACCACGGCGAAGCCCTTGCCGGCCTCCCCGGCGCGCGCCGCCTCGATGGTCGCGTTGAGGGCCAGGAGCTTGGTCTGGTTCATGATCGAGGTGATGATCTTCATCACGTCGCCGATCCGGTCCGCTGCCTGGGACAGAAGGGCGACCTCCTGGTTGGAGCGTGCGGCCTGTTCGACCGCGCTGTTGGCGACGCTCGCCGCCCGGCTGACCTGGGCGGAGATTTCCTGGATCGACGCCGTCATCTCCTCGGCCGCGGCCGACACGGTCTGCGACTGGCTGGAGGTTTCATCCGCGGTGGAGGCGAGGGAATGGGCCGAGCCCTTCAGCTCCTCCGACGCCGCGGACACCGCCTGGGCGAGTTCGGTCATGCTGCCGGCGAGCTTCATTTCGGCGGTGATCACCGACCAGCTGTTGACCGCGCCGACATAGCGGCCATCCGGGCCGGTGACCGCCGACACGTTGAGGTCGAGCTTTTCCGGCCCGAGGCCGATGGTGGCCCGGTGCGGGAGGTTCCTGGGATCGGCGAGCAGCCGGCGCTGGTGTTCCGGGTTCTTGTGGAAGATGTCGATCGACTTGCCCTGCAGATCCGCCGCACGGCAGGGCAGGACATGTTCGATGTCCATCAGCCGGGTGCGGCTCTCCTCGTTCATGTAGTCGATCCGGAAGTCCCGAACGTCGCAGGTCATCACCGCCACAGGCAGGCCCTCGACCATCGCCCGGAAACCGGTTTCAGCCCGTTTTGCCGTCCACAGCACAGCCCAATCCCCCTTTTCCCCGAGAGCCCGCCCGTTCGGCTTTCGTTAACGCGCGTTTACCATGGCCGCGATGAACACAAGGCCAAGTCCGCACGCCGAACGGGGATGAGTGTCACCGATCGGGCCCGAACAGACGACCGCGCGACCGGATGGGTCGCGCGGGTCATGCGGATAGGGAAGCCGGATAGCCCGCGTGGATAGTCAGGCCGATAGTCCGGGCGATTGGTCACGCACGTCGGTGGCGGTCAGGCGGCCTTCACATCGACGAGGAACTGTTGGACCTCCCCGCGCAGAACCTCCGCCTGCTTGGCGAGTTCGGCGGAGGCGGCGAGGACGTCATGCGATGCCTCGCCGGTGTGGCCCGCGCTCTGGCTGACGCCGACGATGTTCGACGACACCTCCGAGGTGCCGCGCGCGGCTTCCTGCGCGTTGCGGCCGATCTCCTGGGTCGCCGCGCTCCTGCTTTTCCTCGCCGCGCCGATGATCGTCCTGTTCATGGCGCTCGTGGGGCTCGCCGCGAAGAAGGCCTCGGAGCGGCAGATGGACGAGATCGGCTCCATGAACGCGGTCTTCCTCGACCGTCTGCGGGGCGTCGTCGACATCCGCCTCCTCGACGCCACCCGGCTCGTCTCGGCGGAGTTCGAGAGCGCCTCGGAGCGGCTGCGCGAGAAGACGATGGCGGTCCTCAGGGTCGCCTTCCTGTCCTCCACGGTGCTCGAGATCTTCTCCGCCCTCGGGATCGCGCTGGTCGCGGTCTACGTCGGCTTCAACCTCCTCGGCATCGTCTCCTTCGGCGCCTGGGGCGAGCCGCTGAGCCTCGGCACGGGGCTGTTCCTGCTCCTCCTCGCGCCGGAGTTCTTCCAGCCGCTGCGGGACCTTTCGGCCGCCTGGCACGACAAGGCGGCCGCGACCGCGGTGGTGCGCGAGTACGACGCGGAGGTGGGCGCGGAAGGCGCGCGCATCCTCGGGGAGGGCACGGCCGCCGACCCGCTGCCCGGCCCGCCGGCAATCGGGCTCGCCGGCGTGTCCGCCGGCGGGACGGGCGCCGCGCCGATCACGCGCGACATTCCGGCGGGGGCGCGGATCGCGGTCACCGGGCCGAGCGGCTCGGGCAAGTCCACGCTGCTCGCGGCGATCGGCGGCCTCCT
>CAZLOV010000095.1:0-7516 GCA_964561235.1 uncultured Caulobacterales bacterium
GCGCTCGCCCTTCTGGACGGTCCTGACGATGCGGCGGAAGTCGTCCACCGGCACGCCGGATTCCTGGACCAGTTCGTTGACCTGCGTGCGGATGACGGCGACGTCCTCGCCCTCACGGTCGAGAAAGCGGTCCCACGCCTTCGAGGCACCGCGCTGATCCTCCGGCCAGGCCGGGTCGAGCTCGCGGCCCTGATAGGTCTTCAGGAAATCAAGCCGCGAAACGCCGTGCGCCTCGGCCATCCGGAGCAGCTTGCCCTCCAGGGCGGTCAGGCGCTTGTTGATGGCGTCGAGCTGTTCGACCAGCGCCTCGATGCGCGCATTGTTCAGATGCAGCGAATTAAGGTGGGCGACAATGCGCTCGATGACCTCGTCATAGACGTCGCGGTCCTTCTTCGAGAGGTCCTTGCCCGCCATGCGCTGGGAGACGAGCTTGTCCTGCAGCTTGCGGAAGGTGTCGAAGTCCGCCGCGATCGCATCGAGCGTCTCCATGACGCCCTCGCGCAGCTCCGCCTCCATGGCCGCCAGCGACAGATTGGCGCCGTCGTCCTCGTCTTCGTCGTCGGATTTGGCTTCCGCGCCGTCCTGCTCGTCCTCGCCCTCGGCGGTCTCGCCTGCTTCCGCCTCGTCCTCGTCCTCGTCGGCCTCCGCTTCCGCCGGCTGGGCGGTCGCGTCCTCGCGCACGCCCCCATAGGTCGCGTCCAGATCGATGATGTCGCGCAGAAGCACCTGGCCGGACTGCAGCTCGTCGCGCCAGACCATGATCGCCTCGAACGTCAGCGGGCTTTCGCAAAGCCCGCGGATCATGGCGTTACGGCCGGCCTCGATGCGCTTGGCGATGGCGATCTCGCCCTCGCGGGAGAGCAGCTCGACCGAACCCATCTCGCGCAGATACATGCGGACGGGATCGTCGGTGCGATCCTGCGCCTCGCCGGTGTTCTGGCCTGAGACCTTGAGCGCCTTCTTGGAGGTTTTCGCCGGCAGGCTCTCCTCACTGTCGTCCTCGTCGGCGCCGTTGGCCTCGGCGTCGTCGGCCTCCTCCTCGTTGTCGACGACGGTGATGCCCATTTCGGAGAGCTGGGCGAGCACGTCCTCGATCTGTTCGGAGGTGAACTCTTCCGAAGGCAGCACCTTGTTGAGTTCATCGTGGGTGACATAGCCGCGCTTCTTGGCGGTTTTCACCATCGCCTTGACGGACTGATCCGTCAGGTCGAGCAGCGGTCCGTCGGCGGTTTCGACGGTGCGCGTTTCGCCCGTTTCAGTCGTCGTGTCGGTCATATAGCGCGTGTGCTCCCAGGCGTTCGGTCGCGAAAGTGGTCCGGCGCGGTCAAAGCCGTTCAACGGTTCAAGACATGCGGCTCACCGCTTCGCCTTCCGGCGGGCGCGCGCGCGTCTCAGATCGCCGATCAACCGCTTCAGCTGGTCGGAATCGCCGCTCCCGACCGCCGCCGCCATCTGCGGACGCTCGTCGGCGTCGCGCACGTCTTCCGCCATCTGCTCCATATAAGCGCCCGCGACCGCACGCCAAGCCTCCCGGCGCACGTCCGACGACGCATCTTCACCCCCCAAGGCGGCCCGTGCCGGACCGCGGTCCGTCTCCAGCCTGTCAAGCCATTCGGTTAATCCGCACTCGTCTGAGAGGTAGCGGCGGAGCTCGGCTGAGGACCCAAGTTTCCCAGAGAAGCACGCCTCTAGGACGGCGTCACGTACGATGTCAAGCGGCCCGAGAGGCAGTTCGGCGAGAAGCTCGGCCTCGGCTTCCGCGATTTCGGGAAACTCGATGAGCCCGGCGACGAGGTGGCGCGCGCGCGCCGGCGCCTGAGCGCGTCCCAGCCGCGAACGCAGTTCGGGGCTGGGGCCTTCCGGCGCGCCATACGGCCGCCAGCGCGCCTGGGGACCGCTTCGCCTGGCGGACCCGCGCGGCCGCGCGCCGAATTCGGCTTCAAGGCGGCGGTCGAACTCCGCCCGGTATTCGCTGCGGATGTCGGGATCCTCGATCCGCGAACACAACGCCTTGAGCCGGGCGCGGAAGGCGGCGCGCCGCTCGGGCTCGTCCAGCGGTTCGGCTTCGCGCTCGCGCGTCCAGAGCACGTCGACAAGCGGCCGGGTCTTCGCCACGGCCGCAATCAGCGCGTCTGCGCCTTCCTCCCGCAGGAGATCGTCAGGATCGCGGCCCTCGGGCAGGAAGACGAAACGCAGCGTGCGTCCGGGGCGGAGCAGCGGCAGGGCGCGCTCGGCCGCCGACGCCGCCGCGCGCCGGCCGGCGGCGTCCCCGTCGAGACACACCACCGGTTCGGGGCCGGCGCGCCAGAGCAGCTGGAGCTGGTCCTCCGTCAGGGCGGTGCCGAGCGGGGCGACGGCATGTTCCAGGCCGGCGCGCGCAAACGCGAGCACGTCCATGTAGCCTTCCGCCACGATCAGGCCCTTCACCGCGCGCTTCGGATCGGCCGCCGCCGTGCGCGCCTCGGGAAAGCGCCATAGCAGACGCCCTTTGTCGAACAGCGCCGAGGCAGGCGAGTTCATGTATTTCGCCCGCGCATCCGGGCTCAGCGCGCGGCCGCCGAAACCGACCATCCGCCCGCGCGGATCGCGAATGGGAAACATCACCCGGCCGCGGAACCGGTCGAAGGGCTGGCCGCCGTCCTCAGGCGCGATCAGCAGACCCGCCTCAAGGAGATCCGCCGCCGGGGCGCCCTGGGCGATCAGCGTCTCCATGAGGCCGCGGCGATGGTCGGGCGCGTAGCCGAGCTCGAAGCGCTCCCAGTCGGACGGCGGCAGGCCGCGGCGCTCGAGATAGGCGCGCGCCTCGCGCGCGGCGGATCCCTGAAGCTGCCGGCGAAACCAGGCGTGGGCCTGCTCCACCCACTCGGTGAGGCTCTTGCGGCGCGCCTCGCGCCGGCGCGCTTGCGGATCGTCCTCGCGCGGCACGTCGAGGCCGGCGTCGGCGGCGAGCGCCTCGACGGCCTCCATGAAACCCAGGCCTTGCGTCTCCTGCAGCCAGCTGATGGCGTCGCCATGCTTGCCGCTTGAAAAGTCATGATAAAATTGCTTTTCGTCGTTCACATAGAAGGACGGCGTGCGTTCCTTCTTGAACGGCGACAGGCCGCGGAATTCGCGGCCTTCCTTCTTGAGCGCGACGGTGCGGCCCACCAGCTCGGACAGGCGGATGCGGGATTTCAGCTCGTCTAGAAAGCCGTCGGGAAGCGCCATGGATCCGATCGCCAGCGAGCCGCGGCGCGTGCGCTGCGGGGTCAGCCGCCGATGCTAGAAAGCCTGCGCCGCGTTCGCCAGTCGGACGCGCGCATAGCCGTTGATAACGCTCAGCCGCCCGCGAGCAGCGAACGCACTTCCTTGCCGGCGCTGCCGAGATCCATACGCCCGGCGTAGCGTTCCTTCAGCTCGCCCATGCAGCGGCCCATGTCCTTGAGGCCGGAGGCGTTGAGCTCCTCGACGACCTCGCGCGCGGCGTCGCGGATTTCGGCGTCGTCCATCGGGGTTGGGAGATAGGCGCGGACGATTTCGGCCTCGTCGCGCTCCTGCTCGGCCAGATCGAGCCGGCCCGCGTTCTCATAGGTTTCCGCGCTTTCCTCGCGCTGGCGCACCATTTTCTGGAGGATCGCGAGGATTTCCGCGTCTTCGCAGCCGCCGCAGCGGTCTTCGGCGCGCGCAGCGATGTCGCGGTCCTTGATCGCGGCCTGGATCAGCCGGAGCGTGGCGAGGCGCACATGGTCCTTCGCCTTCATCG
This sequence comes from uncultured Caulobacterales bacterium, assembly GCA_964561235.1. Classification (GTDB taxonomy): domain Bacteria; phylum Pseudomonadota; class Alphaproteobacteria; order Caulobacterales; family Maricaulaceae; genus JBCBSP01. Next base: position 3,743 of record CAZLOV010000095.1, read on the forward strand.
CTGTTTTGACGTCATCCTGGATGCGCTGGCGCAGCGTCATGAGGTCCATTCCTTCGAGGCGACTGCCTAAGCCTCGTAAATCATTGGAAAATCGAAACTTCTCTTTCGGGCGGTCGCTTGACGGGGCCGCTTGGCTCCCATAACGTCCGCGCGCTTCGCAGCCCCTCCGGCGTGCGGACGCGTCTCCGCCGGCCGTTCCGGCGTCGAGAAATCGCGCGAGGTCGTATGATGGAAATCGGAAAGAATCAAGACCGTCGCGTTGCGACGCAGCACGCGGCGCCGGCCGGGGCGACGGCGGCGCTGGCGCTCGCCGACGGAACGGTGCTCTTCGGACAGGGCGCCGGAGCCGACGGCGCCGCTGTGGGAGAGCTTTGCTTCAACACCGCGATGACAGGTCATCAGGAAGTTCTCGCCGATCCGTCCTATGCCGGCCAGATCGTGTGTTTCACCTTTCCACACATAGGCAATGTCGGCGCCAATGACGAGGACGAGGAAGCCGCCGACAGCCGCGCGCGCCGCGCCGCGGTCGCCATGGTCGGCCGCGCGCTCCCGACGCCCCCGGCCAATTGGCGCGCCCAGACCAGTTTCGAGGAATGGCTTCGTACGCGCGGCATCGTCGGCGTGTTCGGCGTGGACACGCGCGCGTTGACCCGGCGCATCCGCGAGCAGGGCATGGTGATGGCCGCCGCCGCGCATGCGCCGGACGGCGTCTTTGACCTGCCCGCGCTAGTCGAGGCGGCGCGCAACGCGCCGTCCATGGAAGGCGCGGAACTGGCCGCGGGCGTGAGCCGGACCGACGCCGGCGCGTGGACGTCCTCGGCCTGGACCTGGCCTGAGGGATACGCCGCCGGCCCTGAAGGCGGCGCGCATGTCGTCGTGCTCGATTACGGCGTCAAAAGCGCGATCCTGCGCCGCCTCGCGGCGGCGGGCGCGCGCGTGACGGTGGCTCCGGCCACGGCGAGCGCGGAGGCCGTGCTGGCGCTGCAACCCGACGGCGTCGTCGTGTCGAACGGGCCGGGAGATCCCGCCGCCACGGGCCGCTACGCGCTGGCGACGATCCGCGGCGTCATCGAGGCGGGCGTGCCGACGCTGGGCATCTGCCTTGGCCACCAGATGCTGGCCCTCGCGCTCGGCGCCAAAACGCTGAAGATGGATCAGGGCCATCATGGCGCGAACCATCCCGTGAAGAACCTCGAGACCGGCCAGGTGGAGATCGTCTCCATGAACCACGGGTTCACGGTGGATCGCGACAGCCTTCCCGCCGATGCGCTCGAGACCCACGTTTCCCTTTTCGACGGGACGAATTGCGGCTTCCGCCTCAAAGACCGTCCGGTCGTGGCCGTTCAGCATCACCCCGAGGCGAGCCCCGGCCCGCAGGACTCCTTCAACGTCTTCGAGCGATTCATGGACATGGTCGGGGAAAAGGTCCGCGCCTGAACGGTCGGGACTCGCGTTTCAGGCGTCTCGCCAGCGCTGAATCCGCGGCTATAGTGGCTCCCGGGACGCCGGCCGGTCGCATGAGGGAGCGCGGGAGATGGCGAAGAGCAATTTGAGGCGCGCGCTGATGAGCGCGGCCTTCACCGGCGTCTGCCTCGGTCTGGCCGCCTGCGGCGGCGGAGGGGGCGGCGGATCGTTGCCCGTGGCTCCGCCGGTCCCCGCGCCTCCCCCGCCTCCGCCGCCTCCACCGCCGCCGCCGCCAAGCGCCGCCCCGGAAGATTTCGAGACGACCGAATTCCTACGGCAATACGGCCTTGGCCTGATCGGCGCGCAGTTCGCCTATGCCGAAGGCGGAACCGGCGAAGGCGTCACCGTGGCGGTCATCGACAGCGGGATCGACCTCGACCACCCGGAACTCGCCGCGAACATCAGCCCTGACTCCACAGACATCACAGGCGCAAACCGCACCGCGGAAGACGTCGACGGCCACGGCTCCGGCGTCGCCGGCGTGGTCGCCGCGGTGAAGAACGACGACGACGTGCACGGCGTCGCCTTCGACGCGACCATTCTCGCGATCCGCGCGGATGATCCGGGAAGCTGCGTGGACGACGGCGGCGACGGCTGCGTGTTTACCGATTTCGACACCGCGGAGGCCGTCGATTACGCCGTCGCGAACGGCGCCCAGATCATCAATCTCTCGCTGGGCCGCGAGGCGGAGCTGACCGACGGCGCCACGCTGACCTTCGCCGCGCTGCGCCGCGCGACGGCGGCGGGCGTGCTTGTGGTGATCTCCGCGGGCAATGAAGGCGAGGACGCGGACGCCCCGCCCGCTTCGCCGACCTTCCCGGCCAATTTCGTCATCGACGCGCAGGCGCTCGGCCTCGCAGTGGCGGCGGGGGCGGTCGACGAGACCGCAACCATCTCCGGCTTTTCCGCACGCGCCGGCGAAGCGGCGGCGTTTTACCTCGTCGCCCCGGGCGAACGCATCGTGACGACCTTCGAGGACGGCCAGTTCGCCCTGTTCTCCGGCACCTCCTTCGCCGCGCCGCATGTGGCGGGCGCGCTCGCGCTGCTGCTGGACGCCTTCCCCAACATCACCGGGCGCGAGGCGCTGGAAATCCTGCTTACGACGGCGGAGGATCTCGGCGCGCCGGGCGTCGACGCGATCTACGGCGCGGGGCTCGTCGATCTTGAGCGCGCCTTCCAGCCCGTCGGCGCGGCGAGCGTCGATGTCGGCGGAGTGGGCCGGGTCGTGCTCGGCCGGACGCTGGCCGCCCCGTCGGGCGCCGCCGGCGACTGGGTGTTTGAAAGCGGGCTCTTCGACGGCGCGATCCTGCGCGACGCCTATGACCGCGCCTTCCGTTTCGACACCGGCGAGGCGCCGGCGTCTTCAGGCTCGGACATCGCGGTCTTGTCCGGCGTCGCCGAGCGCAGTCTTGCGCAGACGCGCGTGACGCAGGCCGGCTTTGCGACGATTTCCCTGCGCCGGGGGATCGAGAGCTTCCATGCGCTTTCCCACCTGCCGGAAGAGGCCTACCGGCCTCAGGATGAAGCCGCCTTCGCCTTTCGTTTCAACGATACGGTCGTTGAAGCCGGTCGCGGCTTCTCCGCCCCGCCGCCCATTCGCGGCGCCGGCGCTTCGGTGCTGTCGGAAACCGTCTTCTCCGGCGCGCTTGCAAACCTGACCGCGCAACGCGACTGGGCGGCGGTGCGCCATGAGGGCGAGCGCTTCAGCTTCGGCGTGCGCGCCTCGGGCGGCGCGGGCGAAGCCGCCTTCAGCGCGGCCAGCCTGACGGTGCGCTTCGGCGAGCAGGAACTTGGCGTGGAAATCGGCGCCGGGCGTGAGGAAAGCGGCGTGCTCGGCGCCGACATCGCCGGGCGTTTCGGCCGCGAGGACGCCGCCGACAGCCGGTTCGCCGCGCTGCTCTGGTCAGGCCCGGTCTCCGCGCCGGTGCTGGGCGAATGGCGCGCCGCGGCGCGCTTCGAACAGGTCGCCGCAGACGCGATCCTGCCGACCCATCTCGATGCGCAAGGCGCGGTGCGGGCGACCGCCTGGAGCCTTGGCGCGGATCGTCCGGTGCGCTTCGGCGCCCGCGAGGCGGTGTTCGGGCTCACCCTGTCCCAGCCGCTGCGCGTGGAAGACGGCGCCCTGACGGCCTCCATTCCTGTGACGGCGCTCGATGACGGCGGCACGGTGTTCGAGCGCCGCACAGCCAGCCTTGCGCCCTCCGGCCGCGAGATCGCGCTTGAAGCCAGCTGGCGCACGCAGCTCGCCGAGCGCGCCGATCTCTCGCTGGCGGCCCGTTTCCGGAAGGATCCCGGCCATGTGGACCGGGC
>CAZLOV010000095.1:7526-9271 GCA_964561235.1 uncultured Caulobacterales bacterium
GGTTGAGAACGCGCTTCTAGCGCGGGTTCCGTCGCCTCAAAGGCGCACGATTGCGCGAGGCGAAGTGAATTGCCCGACGGCCGGCGTCCGTGAAAATCCGCTGCGGAAACCAGCGATGGAGGGCTCCATGCCGCTCGCCGACAGTCCCGAACTGTTCTGGCTTGTCCTGACAGCGCTCATGACGGCGCTGTTCTGGATCGTCTACGTCCTTCAGCTTTTCGCCCAGGAGGGTCCGTTCAAGGTCATCCTCGCCCCGGCTGAAAGCCTCGAGCACAAACCGCTCTGGGCGCGGCGGGCGAAGTACGCCCATGCAAACGCGATCGAGAACCTCGCCGTGTTTGCGCCGCTCGCGCTCGCCGTGGCGGTGCTGGACGCCTCCACGCCGGCGACCGCCATGGCGGCGATGATCTATTTCGCCGCGCGGGCGGCGCATTTCCTCGTCTACTGGCTGGGCGTTCCGGTGCTGCGCACCCTCGCCTTCCTCACCGGCTGGGCCTGCCAGATCGCAATCGCGCTCTCTCTGCTCGGCCTGATCTGAGGGCGTGCGCATTTTTCCGTCGCGGGGAGCGGCGCGCTGGGCTAGGCATCCGCTGATGACCGCCCACGCCACGCCCCCCTCGACGCTGGAAGAACGCCTGAAGCGCGCCCTGATCCCGCCGCGGCTCGAACTCGCGCGCATCACCGCGCGGGAGAAGCGCAAGGGCGAGCCCGGCCTGCGCATGCTGCCCTTCCTGGTCGATCCCGAGCGCGCCGCATTCGACATCGGCGCCAATCGCGGCATCTGGGCGGGAGAGATGGCGAAGCTGACCCGCACGGTCTGGGCGTTCGAACCCAATCCGAAGCTGTTCGCCGTGCTTTCGCGTGCGGTTCCGCCTTCGGTCACCTGCCGCCATGTCGCGCTTTCCGACGCGCCGGGCGAGGCGGAACTCCTGATCCCGGGCGAGAAGGGCCGCTTCTCCAACCAGGGCGCCTCGCTCAATCCGGCCAAGGTCGAGGGCGAACCCTTCATGTCGGTGAAGGTGGAGGCCGCGCCGCTGGATGCGCTCGATCCGCCGCCGGTGGGTTTCATGAAGGTCGACGTCGAAGGCCATGAGATGGCGGTGCTCAAGGGCGCTGCGAACACCATCGCGCGCGACCGGCCGGTGATGATCGTCGAGGCTGAGGAACGCCATACCGGCCGCAGCCTCGATTCGCTGCTCGACGAAATCGAGGCTTACGGCTACCGCGCCCATCCGATCCGGCGCGGCCGGATCATCGCGCGCGACCGGCTCGACATCGCCGCGGATCACCGTGCGCTGGCGGGCAAGCCGGGCTACGTGAACAACTTCCTCTGCCTGCCGGCGTGAACGCGCCGACATCTTCCCTCGCCAAACCTGTCTGCGCGCGCTAAGCACGCGGCTCAGCACGACATCCAAACACGTTTCCGCCCTGAAGGCCCGCGGTCGCAGGCGAAACGGCGCACGCCCGGACGGTCCCGCCCATGCCCAGACGCACCGACATCGAAAGCATCCTGATCATCGGCGCCGGCCCGATCGTCATCGGCCAGGCCTGCGAGTTCGACTATTCAGGCGTGCAGGCGGTCAAGGCGCTCAAGGCGGAGGGCTACCGGGTCGTCTTGGTGAACTCCAATCCGGCGACGATCATGACCGATCCGGATCTCGCCGACGCCACCTATATCGAGCCGATCACCCCGGAGATGGTCGCCAAGGTGATCGAGAAGGAGCGCCCGGACGCGCTTCTGCCGA
>CAZLOV010000096.1:0-9166 GCA_964561235.1 uncultured Caulobacterales bacterium
CCTTGTTGAGCGGACTCCCATTTTAAATGCGGGGCCAAACGGGGCGCAGGTCACGACCGTTGCGCGATTGTTTGATGAAGCTGAGTTTGGTCAGCTCCATCTTTCGCCGACGAACCATGGTGGTCATCACGGGTACTGGATCCACGCTCGGCGGGCAGCCGCCTAACCCCGCCCCCAGGCGAGGCGCTCGCAGGCCTGCTTGACGGCCTGCGTGGCTTCCTTCTCGTCGCCCGGCCAGTCGCGCGCGGAGGCCGCCTCGCCGAAGCTCAGCCGGTAGCGCTTGCCCTTCTGGCGCATCAGGCCGTGGAAGATGGTGACGTCGCGCAGCTCCTCATTGATCTGCGCCAGAGCGTAATAGAGCAACGGCATGGTCTGGGTGACGCCCATCGGCACGACCGGCGCGTTGAACCGGCGCGCCAGCGACATGGCGGTCTGCGCCCAGGCGGGGTCGGCGATGCGCCATTTCCGCCAGCTCCAGTCCGCCATGCGTCCGGCCGGGAAGATGGTCAGGCAGCGGCCGTGATTGAGCGCCTCCATCGCCCCGCGCAGGGTTTCGCGCGAGCGCCGGCGGCTGTCGGCGTTGCGCCGCCACTCCACGGGAATGATGCGCTCCGACAGCCCCGGGCAGATCTTCAGCGCGTCCCGGTTGGCGAGGAAGCAGAGATCGGGACGCCGCTGCTTGATCGCCGTCCACAGCGCGACGCCGTCGGCGATCCCGCCGGGGTGATTGCCGATGATCACGACGGGACCATCCGCCGGGACGTTCTCGAGACCCTGCGTGCGAACGCCGAGCTGCAGCATCGCCTCGCCCCAGGCGAAGCATTCGTCGGCGCTCAGCGGCGCGACGGCGTCAACAAGCGAGACAGCCTCGTCGTATCCAAGCAGCGGGTAGCCCACCGCGCGCATGAGTTTCCACAGACGCGGGCGCCGGGCGAGCCGCGGCGCGCGATCAAGGATCATCTGCTCGACCAGCATTTCAGCAGGCGAGACGGGCAGGTCGAGAGCAAGCGTCATGAGGCGGTCAGTGCGGGCCGGTCCAGATCAAGCGCGAGACGTTCGCTTTCGCGGCGCAGGGCTTCGGTCGCCGCCGCGTCGTCGCCGGGCAGGGCTTCCGGCGGCAGGCGCTCGCCGAAGCGCAGCCGGTAACGCGCGCCCTGTTTGGCGAGCAGCTCGTGGAAGACGGTCATGTGCTTGAGTTCTTCTGAAATCTGCCCGAGGCCGTAAAACATCAGGCTCATACGCTGGCGCACCCCGAGCGGGATCACCGGCGCATGGAATTTGCGAGCCAGTCCTACAGCCGTCGGCATCCAGGGCTGCTCGACGAGGCGGCGCTCGCGCCAGTCCCAGGCCGACATGCGTCCGGCGGGGAACACCACCACGCACCGCCCGTCCTTGAAGGCGGCGACGGCCTGCTTGAGCGTCTCGCGCGTCTTGTCGCGCGAGCGATGCCCCTCTCGCCATTCCACCGGGATGACGTGATCAGCAAGGCCTGCGCAGACGCGGATGGCGTCGCGGTTGGCGAAATAAACCGCGTCAGGCCGGCGTTCGCGCAGCACCTGGTGCAGCGCGATCCCGTCAGCGATGCCGCCGGGATGGTTGGCGGTGATGACGCACGGGCCGCTTTCCGGCACCGATTCCATGCCGCTGACGTCCACGCGCATCGCCAGAAATTCCGAGCTCCAGTCAAGCGCCTCCCGGCCGCCCATGGGCGCCAACGTGTCGGCGATCTCGACGGCGCGCGAATAGCCCAGAACAGGATAGAACACCGCCTTGACCAGCCGCCAGACCTGCGGATTGGACATCAATCCGCCGGCGCGTTCCTCGATCAGCTGGTCGACGACATGGCGCGCGCCGGCGAGCGGATCGTCCGCATTATCTGAAGGAGACACAAGCTTGGGCGCGGTCATGGGCGCCATGTTCCTCAACCGTCCGGCCCGCGCAAGGGTCCGGCGCGGTCAAGGGTTCAGCAGCGTCTGAACGGGCCAACTTCGGGATGGTCCGCGCAGCATTCCTCGACGAGGAAATCCACGAGCCCGCGCACGGTGTCCACGCGGGGAGCGTAGAGGCGGCGGCGGCCGTCCTTGCGCATGACGGCCAGATCAGCGCCGGTGAGCACGTTGAGATGAGCGGAAAGATTGCTGGGGCTGACGCCGAGTTCTTCCGAAAGCACGCCGGCGGCTACGCCTGCGGGCCCCGCCCGCATGAGGCGGCGGAACACGGCCAGCCGCGTGGCGTGGGACAATGCGGCCATCTGCCGGACCGCCTCGTCTTCTCCATCTGCAGGAGCGAGCACGGGTGCGCCGTTGACCGTTGACATTTTGTCCATCACTGAAATATCTCGCCACTCACACTCTATTTTTTGGTGCACGCCCGCCAAAAAACAATGCTGACAGGCGCCCATGATACGACTTTTGTTCCTGTGCACGGGGAATTCCGCCCGCTCGATCCTCGCCGAAGCGTTGACGAACGCGCGCGGCGGCGGGCGCCTCACGGCGGCCTCGGCGGGCTCGCAGCCGAAGGGCGCGCCGCATCCGCTTGCGATTGAAACCCCGAAAAACAAGGGGATACCGGCCGAGGGCCTCAGTTCGAAGTCCTGGGACGTGTTCGGGGAGACGGGCGCGGCTGCGTTTGACGCGGTCATCACCGTTTGCGACAGCGCCGCCGCTGAAGTCTGCCCGGTCTGGCCCGGCGCGCCGCTGACCGCGCATTGGGGATTGCCGGACCCGGCTGCGATCGAGGATACGGACAAGGCGCGCGCCGCCTTCGAGGATGTCTTCGTCTCGCTGGAGGCGAAGATCGCCGCCCTGCTGGCCCAGCCGCTCGAAGCGCTTGATCGCGAAGGGCTGCGGACGGCGCTGAACGCAGCTGGCGAGGCGGGGCCTCTGTGAACCTGGTGTCGGCCGAGGTGTTCCGGCGGCTGGCGGCGGAGGCGCTTGGAACCGCCTTTCTGCTCGCCGGGGTGGTCGGCTCCGGCATCATGGCGGAGACGCTCACCGAGGATATCGCGCTCGCCCTTCTCGCCAACACGATCGCCACCGGCGCGATCCTGGTCGTGCTCATCACCACGCTCGGGCCCGTGTCAGGGGCGCATTTCAATCCGGCCGTCACGCTGGCGATGTTTCTGCGCAAGCGGATCGGGCCGGCCGAAGGCGCATTGTATGTCCTTGTCCAGATCGCGGGCGGATTGCTCGGCGTGCTCGCCGCGCATTTGATGTTTGAGGCGCCCGCGCTCGACCTGAGCCAGCGCGTGCGCGCAGGCCCCTCGCAATGGTTCTCCGAAGCGGTGGCAACCTTCGGGCTCGTCTTTTTCATCTTCCTCGCCGTGAAGACGGAAAGCCGCGCCGTGCCTTGGGTGGTGGGGCTCTACATCACCGCGGCCTACTGGTTCACGGCTTCAACGAGCTTCGCCAACCCGGCGGTGACCGTCGCGCGGAGTTTCACCGACACCTTCTCCGGCATCCGTCCGGATGATGCGCCCGCGTTCATCGCCGCCCAGCTCGCCGCCGCCGTGCTTGCGGTCTGGATCGCGCACCTCGTCGAGCCGCGCACGGAGCCGTGAGGCGTGCGCCTCGACACGCGCTGCGCCGGGGTCTATCCCTCCGCGCGAGAGCAGACGGCCCGCGAAGGGCCGCGCATCCAGGAGGATCCCATGACCGCTGAAGCTGCGCCGCGCGCCATTCCCCATTTCGTCAACGCCGCCGGTCAACCTGGCGCCTCGGGCCGCTTCGCCGACGTCTTCGATCCCAATACCGGCGCCGTCCAGGCGCGCGTGGCGCTGGCGACGCGCGCGGAACTCAACGACGCCGTCGAAGTGGCGAAGGCCGCGCAGCCCGCCTGGGCCGCCACCAATCCACAACGCCGGGCGCGCGTCATGTTCAAGTTCAAGCAGCTTGTGGAAGACGAGATGGAGAGCCTGGCCCGGCTCCTGTCCTCCGAACACGGCAAGGTGATCGCCGACGCCAAGGGCGACATCCAGCGCGGGCTGGAGGTCATCGAGTTCGCGTGCGGCGTGCCGCACCTGCTCAAGGGCGAATACACCGAAGGCGCAGGCCCCGGCATCGACGTCTATTCGATGCGCCAGCCGCTCGGCGTGGTGGCGGGCATCACCCCGTTCAACTTCCCGGCGATGATCCCGATGTGGATGTTCGGCGTCGCCATCGCCTGCGGGAACGCCTTCATCCTGAAGCCCTCGGAGAAGGATCCGAGCGTTCCGATGCGCCTCGCCGAGCTCATGATCGAGGCCGGCCTGCCTGAAGGCGTGCTGAACGTGGTTCACGGCGACAAGGAGGCGGTCGACGCCATCCTGGAGCATCCCGACATCAAGGCGGTCAGCTTCGTGGGTTCCTCCGACATCGCCCATTACGTCTACACGAAGGGCGCCGAACACGGAAAACGCGTCCAGGCCATGGGCGGCGCGAAGAACCACGGCATCGTCCTTCCCGACGCGGACATGGACCAGGTGGTGAAGGACCTTGTCGGCTCCGCCTACGGTTCGGCGGGCGAGCGCTGCATGGCGCTGCCGGTGGTCGTGCCCGTCGGCGACGACACCGCCGACCGGCTGATCGACCGCCTGCTGCCGGAGATCGAGCGGCTCAAGCCCGGCCCTTCGACCGATCCCGACGCCGCCTACGGGCCTGTGGTCACCGCCGCGCATCGCGCGCGTATCGAACATTACATCCAGATGGGCGTGGACGAAGGCGCGGAGCTTGTCGTGGACGGCCGCGGCTTCACGCTGCAGGGCCATGAGGAGGGCTTCTTCATCGGCCCGTCCCTGTTCGACCGCGTGACCCCGGACATGCAGTCCTACAAGGAAGAGATCTTCGGCCCGGTGCTGCAGGTCGTGCGCGCGAAGGACCTCGAGGAAGCCGCACGCCTGCCGAGCGAGCATCAGTACGGCAACGGCGTGGCGATCTTCACCCGCAACGGGCTGGCTGCGCGCGAGTTCGCCAGCAAGGTCAATGTCGGCATGGTCGGCGTGAACGTGCCGATCCCGGTGCCGGTCGCCTATCACACCTTCGGCGGCTGGAAGCGGTCGGCCTTCGGCGACGCGAACCAGCACGGCACGGAGGGCGTGCGCTTCTTCACCAAGATCAAGACGGTGACCCAGCGCTGGCCGTCCGGCGAGATCGCGGATCAGTCCTTCGTCATTCCGACGATGCAGTAAGGCGCCGCTTGCACCTTGCAAGCCGCCTTGCTGAACTCGCTGGCATGAAACCGTTCGTCTTCCGCACCGTGCCGCGCGTCCTCTTCGAGGCCGGCGGCGCCAGACGCCTCGCCAGCGCCGCCGGGGGCGCGCTTCGCGGCGCCCGCCGCATTCTCTTCGTCACCGATCCCGGCGTGCGCGACGCGGGCCTTTACGACGCCGCGGTCGCCGGTCTTCGCGAAGCGGGATGCGAGGTGACGATCTACGACAAGGTGGTCGCCGATCCGCCCGAACACGTCGTCTTCGAGGCGGTCGACACGGGCCGCTCGGCGGCGGTGCAGGCCGTGATCGGGTTCGGCGGCGGAAGCCCCATGGACACCGCGAAGGTCGTCGCCGTGCTGCTGTCCGGCGAACAGCCACTCTCGGAAATGTACGGAGTGGAGCAGGTGCGCGCCTCGCGCCCTCCGCTGATCCTCGTGCCGACAACGGCGGGCACCGGTTCGGAGGTAACCAATGTGGCGGTCATCACCACGGGAAAGGAAAGCAAGCGCGGCATCGCCGCGGATCCGCTCTACGCCGACATGGCGGTCCTGGATCCGGAGCTTACGCTCGGCCTTCCGCGCCATCCCACCGCCTATACCGGCATTGATGCGATGGTGCACGCCATCGAGGCCTTCACCAACCGGCGCGCGAAGAACCCGGTTTCCGACGCGCTTGCGCTGACGGCGCTGAAGAAACTCCACGCCGGCATCCTGCGCGCCTGTGCGGACGGCGCCGATCTGGAGGCGCGCGGCGACATGCTGCTTGGCGCGATGCTGGCGGGACAGGCCTTCTCCAACAGCCCTTGCGCAGGCGTTCACGCCATGGCCTATCCGCTGGGAGGCATCTTCCATGTCCCCCACGGGCTTTCCAACGCGGTCGTCCTGCCGCCGGTGCTGCGCTTCAACGCTTCCGCCTGTGAAGATCAGTATGCGGAGATTTCGGCGCATCTGGGCCTGAAGCCGGGCTCGGCCGGCCTCATCGACGAGATGGACCGGATCGCGGAGGCGGTCGGCATCGAGCGGCGGATGAGCCAGCTCGGCGTCTCGCACAACGACCTGCCGCGCATGGCCGAGGACGTGGCTGCGAACGACCGCCTGCTGCCGAACAATCCGCGCGAAATGACCTATGACGACATCCTGGCGATGTACGGGGAGGTGCTGTAAGCGCGGGCGGCGAACGCTCCGGCCCGGGAACACGCGCGTCCTACGTCCGCTTCGAGCCGATCGAGACGCGCTGGGCGGACAATGACATCTACGGCCACGTCAACAATGTCGCGTACTGCGGATATTTCGACACGGCGGTGAACCGGGCGCTCGTCGCCGGGGGTCTGCTCGACATCGAGCGCGGCGACCCGATCGGCCTCGTGGTCGAGACCGGGTGCCGGTATTTCGCGCCCGCAGCCTTTCCCGAGGCGCTGGAGGCGGGCTTGCGGATTGCAAGGCTCGGAACGTCAAGCGTGCGCTATGAGATCGGCATTTTCCGCTCAGGCGAGGACCAGGCGATTGCGGAAGGCTTCTTCGTCCATGTCTACGTGGATCGTGTAACGCGCCGGCCCAAGCCCTTGCCCGAGATCTGGCGCGAGCGCCTCGGCGTCTGGCGCTGAGGGCGTCTGGCGCGGTTCCCCGGCGGTCTCCTCGAACACGTCAAAGTAAATCAGCAACGCCAATCCGCTTAGGGCGGCGAGCAAAACGAGAGGCAGGATCACCCCGCTCCAGCGGTTGGCGTCGTTTTGCCGGGCTTGCGCTGCGGCGAGCCCGTTGAGCGCATAGACGGCGTCCGCCGGCCGGTTGGGATCGTAATGCTCCCGGAGCGCTTCGGCGCGCGCCTTCAGACCGTCGGCGTCGCCGCGGATCGCCGCATCCGCAATCCGGAGCAGAAAGCGGTCGCTGTCGAGATCAACTTCAGTGGTGAACGTCTCCACGACCCAGCCGGCGAGATAACCCACAGCGCCGCCAAGCGCGCCGCCCGCAGCGGGGCCCCACCATTCATCCGCGCCGCCGAGGCCGATCAGAATACCGGCCAGGGCGAACACGCCCGTGAGCAGAAATCGCCACCAGCGACGCCGGCGAAAGCCGGGATTGCGCTTGACCGCCGCGTCGATCTCGACAATCGCGGCCTCGGGAAAGCCGGCCTTGCGCAGCCGGTCCGCTTCACGCGGCTTGAGGCCGCTCGGCGCCGCGGTCGTCATCGCCCCCTCCCTGAAGCCGTCTGCGTGACGACCGAACGTGAGTTCAACCGAAGACGGATTTCAAGCGCCCCGTAAAGCAGGCGGCGCGCGGCGTTGCGCACCCCCCACCGCGCGATCAACGCGATCGCCGCGCGCCCGCAGCCGGTGTTCACACACGCGTGAACAGCGCGCCTTGGCGGGCGCCCCCGGCCGCCGCTACACAGGCGGCATGCGCCGGATCGAACGCCCCGCCTTTCTGATCGCCGCCGCCGTCATCGCGTTTGCGCTGATCGGCGCGGCTGCGCTTCGGAGCCTTGCGGGGTGACGCCGTCGGAAGCGCTCGCCGCCTGCGTGGAGCAGGGCCGTCTGGAACCCGACGAGGGCCAGGCCCGCGCCGCTGAGCGCCTGAGCGAGCTCGCCGCCGGGATCGAGCGCTGGAAGGGCGGCCGCCGCGGCCTGCTCGGCGGACGCAGGCCGGCGCCGCGCGGGCTTTATCTCTGGGGCGGCGTGGGCACCGGCAAGTCCCTGATCATGGACTTCTTCTTCCGCGCGGTGACTTTGCCGGAAAAGCGCCGGGTGCATTTTCACCAGTTCATGCTGGAGGTGCACGCCCGGCTCGCCGAGGCCCGCGCGGAGAAGGGCCGCGACCCGCTGCCGAAGGTGGCGCGCGCGGTTGCGCAGGACACCCGTGTTCTCTGTTTTGACGAGTTCCAGGTCACCAATGTCGCCGATGCGATGATCCTCGGGCGTTTTGCAGAGACCCTGTTCGCGGAGGGCGTCGTCATGGTGGCGACCTCCAACCGGCCGCCGCAGGATCTGTACAAGGACGGGCTCAACCGCGCGCTGTTCGAACCCTTCATCGAGCTCATCCACAACCGGCTCGACGTGATGCGGCTGGACTCGGGCCGCGACTACCGGCTGGAACGCCTTCAGGCCGCGCCGGTGTACTACACCCCGCTGGGCGAGGCGGCGGATGCGGCGATGGACGCGGCTTTCGAGCGGCTCACGCTGGGCGCCGAACCGCGCGCCTGCACGCTTGAGGTCCAGGGCCGCCGGCTCGACGTGCCGCGCGAGGCCGCCGGCGTTGCGCGGTTTTCGTTCGAGGAGCTGTGCGCGCGTCCGCTCGGCGCGGCGGATTATCTGCGGCTCGCCGAGGCCTTCCATACCCTTTTGATCGACAACACGCCGCTGCTGGGGCCGCAGAACCGCAACGAAGCGGCGCGCTTCGTCACCCTGATCGACGCGCTCTATGAGGCGCGCACGAAGCTGTTGATGAGCGCGGCGGCCGAGCCAGACGCGCTGTATACGCAGGGCGACGGCGCGTTCGAGTTCCAGCGGACGGCCTCGCGCCTGATGGAAATGCGCTCGACGGACTATCTCGCCGCCGAGCGCCGTTTCGTCGAGGGGGCATAGGCGGCCTTCGCCCTTCGGCGCATTGCGCCTGCGAAGGCGGAGGTTTAGAGGAAGGCGGATCTGTTCGCGCGCCGGCCTGTCTTCTCTCCGCCGCTGCGCCGCATCCGACATTTCGACCAGGGAGACCGTGATGGCTCGCAAGAAGATCGCCCTTATCGGCGCCGGCATGATCGGCGGCACGCTTGCCCATATCTGCGCCCGCGAGGAGCTGGGCGACGTGGTGCTGATGGACCTTCAGGAAGGCGTGGCGAAGGGCAAGGCGCTCGACATCGCCGAGGCGAGCCCGGTCTTCGGCCGCGACAGCCTGCTGACCGGCGGCTCGGTGGAGGACTACGCCCCGATCGCCGGCGCCGACGTGTGCATCGTCACCGCCGGCGTGCCGCGCAAGCCGGGCATGAGCC
>CAZLOV010000097.1:0-8514 GCA_964561235.1 uncultured Caulobacterales bacterium
CTCCACGAAATCCGAGCCGGAGATCGTGAAGAACGGCACGTTCGCCTCGCCTGCAACCGCGCGCGCAATCAGCGTCTTGCCGGTGCCCGGAGGACCCACGAGTAGCGCGCCCTTGGGGATCTTGCCGCCCAGCCGCTGAAACTTTGAAGGATCCTTGAGGAACTCGACGATCTCCTGGAGCTCCTCCTTCGCCTCGTCAACGCCGGCGACGTCCTGGAAGGTGACCCGCCCGTGCCGCTCCGTCAGCAGCTTCGCCTTGGACTTGCCGAACCCCATGGCGCCGCGGCCGCCCGACTGCATCTGCCGCATGAAGAAGATCCACACCCCGATCAGGAGCAGCATGGGGAACCAGCTGATGAGCACGCCCATCAGGGAAAAGCCGTCTTCGCTGGAAGGCCGCGAGGTGATGTCGACATTGTTCGCGCGCAGCGCAGCGGTGACGTTTGCATCCGCCGGAACGAACGTGCGGAACGCCACGCCGTTGGAGAGCTGTCCGGTGATCGTCTCGCCCTGGATGGTCACCGCCGACACGCCGCCGGACTCCACCTCGTTCATGAAGGCGGAATAGTTCAGCTCCTGTCCGTTGTTGTTCTGGGGCGGCGGCCCCTGAAGAACATTGAACAGGGCGACCAGCAGAATGATCAGGATGGCCCAGACCAGGATGTTGCGGACGTTCATCGCGGGGGTCCTTCAACTCGGCTTGACCGCGGACGGCTCCGCGGCGCGCGTGATGCGCAGTGTCAGCAATATTGGCGCGCAGGCGGCGCGGCGCCAGTGCGGTGCGCCCTCCGGACGCAGCACATGACCTCATCAAACCACGCCCCGCCGGGCTCACAAAGACCAAGATGCGCCAGCCTTAACGCGCCAAGAAACTCAGCCGGCGACGGCTCGAGGCCTGCAATCCTACGCGCGCCGCCCTCGCGCACTTCGACCAGCCCGGGCCGGGCCGCCGCAGGGACCGCCTCCGCTCCGCCCTCGCGCAGACGTGACCCGTGCGCCGCGGCGACGGCGGGACTGTCGCGCGCAGTGATCCGGAAACGGCCGTCGAACACGCCCGCCTCCCCGGCCGCCAGCCTGAGCGGCGCCAACCCCGGCGCGCCGTCCGCGCGGCCGGCCGCAGCGCCGGGATCGCGCGTCAGCAAGCCGCCGGGCAAGGTCATGACGCCGCCTGACGAGGTAGTCTCGCCCGCAAGCAGGGCCTGCAGCAGGCGCACGCGGGCTTTGCGGTTCAGCGCCAGCGCCCCGGAGGCGGCCAGCGCGGCGCGCTCCACGGCGCGATCGGCGGCCGGCGCCGGCAGTTTCGCCAGCGCCCGCACGTCCAGACGCACGCCGCCCCAGGCCAGCATGACGGCGGACTGAAGCACGGGGGCGGCGATCAAGGAGACCGCACGATCGAGCCTTCGCGCGCGATCGCCCGCCTGCAGCAGCGCTTGGCCGGCGCCGGCTTCGGGATGGAGCAAGCGCCTTCGGATGCGAATGCGCTCCTGGCGGACGTCCTCATTGCCCGGATCATCAATCCACGACACGTCCAGACGCTTCAAAAGCGCGCGCAAGCCCGCCCGGCGCGCCTCAAGCAGCGGGCGCGACACGGCGAGCCCGGCGCCTTCCGGCCAGGCCGGCGAGGGATCCGCCTTGCCCATGGCGGTCATGCCGCGCCATCCGCCCGGACGCGCCGCACGCATGGCGAGCGTCTCGATCCTGTCGTCGATCGTGTGGCCGAGATGCAGAACCTTCGCGCCGAGCGCCGCAGCCGTCAGCGCGAGCCAGCGGTGCCGCGCGGCGCGGGCTTTTGCGAGATTGCGCTTCGCCGTCTCCCAGCGCGCGACATGCGCCTGAGCGCCCACGCTGTTTGCGATACGGGCCGCACGCTGCGCTTCCTCGGCGCTTTCAGGTCTCAGGGCGTGATCGAACACAAGCGCGTGCAGCGGCCGGCCCGTGCGGCCGGCGGCCTCGGCGAGGGCAAGCAGCAGCGCGGTTGAATCCCCGCCGCCGGAATAGCCAAGGACCAGCGGCGCGCGCGCGAACGGATCGAGCGCGAGCGCGTCGTCTGCAAGCGCGCCTAGCTGCACCCGATGCGCAGCGCCTCGCGCCGGGCCTTGCGGCGCGCCTCCGGATCGGCGTTGGGGAATTCCCGCTCGAACTGGTCAAGCGTGCCGCACGCTTCGCCGGTCTCACCAAGCTCGGCAAGCGAGGCGGCGAGGCGCACGAAGCTGTCGCCGGCCTTTTCACCGCGAGGATCCGCGCCAAGGCTGGCGACATAGCTCTCCGCCGCCGCGCCGTAATCGCCGCTGACGAAATAGGTCTCGCCGAGCCAGTAATGGGCTTCGCCGATCCGGTTGTCGGACGGGTAGGTCTCCACGAAGGACAGGAAGCGTTCCTGCGCGCCGGCGAAGTCGCCGTCATAAAGCGCGTTGCGGCCCGACTGGAAGGCGCGGTCCGGGTTGGGCGGCGCTGTCAGTTCGGCGGTGTCCACCGGCGCCGGGGCGGGCGCGAGCTCGGCCGGACCGGCGATATCGGTTTCCGGGGGAAGCGATTCGGGAATCTCGCTGACCTCGCCAAGGCGGCGGGTCGCGCGGGCGCGGGCGTCGGCGAAAGGATCGTCTTCATCGACCACGGCGAGGCCGTCTTCGCGCAGGCCTTCCTCGTCGAGCGCGGAGGCGGCCGCGCCGCCCGCGCCGGGCTCGCGCAGGCTGAAACCGCCCGCGTCGACACCGTTCGCACCGGCCGGCTGCGGCGCCGAATAGGCCCGGCTTTCAAGTTGCCGCTGCAGCTGCCGGTTTTCAAACGCCAGTTCTTCGTAGCGGCGGGTGAGATCCTGAAGCGCGCCTTCAAGCGACTCCACCCGGCTCAAAAGCGTCTCCGCAACGGGATCGCCCGCCAGATTGCGGCTTTCCATCTCGGCAAGCCGGGCTTCGAGCTGGTCGATGCGCTGGGCGAGCTCGCGCCGCGACTGAGCCTGGGCGTCCGGCGCGAGGACGGCGAACGCAAGCAGAAGAGCGAAAAAGGCGAAGGGGCGCGCAGTAACGGTCGACACGGCGAAGCACCTCATGCGGACAGCGGCGGCCTTCCTCCATGAAGGCCGGGCGCGGCGAAATTGCGGCGCGCCGGTTAATGCGGCCTCACCGCAGCGCCGCAAACGGAACAAGCGCCTGCGCCCTAAGGGCGCAGGCGCTTGGTACGAGCCGCAAGGCGTCCGGCTGGCTTAGGCGCCGAGACCGCCGGTGATGATCGTCGTCGCGTTACGGTTGACCGCCCAGCAACGCTCGTTGGACTCGTTGCAGGTCGGGCGCTCCTTGCCGTAGGAGACCGTCGAGATACGGGCCGGATCGACGCCCTGGGCGACCAGGAAGTCGCGCGCCGCATTGGCGCGGCGGGCGCCGAGCGCGAGGTTGTATTCACGCGTGCCGCGCTCGTCGCAGTTGCCCGCGATGAGGATCTGGGCGCCCGGATAGCTGTTCAGCCACGCCGCCTGACGACGCAGGACCTCGCGCGCTTCAGCAGTCAGGTCCGCACGGTCATAGCCGTAGAAGACGCGGTCGCCGGCGTTGACTTCGAAGTCCTCGGCCGAGCCGGGAACCGGGCCGGACGGGGCCGGCGCCGGGGCCGGAGCCGGGGCGGGCGCCGGAGCGGGCTCGGCGACCGGCTCAGGCTGGCTGGCGCAGGCCGTGACGAGCAGGCCGAAGGCGGCCGCGGCGGCGAGCTTGGAAAAATTCATGACGGATTCGTCCCTCGTTGCGGGTCCCGCCGCTGGTGCGAGGCGAAGACGGAACCACGGAAAACCACCTTCAGGCGCGCGGACGCCCTCTCCCGGCCGCGCGCGGCGTTACAGTAAACGCGCCCTGTTCAGTCGAGCAAGGGCGACCACGCCGGATCGGAGGAGTTTCCGGCGATCGGCATCCGGCGCAGATTAAATCCAGCCAGATCCACACTCCATATTTCATGACGAGGACCGTTACGAGTTCGTTCACCCCTCGTAAAAAGAAGCACGCGCCCGTTCGGCGACCAGGCCGGGGTGTCGACGAAATAGCCTTCGTAGAGAATGCGTTCGCGCCCGGAACCGTCCGCGGAGACGACGCCCAGCGCAAACAGGCCGCCCTGTTGTTTCGTGAACGCGATCAGGTCGCCGCGCGGGGACCAGACCGGCGTGTTGTAGCGGCCTTCGCCGAAAGTGATTCGACGCGGATTGGAGCCGTCGGCGCTCATGACATAAAGCTGGGAGGCCCCGCCGCGCGTGGAGGAGAACACCACCTGCTCGCCGTCGGGCGAATAGGACGGCTCTACGTCGTCGGCCGGACTGGAGGTCAGCGGCTCGATCTCGCCGGAGGCGAGCTGATACCGGTACACATTATGGTCGCCGTTGCGCTCGATGGCGGCGACAAGCTCGTCGCCGTCGGGATGGAAGCGCGCCGCGAGGCTCTGGCCGGAGCGGTTCGAGCCGGAGCCGAAGTCGAACAGGCGCTCCTCGCGGCCAGTATTGATTTCATAGAGATAGGACTGGGCGACCTGGTCGCGGAACGACACGTAGGTGATCTGCTGGTTGGTCGGCGAGAAGTTGGGCAGCAGCGCCATATAGCGCCGGCTCGTCAGGGGACGCGGATTGAAGCCGTCCTGATCCATCAGCACGAGCCGGCGGACCGGCTCGCCGTCCGGCCCGGCGGATTCCGACACATAGACGATGTGCGTGTCGAAATAGCCGGTTTCGCCGGTCAGGCGCTCATACACACGGTCGGAGATCTGATGCGCGACGCGCCGGCTGGCTTCGGGCAGGAAGGTGAACTGAAAGCCGACCAGCTGGGTTTCCGAGGCCGTATCCCAAAGGCGCACCGCGACCAGCAGCCGCCCGTCGCCGGTTTCGCGCACGCGGCCGACCAGCAGCGCGTCGGCGTTGATGACCCGCCAGTCGGAGAAGCGCGGGCGCAGGTCGATATTCGTGATGTTCTCGATGAAGGCGCCGTCGTCGAGCGGCCGGAAGAGACCCGAGCTGCGCAGATTGTTCTCAACGATGCCGGCGATCTCCGCGCCAAGCTCGCGTTCCTCGGACGTCTGTCCGACGAAGTCCACGATCGCGATCGGCAGCGGATCGAGATGGCCCTCCGTGACATCCACCACCAGTTGCGCGCGCGCCGCCGCCGGCAGCACGAGCGCGACGAGAACGGCGAGGCTTGCAAGCAGCGCCGGCAGGCGCAGGAGACGGCGATCAGCGTAGGTCACTTCGGTCTGGCTCCACATCTCGGGCATGTCGGTCGTAACGGGCCGCAAGTCTCACCGCTAGGCGTCGAGTGCGGCGAAGTTCGGGCCGGTCAGAACTCCAGTCTGAAATTGATGGTCGTCACGCGCCACTCCGAATAGCGCTCGGCGGGCAGCGTGAAGGGCGCGCAATCCACCGAAGCGCGCACCGCGCGCTCGCCCGCCACCCGCAAATAGGGATTGGGCGAGTTGAGAATGCGCGCCTCGTTGATCAGCCGCGGCGGCTCGGCAAGCGAGCCGTCGCGCTCCAGGCGGATCTCGACGGAGACGGCGAGCTCTTCCGGATTGGGCGCATCCGCCGGCGCGCGCCAGCACCGGCGCAGCTGCGAGAACATGTAATCCTGCAGATCCGCCGTATTCGCCGTGCCGGCGCCGGCCTGCCGGGTTTCGGGCCCGTCCTCGGTTGCCTCGCGCCGCGCCTGGCTGCGGCGGGCAAGATCGGCGAGCCGGGAGAGATCGACGCGTTCCGGTTCCGGTTCGGGTTCAGGCTCCGGTTCCGGCTCAGGCTCGTCCTGCTCAGGCTCGGGCTCGCGGATTTCCGGCTCCGGCTCGGGCGGCGGCGGGATGCGTTCGGGCTCCGGTTCGGGCTCCGGGGCGGGCGGTTCAGGAACCGGCTCGGGCTCCGGTTCGGGCTCCGGTTCAGGTTCCGGGGCTTCCGGCTCGGGCTCTTCCGGTTCGGGCTCCGGCGCGCGCGCGCGCACATTCGTGGTCTCCGCCAGGGTCACCAGCTCGACGGGAACCACCTCCAGCTGCTCGAGCCGGACCGCCGCATGCGGCAAGCCGATCAGCACGCCCGCCATCAGGGCGGCGTGAAGCGCGAGCGAGACCGCGTAGCTGAAGACCGACCGCATGGCGGACCCAACGCCTCCGGCTTCAGTTCTGGATCGGATCGGTGACGAGGCCGAGATCGCCGTATCCCGCCGCCGAGATGCGCGCCATGACCTGCATGACCGCGCCATAGTCCGCGCTTTCGTCGGCGCGGATGTAGATGCGCGCCTCCGAACCCGTGCCCGCGATCGCCTCCAGCCGCGGAACCAGCTCGTCCAGCCCGACCTCGGTTTCCTGCAGGAAGATCTGGCCGTCCGCGCGCACGGTGATCGTCAGCGGTTCTTCCGACGTGGTGATCGCCGGCGCCTCGGTGTCGGGAAGGTCGACCTCCACGCCCACCGTCAGAAGCGGAGCGGCGACCATGAACACGATGAGCAGCACCAGCATGACGTCCACGAAAGGCGTCACGTTGATTTCGGCCTTGGGCTTCCAGTTGCGGCGGCCGTTGCCGCGGCCGCCCGCCTCGACGTCGCCCGCCATCGCTCAGCCCTCCCGGCTTGCAAGCGCGGCGAGATCGTCGACGAAGCCTTCCAGACGCGCGGCGTATTTCGAAAGATTGGAGGAGAGCGCGTTGAAGAAGATCACCGCCGGCACCGCCGCAAGGAGGCCGAGCGCGGTGGCGAACAGGGCCTCGGCAATGCCCGGCGCGACAACGGCGAGATTGGTGTCGCGCGTGGCGGCGATCGAGCGGAACGAGTTCATGATGCCCCAGACCGTGCCGAACAGACCGATGAAGGGCGCCGAGGAGCCGATGATCGCCAGAACGCCCAGCCCGCCTTCGAGCTTCGTCAGCTCGCGATTGGCTTCCGCGCCGCCGGATCTCGCGACGGAGAAGCCGTCCCAGTCGCGCATCGAGGCGGCGAGCACGCGGCCGAACGGATCCTTCGGATCGCGCCCGTAGCGGTCGTTGAGATGGTCAAGGCTCGCGCCGCTCCAGAAGTCCTCCTCGAAGCGTCGCGCCATGGCGTGCGCGCGGCGCATCTGCATGAACTTGTCCACGGCAATCGCCCAGGACCAGACCGACATGAAGGCCAGGATCGCCATCACCGCCTTCACGACGATGTCGGCGCGCTGGAACAGGTAAAGGATCGTCAGCTCCTGGCTCGGAGCGTTCAGTGCCGCAGCGACGGTTTCCATGGACGTTCTCGCACTCCCCTCATAGGACCGGGCGTCCTGCATAGCCTTCCGCGCCTGAAACGGCCAACCCCGCAGCAGCGCCGCCCGGATGCTCTCATGCTCGATGGAGACTGAATCGGGCGATTTGAGGGAGGCCGCTAGGCTGAAACCTTCCCGGCAAGCGCGGCGATCACGGATTTCGGAAGCCGCGCGGGCCGGCCCGAGGCGTCGATGCAGGCCGCCGTCACCTCGGCGCTCGCAAGCAGGGCCTCCCCGCGCAGGATCCGCTGGGCGACCTCGAAGCGCGCGCCCTTCGCCCGGATAAAGACGGTTTCGACGCAAAGCGCATCGTCGATGCGCGCCGGCTGGACGTATTCCACCGTGATTTTCCGCACGGCGAAGCCGAGCCGCGGCTCAGCCTCCCAGAGCGCGGCGTGGCCCACGCCCGCGGTGCGCAGGGCGTCGGTGCGCCCGCGCTCGAAGAATTTCAGATAGTTGGCGTAATAGACCACGCCGGTGAAATCGGTGTCCTCGTAATAGACGCGCACCGGCAGACGATGCACGCCGCCGTCCCAGGCGCCGGCCTCCGGCGTCAGGCTCATGTCCCCTCCCCGAACAGATCCGGTTCCCCGGAGCGCGGCGGCTGCAGGCCCAGATGTGTCCACGCGCGATGCGCGGCGACGCGCCCGCGCGGCGTGCGCTGGATGAAGCCCTGCTGGATCAGGAAGGGCTCGACAACCTCCTCCAGCGCGTCGCGCGCCTCGGCGCAGGCGGCCGCCAGCGTCTCCACGCCCGCCGGTCCCCCGGCGAAGCCTTCCACGAGCACCTTGAGATAGCGCCTGTCCAGGCTGTCGAGGCCGATCTCGTCGACCTCAAGGCGCCTGAGCGCCTTGTCGGCGACGGCGGCGTTGATGAGCGTCTCGGCATCCGCATCGGCGAAATCGCGCACCCGCCGCAAAAGCCGGCCGGCGACGCGCGGCGTGCCGCGCGCGCGCCGCGCGATTTCCCTGGCGCCGCCCTCATCCATGCGGGAACCGAGCTTGGCCGCGCCGCGCGCCACGATCCGCGTAAGCTCCGCTTCACCGTAGAATTCCAGCCGGACCGGCACGCCGAAGCGGTCGCGCAGCGGGGTGGCGAGCAGGCCCGCGCGGGTGGTCGCGCCGACGAGCGTGAACGGCGGCAGATCAATGCGCACCGTGCGCGCGCTCGGCCCCTCGCCAATGACGAGATCGAGGCAGAAATCCTCCATCGCCGGATAGAGGATCTCCTCCACCGCGGGCAGAAGCCGGTGGATTTCGTCGATGAACAGCACGTCGCGCGGCT
>CAZLOV010000097.1:8524-9141 GCA_964561235.1 uncultured Caulobacterales bacterium
GTGAACTTTCGTGCGATCACCGGCCCCGACGTCGCACGAAAGTTCACGCCAAGCTCCCGGGCGACGATCTGGGCGAGCGTCGTCTTTCCCAGCCCGGGCGGACCGGAGAGCAGCACATGGTCAAGCGCCTCGCCGCGGCCGGCGGCGGCGCGCACGAACACCTTGAGGTTCTCGATCGCAGCCGCCTGGCCCACGAACTCGTCGAAAGAGAGCGGGCGCAGGGCCTTGTCGCGGCCGTCCTCGGCCTGGGTCTCCACGGAGATGACGCGCTCGGGCTCGGTCATCGCGCGAGCGCCTTCAGCGCCTGGCGGATGAGCGCCGCCTCATCGGCGTCGTCGCCGAGCGCGCGAAGCGCTGCAGCGGCGGCCTGGCGTGCGTCGCTCTCGCCATAGCCGAGATTGATCAGCGCGGAGACGGCCCCTTCGCGCGCGGCGTTTGACGACAGTTCAGCCGCCGGCGCCGGCGCGGCGGCCGTTGCAGCGGCGCGCGGGGCGTCGGCGAGCGTCTTCGCGAGCGGCTCGTGCGCGCTGCGGCGGAGCACGGGGGGCGCCTTGTCCTTGAGCTCGGCGGCGATGCGCTGGGCGAGCTTCTTGCCGACGCCCTTCGCGCGCTCGAAC
>CAZLOV010000098.1:0-9137 GCA_964561235.1 uncultured Caulobacterales bacterium
CAGCAGGCCGGCTGCGCCGGCGGCGAGATAGTCGCATAGCGCCGGGGCGATCGCCGCCGCCCACACCGCGACACGCGGCGCATCAGACAGCACCGCGCCTGGATCTTCAGGCCCTGCCGCCGCCCGGGCGACAGCCGCCGCATCGGGAGGCTCCGGCGCGCTGCGTCGCGGCGGCCGAACGGGCAGGCCGCGCGCCGCTTCGCCGAGCGCTCCGGCGAGGGGGTGACCGGAGGCGGCGAACGCCTGAAAGCGCTCCGCTGCAGTCTGGGAAATCCAGCCCGCGTCAGACCCCAGCCGCAAGAGCGCGCCGATGGCGTGTCCCGAGCCGGTCAGCGCGGCCTGCTCGAACCAGGATTCCGCCGTGTCCGGCTCCCCGCCCTGCAAGGCGAGAAAGCCCAGCTCAAGCGCGGCCTGGGCGTCGTGCTCGGCGGCGTGACGCGTGCGCAGGGCGATGGCGCGTTCAAGGTCGGGCGCCGCCGCGAAGCCGCAAGCCGCGACATAGGCTTGCGCACGGCGCACGGCGGGGTCGTCCGGCGCATCATCAAGCGCCTCGACGGCGTCTGCGCGCGCCCGCGCTGGAGCCTCTGGGTCGGCGGCGGCCTGCAAGAGGGCCGGGGCCGCGCCGGGCTCGCCGGCGCGTGTGGCATGGCGGAGCCCGTCCACAGCCTGCGCCAGCCGGCCAGCGCGCCAGTGCGCCAGCGCGGCGTCGCGATACGAAGCGTTGGTTTCAGCCGCCATCGCGCCATCTTATGCAATGCTGCGAGCTTGACGCAAAGCCAGGGCGGCGAGATCGGCTGGTTCAGCCCGTGTTCATGGGCGGACGGCCCAAGTTGCAGGTGGGCGAACATATTGCAATCAGAAGGTGTGCGACCTAGCGTCATCGGTTAGATCAAGAGTATAACTTGTCGAGCCGTGCCCGCTTGCGCGCTTCTGGCTTACACTGTATATAAAATGATGAAGGTTATGGGGGTATTATGTGCGGCTGAGGGGCCGCACAGAGGAGAGGCAGATTGGCAGGGACGGAATCGAACTCCCCCGCCGCGCTGAAGGCGTCGCGGCGCAAGCGCGGCGCGGCGCGCAAGACTGGCGCTCAGGCGGCCGCGCGCGATCTGATCTGCGGTGCGGCGCTCAAGCTGTTTGCGGAGGGCGGGTTCAACGCCGTGTCGATGCGCACCATCGCGCAGGAGCTCGGCGTCTCCGCGATGATGCCTTACAGCTACTTCCCGAGTAAGGACCATCTGCTTCTTGAGCTGCGCACCCGTGGTTTCCAGCGCCTCGCCGACGCCTTGCGCATCGCGCGTTTGAACGGCCTGGACGCGCGGGACGCCTTTGAGGCGGTGTGCATCGCCTATATCGAGTTCGCCGAGGATGAGCCCGGCTCCTATCGCCTGATGTTCGACTATTGGGCGCTGGAGAGCGAGGCGGTCGGCGATACCGAGTTCCGGGAAGCTTCGGTGCGCCAATCCGGAAGCCTGTCGGAGCTGCGCGAGGCGGTGATCGCCTTGAACCCCGCCTGCGACCCCGACATCGAGGCCCCTGTGGTCTGGGCGTCTCTGCATGGCTTCGCCTCGCTCATGCTGACACGGCAAATCGGTCGGGGGCGCGCGTATGACCGTATGGTCCCGCCCATGGTTGATATGCTTGTAAAGCATATCCAGAGCGCGGACTGATCGAGCGCAAGCTCCAGCCGATCGACTCCATTAAAATTTCTCTAACTAAATTGCGTGCTTGCCGGGATGCGGGCGCGCTTCCCATGCGTATCCGGCAGTGCGCTTTTGGGCCTTTACAGCGCAAGCATACAGTGTAAGCTTACACATGTTGGCGCTCTCGGTATGTTCGTCAGCGATTGTGGATATAAGGCTCTCCAGGGGTTCAGCCGGGCCAGCCGGCTTGATGCGGCGTGTAGGGGAATGACGATGCCAGGCACAGCAGCCACCCAGATCAGCGACGCCCATGGCGAGCGGCGGTCCCGGTCCCGTCTGATGGCGGAAGATGCGGCGTTTGCGCGCGCGCTGGCTGCGGGGGACCCGGAAGCCGCCAAGCGCTTCGTCGACCGCTGCCTGCCGACGGTGCTGGGCGTGGCTCGTCGATTGCTGCGCGATGACGCCGAGGCGGAAGATGTGGCGCAGGAAACCTTCGTGCGTGTCTGGCGCAACGCCTCGCGTTGGAAGCCGGGTGCGGCCCGCTTCGATACCTGGGTTGGACGCATCGCGATCAATCTTTGCTATGACCGCCTGCGCAAGCGGCGCGAGCGGGTGATCGAGGAAGCGCCCGAGCGGCGTGACGCGAGCGCGGATCAGCAGGGCTGCATGGAGCGCGGCGAGGCGGCCGGCGTCGTGCGCGCGGCCATGGCGAAACTCCCTGAGCGCCAGCGTCTTGCGCTGGAGCTTTGCCATTTTCTTGAGCTTTCCAATGTCGAGGCGGCGGCGATGATGGAGGTCACCGTCGAAGCGCTGGAAAGCCTGCTGGCGCGGGCGCGCCGGAAGCTCCGCGCCGACCTTGCGCTTGAGCAGGACGGGCTGCTGCGCAGCCTCGCCGCTGTCGGCCAGAGCGACTGGATCTAAGCGTCCCTCGGACGCGTCTCAGGCCGCGCCGGCGAGCGCCAGCTCGCCGCCAAGGCCAGGGCGCTCCATGTTCTCCTCGAACATCTTTGCGAGCTTGCGCGCCTGTTCGTCATAGGCGGCGGGGTCGGCCCATGTCCGGCGCGGCTCGAGCAGCGCCGGATCAACGCCGTCCACCGTTTCCGGCGTCAGCAGGCCGAATACGGGGTCGATCCGGAACCGCGCCTGGGCGAGACGGCCCGACAGGGCTTCCTGAACGATGGCGCGCGTCGCCGCGATCGGCATGCGCTCGCCTTCGCCGTAAGCGCCGCCCGTCCAGCCGGTATTGATCAGCCAGCATTCCGCGTCGCCGGCCTCGAGATATTGCTGAAGCAGACGCCCGTACTCGATCGGCCGGCGCGCCATGAAGGGCGCGCCGAAACAGGCGGAGAAGGTCGCCTGCGGCTCGGTTACGCCGCGCTCGGTGCCGGCGACCTTGGCGGTGTAGCCCGACAAGAAATGATAGACGGCCTGACGCGGGGTGAGACGAGAGACCGGCGGAAGCACGCCGAAGGCGTCGCAGGTGAGCATCACGACGGCGTTGGGATGACCTGCCGTGCCGGACCGGCTCGCGCCGGGAACATGGTCCAGCGGATAGGCGCCGCGGGAATTCTCAGCCAGGCTGGCGTCGCAGAAGTCGGGCTCGCGCGTGACGGGGTCGATGACGACGTTTTCCAGCACGGCGCCCCAACGCTGCGATGCGTCGTGGATCTGCGGCTCGGCCTTCGGGCAGAGCCGGATCATCTTCGCATAGCAGCCGCCTTCGAAATTGAAGAGACCGTCGCTCGACCAGCCGTGTTCGTCGTCGCCGACAAGAACGCGGTCCGGATCCGCGGAGAGCGTCGTCTTGCCGGTGCCGGACAGGCCGAAGAACACCGCGGCGTCGCCGCTCTTCCCGACATTGACCGAACAGTGCATCGGCATGACGCCGCGCGCGGGCAAAACGTAGTTCAGCAGTGAAAACACCGCCTTCTTTGTTTCACCGGCATATTGCGTGCCGGCGATGAGAACCAGCTTGCGCGTGAAATCCAGCGCGATGACCGTTTCCGATCGAACGCCATGGCGCACCGGATCCGCGCGGAAGCCGGGCAGGTTCACGATGGTGAACTCCGGCTCGAAATCGATCAGGTCGTCGCGCTCGGGCCGGCGCAGCAGATGCCGGATGAACAAGCCGTGCCAGGCAAGTTCCGTGGCGACGCGCACATTGGCGCGATGGGCCGGATCAGCGCCGGCGTAGAGGTC
Organism: uncultured Caulobacterales bacterium; assembly: GCA_964561235.1. Lineage (GTDB taxonomy): Bacteria > Pseudomonadota > Alphaproteobacteria > Caulobacterales > Maricaulaceae > JBCBSP01. The sequence goes on from CAZLOV010000098.1 coordinate 3,843, forward strand.
ATGCGTGAAAATGTCCCGTCCGGCCATATAGGCCTTCATGTCCTCCCATAGCAGGTCGAACTGGGCGGGGGCGAGGGCGGCGTTCTTCTCCCACCAGACGGTGTGTTCGGTCTCTTCGTCGTGGACGATGAACTTGTCCTGCGCGCTCCGGCCGGTGTGCGCGCCGGTCCGTACGACCAGCGCGCCGCGGCTTGCGACCTGGCCTTCCCCGCGGCGGAGCGCCTCTTCGTAAAGCGCGGCCTCAGTCCAGTTTGCGTGAATCCGGGCGGCGGAAAACGCTGTGAATTGATCAGCGCTCCCGGCGCGCGCGTGCCCGTCCGGCATGGTGGTCCCTCCCTCGAAGCCTGCGCCTTCTCCCGAGGCGCCTGAGCGCAGATTAGCCGCCGCGCTCATGGAAATCATCCGCCCATTCCCGATGTCTTACGTTGTCGGGCAGTCTTTTGTCGGCTTGGGCGGCTCGCCCGGTTCGGGATCGCCGGGCAGGGGGATGTGCTCATGCTCGCCATCGGGCAGGCGGAACACGGTGTCCGCCCAGCCGGCCCCGGCGCTTGCGCGCCAGTCGGCCTTCGCCGTCTCGATGCGCTCCTGGCGCGAGGAGACGAAATTCCACTCGATGAAGCGGCCGCCGGGAAGGGCTGCGCCGCCCAGCAGCATCAGCCGGCTGTCCTCAAGCGCCTCGATCGTGGCGGCCTCCCCGGGGTTGAGCACCGCCATGACGCCTGCGCCGACCTCGACGCCGTCCACCATGGCGCGGCCGGACACCACGTAAACGGCGCGATCCTCATGCTCTTCGGGAGCTGGAAACAGCGCGCCCGCAGGCGCTTCGGCGTGTGCATAGAAGATCGGCGAGAACACCTTCACCGGCGCTTCATGTCCGTAAGCCGAGCCCAGGATCAGGCGCATCCGCGCGCCGCCTTCCTCGAAGGCGGGAAGCTCCGCCGCCTTGTGGTGGTGGAAGGCGGGTTCGCTTTCCTCGGCCGCCTCCGGCAGGGCGACCCAGGTCTGGATCCCGTGCAGGGAGAAGCCGGCCTTGCGCGCCGCTTCGCCCGTGCGCTCCGAATGGACGATGCCGCGCCCGGCGGTCATCCAGTTCACATCGCCCGGATAGATCGTCTGGAACACGCCGAGGCTGTCGCGGTGATCCATCTCGCCTTCGAAAAGATAGGTCACCGTCGCGAGGCCGATATGCGGGTGCGGGCGCACGTCGATGCCCTTGCCCGGCTCGAAGCGGGCCGGCCCCATTTCGTCGAAGAAGATGAACGGGCCGACCAGCCTGCGCTGCGCCACAGGCAGCACGCGTGCGACATGAAAGCCGCCGAGATCCTTCTTGCGGCCGTCGATCAAGCGCTCGACGGCGCTGTTTTCAAGCTGTGTCATGGGGGGCGCTCGCTTGCCGGGATGGGGGCGGTTGGTTATGCAGCAGCAGACACGCCGCACGCGGCTTAGGCAAGCCGCGCGACAAGGGGGAGACCGCCATGCTGAATTTCGCCGCTTTGCGCGAAGCCCCTGTCGCGCATGAGCCATACGACTATTTCGTCGCCCATGGCGCGCTGTCGCGCGAACAGGCCGCCGAGATCCGGCGGGATTATCCCGCCATCGACCGGCCGGGCTATCTGCCGCTGTCCAAGCTCACCGGTTCGCAGGCCTTCAATGCGCTCATGCAGGACCTCCAGAGCGCTGAACTCGCCGAAATCCTGACGGAGAAGTTCGGCGTCGATTTCACCGACAAGCCCCGCATGATCACCGTGCGCCGGCTGTCGCAGAAATCCGACGGGCCGATCCACAACGACTCCAGATCGAAGATCCTGACCATGCTGGTCTATCTCAATGATGTCTGGGACGGGTCTTCGGCGGGTTGCATCCGCGTGCTGAACGGGCCCAAGGATTTCGAGGATTTCAACGTCGAGGTGCCGCCGCTCTACGGCTCCGTGTTCGCCTTTCTGCGTTCGGAAAACTCCTGGCACGGCCATCTGCCGTTCGAGGGGGAGCGCTATGTGGTGCAGACAACCTTCCTCACCAGCCAGGATGAACTCGACCGCAAGGAAAACCGCGGCGGCTTCCAGTACTTCCTGAAAAAGCTGCTGCCCGGCTAGGACGCGTCGCGCTCCACCCCGGACAGCGCCTCGATCCGGCGTTGATAGCGCCGCCGCTCCTGCCGCGTGATGGCCGCACGCGCTTCCGGCGCAGGTTCCGGACGAGCGGCCGCCTCATCCAGTTTCGCCGCCAGCGCCGCTCCTTCGGCCGTCTGCAGATAGGCGGCCCGGCGTGCGCGCACGGCCTCGGCGCTCGGCGCGGCGGTTTCAGGCGTCAGGCGGACGCCGAACGTCCCGGCGAACACGCCGTCCAGCGGTTCGCCCTGCATGCGGGAAAGCATCGCTTCGCCGACAGCGGGCAGATAATGCGCCGGCTCATGAAACCAGGGATGGGTCCGGGTCTGCTCCGGGCCGGGAAGCGGTGTTGTCGAGACCGGCTGGAAGCCTGAAAAGTCGAAGAGGAACGCTCCGCCTTCCCCGTCAATGCACGGATTGAGCGGGGTTTCCGCGGAGAGGGCGTCGAAACGCGCCGCAAGCTCCGCCCGCAGTTCGAAGTACGCCGCTTCGCGGCCGGCGGCGAACATCGCTTCCTCGTACCAGGCATGAACCGGATGGATGAAGCCGATCACCTGCACGCCTTCCTCCGCCAGCGCCTCCAGCGCCTCGAACAGGAACTCCACACGCGACGGATCGATGCGCAGCCTGCGGAAATAGTCGAGCGTGCCCGCTGGCGCGCCTTCAAACCGCGCCCGCTGCACGCCGGGCGGATAGGTCGTGAGAAATGGAGACGGCGCATCGCGCCCGGATGCGTTGTCGAGGACGGTCTGGATCGAGCGCGCCGAGGTGTTGGGCGAGAGCGCCATGCGCGCCGCCGACAGCAGCCGGTTTCCGTCCGGAAGCGCGCTGACCGGAAACGCCGGCTTGAACTTTTCCGAGGCGGCGAACTCGCCCAGATCCAGTCCGATGACCAGGCAGCGCAGATCCCCGCGCTCGCCCGCCATGACGGCGGCGTGGGCGAGTTCGAACGCGTTCGTCCCGCGCATCCCGGCGTTGAAGAGCCCGCCGGGCCAGGTCTCCACGGTCTCGGGAAACCCGTCGACGGCGCGCGAGGAGCCCAGGAGGACGGTCTGCTCCGGCCGCCGGGCGATCGCATGGCTGACATAGACGCGCCGGCCGTCCTCCGCGGTTCGGGTCTTGCGCGCGCTGATCCCCTCGACGCCGCCTTCGGAGCGCACGGCGTAAGGGTCGACGAGCAGGTTCAGGCCCGCGAACGCGAGAACGCCGCCAAGCAGGATCGCGAGGAACCAGCGCGCGTAGGCCGGGAAGGAAAGGGCGGAGGGCTCAGAAGTCATAATATATGAACTCGTCGACCGACCATGAATTCAGCGCCGCGATCGCGGCGAGCCCGGCGAGCCCGGCCGCCGCGAAGCGGCCCGGCCTCCAGCGTATGCGGGGTTGATCGGCGACCTGCGCCGCCTTCAGCGCGGCGTCGTCGAGATGGTCGCGAAACGCGGGCGCGGTGTCGGGCAGCAGCCACACGATGAGCGCGCACACGGCTGCGGCGATGAAGGGCTCGTCGCCCGGCCAGGCGCCGGCGCCGTTGAGACCCGCCATGCCCGCGAGCATCCCGGCGGCGGCGGGAAAGCCCTCCGCACGAAAGAACACCCAGGTGATCACCGTAAACAGAAACGTGCAGGCGACGGCCGCTTGACGGACCCTTGCGAACAGGCCGCCCGGCAGGCGCCGGTCCAGCATCCGGCACCAGGCGAGCGCCAGGCCGTGCAGGCCGCCCCAGACGACGAACGTCCACGCCGCGCCGTGCCAGAGCCCGCCCAGCAACATGACGATCATCAGATTGACGGTCTGGCGGTGCGGGCCTTTCCGGTTTCCCCCAAGCGGAATGTAGAGATAGTCCCGAAGGAACTGGCTGAGCGTGATGTGCCAGCGACGCCAGAACTCGGTGATCGAGCGGGAGCGGTAGGGCGCGTTGAAATTGATCGGAAGGCGGATGCCGAACATGCGCCCGAGGCCCAGCGCCATGTCGGAATAACCGGAGAAGTCGAAGAAAATCTGGAAGGTGTAGGCCAGCGCCGCGCCCCAGGCGGCGAAGAAGCCGACGGTCTCTCCCGCCGCGGCGGCGTCGAAGCCCGCATCGGCGTATGGCGCAAGAGTGTCGGCGAGCAGGACTTTCTTCGCCAGTCCGATGGCGAAGATCGAAAACCCCACCGACAGGTTCTCCGCCAGTCCGTCCTGCTGTTTCGGATTGGCGAATTGCGGGCGCAGCGTGGCGTGGTGGACGATCGGTCCGGCGATGAGCTGCGGAAAGAAGGCGACGAACAGCGAATAGGAGAGCGGGTCGTCCGGCCGCGTCTCCGAGCGGGCGGTGTCGACCAGAAATGCGATCTGCTGGAACGTGAAGAACGAGATCGCCAGCGGCAGAACGATGCCGGTCTCAGGAACGCCGGCGCCGAAAACCGCGTTGATGTTGGCGATGAAGAAGTCGGCATATTTGAAGACGCCGAGCAGGGCCAGATTGGCGGCGATCCCGAAGGCGAGCAGGCTGCGGCCGCCGCCGCGCGCAACCTGCCTTCCCAGCGCGAAATTGAACACGATCGAGCCGAGGATGAGCGGCAGGTATCGCGGGTCCCACCAGCCGTAGAAAGCAAGTGAAGCGGCGAGCAGGAAGACGAGGCCGGGTATGCGGCCGAGCCGCCGGGCGAAAAGATGAAAGCCGAGCAGGACGGCGGGAAGAAAGACGAACAGGAAGGCGGGTGAGGAAAACAGCATCCGCGGCGTGCGCCCTCTAGCGGAGGCTTTCCAGGATGACGTTCATCCGCGTCTCGGTCCTGATGCGGTATCCGGCCGCCGTGGCGACCTGAAGCGCGTTCTCGCCTTCCAGCCGGTTGAGGTCGGGCCGTTCCATCAGGATCAGGCCGGGGCGCGCTTCGTCCGGCGCATCCGATATGAATGCGCGCAGAATGACGGCCTCATGGCCCTCGACGTCGATCTTCATCACGTCCACGCGTTCGACGCCGCGATCGATCAGCAGGCTTCGCAGGGTGGTCACGCGCACGATCTCGCTGTCGGCCTCAAGCGTCTCTTCGCCGAGCCGCGAGCGACCGGCGTTTCGCGGGTCGATCTGGAAGCGCGCCTCGCCCTCGTGATTGGAGAGCGCAACCTGTGCGATGTCGATATTCGAAAGCCCGTTGATGGAGGCGTTGTAGGCCAGCCGCGCGCAGAGCGCGCTCTGCGGCTCCACAGC
>CAZLOV010000099.1:0-9065 GCA_964561235.1 uncultured Caulobacterales bacterium
CGGTTCTTCACCGCGCGCAGAAGGCGGAACTGATGCGCGCGTTCGCCCTCAAAATAGAGAACGGCGTCGACCATGTGCTCGACCACGCGGGGGCCGGCGATCTGACCGTCCTTGGTGACGTGGCCCACGAGGACGACCGCGGTGTTGCGCTTCTTTGCAAAGCGGACAAGTTCCTGGGCGCAGGCGCGCACCTGGGCGACCGTGCCGGGCGCGGCGGCGAGCTGGTCCGACCAGAGCGTCTGCACCGAGTCGATCACGGCGAGATCCGGCTTCTCCGTGCGCAGGCCGTCAAGAATGACCTCAAGACGGGTTTCCGCCGCAAGCGCCACGGGGGCTTGCGCAAGGCCGAGCCGCCGCGCCCGGCCGCGGACCTGGTCCACGGCTTCCTCGCCGGAGACATAGACCACCTTGGCGCCGTGCTGGCTCAGGCGCGCGGCGGCTTGGAGCAGGAGCGTCGACTTGCCGATGCCCGGATCGCCGCCGACGAGGACGGCCGAGCCCGGCACAAGACCCCCGCCGCAAACCCGGTCGAACTCGCCGATGCCGCTGGCGAAGCGCCGGGCCTCGCTGGTCTCGCCGGCCAACTCGACAAGGTCGAGCCGCGAACGGCGCCTGGGTTTGGACGCGCCGGAGGTCTTGGCGCCGGCGAGCGGGGCGGCGGCCGGGCTCTCCTCGACGAGCGTGTTCCATTCTCCGCAGGCGTCGCACTTGCCCGCCCATTTCGCGTGAACGCCGCCGCAGGCCTGGCAGACGAAAAGCACGTCTCCGCGCGCCATGACCGCCTCAGCTTTCGGTGTGCGAGCGGCCGAGAACGAAATCGCGCACGGTATCATCCTGGAAGTCGTCGAGTTCCTCGATCGGGCCCTGCCAGCGGATGACGCCCTTGTGGATCATCGCGACCTCGTCGGCGATCGTGCGCATGCTCGCCATGTCGTGGGTGATCGACACCGCCGTCGCGCCGAGGCTCTTCACCTGGCGCACGATCAGCCGGTTGATCACGTCCGCCGTGACGGGATCGAGGCCGGTGGTGGGTTCGTCGAAGAACAGGATGGCGGGCCGGGCGACAATGGCGCGGGCGAGCGCGGCGCGCTTGAGCATGCCGCCGGAGAGCTCGCGCGGGTTCTTCTCGCCGGCGTCCGCGCCCAGGTCGACATGGGACAGCGCCTCGATTGCGCGTTCCTTCGCCTCGCTTCGTTTCATCTTGTCCTTGTGAAGCAGTCGGAAGGCGACGTTCTCCCAGACGGTGAGGCTGTCGAACAGCGCGCCCGACTGGAAGAGCATCCCGATCTGCATGACGCCGGGATCGTCCGGATCGTGCGCGCGCACGGGCTTTCCGTCGATCTCGACCGCACCCTCGTCGGGCCTGAGAAGCCCGAGCGCGCATTTCAGCAGCACCGACTTGCCCGAGCCCGATCCGCCGATGACGACCAGCGAGCGGCCTTCGCGCGCCTCGAGGTTCACCCCGCGCAGGACGTGGTTCCTCCCGAAGCGCTTGTGCACGCCTTTCCAGGCGATCTTGACGGAAGCCTCGCTCATCGGATCACACGAACAGGGAGGTGAGGAGGAAGTTGGCGGCGAAGATCAGCACCGCGGCGGAGACGACGGCATGGGTCGCCGCGCGTCCGACGCCCTGGGCGCCCCCGGCGGCCTTGTATCCATGATAGCAGCCCATGAGCGTCAGAAGGAAACCGAACACGGAGGCCTTGATCAGCCCGGAGACGACGTCCCAGCGGGTCAGGATGTCCACCGTGTTGCGGATATAGACCGACCCGTCGAAGTCGAGCGTGTTGACGCCGACGAGAAACCCTCCCGCGACGCCGATGATGTCGGCGACGGCGACCAGTACGGGCAGTGCTAGCACGCCGGCGAGGATGCGCGGGGCGATGAGATAACGCATCGGGTCGACGGCGAGCGTATGCAGCGCGTCGATCTGTTCGGTCGCGCGCATCGCGCCGATTTCCGCTGCGATCCCGGACGAGACGCGTCCGGCCAGCATCAGCGCGGCGATCACCGGGCCCAGTTCGCGCACGATGCCGAGCGCGACAATGTTCGGCACGAAGGCCTCCGCATTGAAGCGCGTGCCGCCCGTGTAGACGTTGAGCGCGAGCGCAGCCCCGGTGAAGAACGCCGTCAGCCCGACCACGGGCAGCGAGAGAAATCCGATCCGGAAGAGCTGGGCGGCGAGCTGGCTGAGAAACCAGGGCGGCCGGAGCAGGCTTGCAGCGGCGCTTGCGCCGAAGCGCGTCACCGCGCCGGCTTCGGCGAGCAGCTGAAGCGATCCGGCGCCGACGGCGCGCACGGGGTTGATCATGGACGTCCCTCGTAGATGCGATCGAACCGGGCGCCGAGCCGCGTGAGGAGTTCATAGCCCATCGAGCCGCCCGCGACAGCCACGGCGTCGAGATCGGCGCCGAGAAATTCCACCGGCGCTCCTTGGCTGAGCTGTTCTTCAAGCCCGGTGACGTCCAGCACGATGAGATCCATCGAGACCCGGCCGATGACAGGCGCTTTCTGTGCGCCGATTCGGGCGAAGCCGCCGTTTCCCGACGCGCGCAGGAAACCGTCGGCATAGCCGAGCGAGACCGTCGCCGTCGTCATGTCCCGGGGCGCCGTGTAGGCCGCGCTGTAGCCGACCGTCTCGCCCGCCTTTACACGCCTTGTCTGCAGGACCGGCGCCTCGATGCGTACAACCGGGGCGAAGCGGCTCGGCGGCGATCCCGCAGGGTCGCCGCCGTAAAGGCCGATGCCCGGGCGCGTCATGTCGAAATGATAGTCCGAACCAAGCAGCACCCCGCCCGTGCTCGCCAGGCTGAGGCGCAAACCGGTCCGCGCGGCGAGCGCGGCGAAGGCGTCGCGCTGCCGGGCGTTCATCGGATGGGCCGGATCGTCAGCGCAGGCGAGATGGCTCATGACAAGATCGACGCCGAGCGCCCTCAGGGCGGCGGGATCGCCAATTGCCGCCTGGGCGTCCGCCGGGGTCAGCCCGAGCCGGTTCATGCCGGTGTCCAGATGCAGCGCGCAGGCGAGCGCGCCGTCGCGCCGTAGCGCGTCAATCTGGCCGGCATCGTTGAGGACCGGCCTGAGACGGGCGGCCTCCAGCATCGGACGCTCCGCGCTCCAATAGCCGTGCAGCACGTAGATGTCCGCGGGCATCGAACCGAGCGCGCCGCGAAGCGCCGCGCCTTCGCTCGCGGTGGCCGTGAAAAAGCTGCGGCAGCCTTCGCGGTGAAGGCGAGGGGCGATCGCGCCGGCGCCGAGGCCGTAGGCGTCCGCCTTGACCACGCAGGCTGTTTCCGCGCCCGGCGCCGCCGACTTGAGCGTATGGAAATTGCGCGCAACCGCATCCCGGTCGACGACGAGCCGAGGCGCTGTGCGCCGCGCCCCGGCGGCGGCGGCGTCAGTAGGAATCGTAACGGCCGGTGTCTTCAATGTCTGAAAACTTGACGCGTTCGGGGTCGAAGCCCAGCGGCACGGAGCCGATCGGTCCGTGGCGCTGCTTGGCGATGATCACCTCGCCCCGATTGCGCACCACCTCCATCTCCGTACGCCAGGCCTCGTGCTCCGGCGTGCCTTCCTTGGGCTGCTTGCGCTCAAGATAGTACGCCTCGCGATAAACGAACATGACGACGTCGGCATCCTGCTCGATCGAGCCGGATTCGCGCAGGTCCGCGAGCTGGGGCTTCTTGTCGTCGCGGTCCTCGACCTTTCGCGAGAGCTGGGAGAGCGCGACCACGGGGATGTTGAGCTCCTTTGCCAGCGCCTTGAGCGACTGGGTGATCTCGGAGACCTCCTGAACGCGGTTCTCCGTCTTGCGCGAGCCCTGGGCGGTGACGAGCTGGAGATAGTCCACGATCAGGACGTCGAGCCCGACGGTGCGCTTCAGCCGCCGCGCGCGCGCCGCCAGCGCCCCGATGGAGAGACCGCCGGTTGCGTCGATGTACAGCGGGATCTCGGAGATGTCCGCCACCGCGTCGGTGATCTCCTCAAACTGGGCTGCGTCGATCTTGCCCTGCCGGATGTGGTAGCTGGAGATGCCGGTGTAATCCGCGATGAGGCGCGTGGCGAGCTGATCGGAGGACATCTCGAGCGAGAAGAAGCCGACCACGCCGCCATTGACCGCCTTCTTCGAGCCGTCGGCCTGTTCCTCGGCCTGGTAGGCGCGCGCGATGGAAAAGGCGATGTTTGTCGCCAGCGCCGTTTTGCCCATGGAGGGGCGCCCGGCGAGGATGATGAGGTCGGAACGGTGCAGGCCGCCGAGCTTCTGGTCGAGCCCGTGAAGGCCGGATGAAATCCCCGACAGCCCGCCGCCGCGCTTGTAGGCGGCTTCCGCCATCTTTTTGGCTGTCGTCAGGGCGCTGGAGAAGGACTCAAAGCCTTTCGAGGCCGACCCGCTTTCCGCAAGCTTGAACAGCGAACGCTCGGTGTCCTCGATCAGTCCCCGGGCGGACTGGTCCGGACCGGCCTGGGAGGCGTTCCGCAGAATCTCCCCGCCCAGCGAGATGAGGCTGCGGCGAAGCGCAAGATCATAGATGATGCGCGCGTATTCGGGCGCAGCGGCGCTTTCGGGCGCATCGCGCATGAGCTGGGCGAGATAGACGCCGCCGCCGAGCTCGCGCAGCCCCGTGTCGCTTTCCAGCTGCGTCTTGAGCGTGACGGCGTCCGCAAGCCCTCCGCCGGTGATCCGGCGCGCGGCGGTGTCGAATATCCGCCCGTGGACCGGGTCATAGAAGTGCTCGGGCAGGAGCCAGTCCGAGACCGAGTTGAAGACCTCGTTCTCGTAGAGAAGCGCGCCGAGAAAGGCCTGCTCGGCGTCAAGATTGTGGGGCGGCGCGCCGCTGTCCTCGGAGGGAGATGCAGCGTCATACTGGTAGGGTTCGGCGGTCATGAAGCTCTGATAGCCGGGCTTGGACGGCCTGTGCGAGCGGAAGTTTTCAACCGTTCTCCACAGGCTACGGCCGGCGGCTTTCGGCGGTGTTCCTTCCTGTGTCCTGATCGATGCTCGCCGGTTTGCACGCGCGATGAACGCGCCGCGAAGGCGGATGCCTCCGCGGCGCGTTCATCGTTGCGGCGTCAGTCTTCGCTTACGGCTGCGTCGCTCTCATCGTCGAACGTGCCGTGCTCCTTGAACCATGCGTCCAGGTAGAGATGCGTGCGCATCAGATTGGACGGGATCGAGCTGGTGCCGTGGTACTCGCCCACCATCGAGATGAGCACGCTCGGCACGCCGCGGCGCACGAGGTTGGCGTAGAACTCCTCAGCCTGGGCCAGCGGGGTGCGCAGATCCTTGGCGCCGGTCATGAGCAGCGTGGGCGTCGTCACGCGATGGGCATGCATGATCGGGGAATGCTCAAGCCAGCGTGACGGCTCTTCCCAATAGTTCGGGCGGAAGCGTTCAAAGCTCCAGGCGGAGATGTCGGCCTGGCCGGTGAAGCTGATCCAGTTCGTCACCGGACACAGCGCGGCGGCGGCTGCGAAGCGGTCGGTTTGCGTGACGATCCAGGTGGTCAGCACGCCGCCGCCGGAACAGCCTGTCACGAACAGATTGTCCTCGTCGATGAAGCCGCGCTCGAGGACGGTGTCGACGCCCGCCATCAGGTCGCCATAGTCCACCGGGCCCGGATACTGGTTGTCGATGGCGTTGGCGAACTCCGTCGAATAGCCCGTCGAGCCGCGCGGATTGGTGAACAGCACCACGTATCCGGCCGAGGCCCATTTCTGGAACGCGAAGGAGAAGTTCACGCCGTACATGGCGTGCGGGCCGCCATGGATGTCCAGAACCAGCGGATAGCGCTGCGAGGGGTCGAAGTCCGGCGGATAGACGATCCAGCCCTGGATGCGTTCGCCGTCGAAGCTTTCATACCAGAGCTCCTCGACGCGTCCGAGGGTGACGCCTTCGAGTATGTCCGCGTTGAGGTCGGTCAGCACCCGAAGTCCGCCGCGCCGCGTGTAGAGGGCCACATTGCCGGTGTCGGTGGGCGAGGAGATCGTGCCGGCCGCCGCGCCGTCGTCGCTCATCGAGGCGAGCGAGAAGCGGTGCATGCCCTCGGTCAGAGCCGTCTCGTTCCCGTTGAGGTTCAAGGAATAGAGCTGGGTCTCGCCTTCAAAGTTCATCGAGTAGAAGAGCGACCGGCTGTTCTCGGCCCAGTCGAGGCCGCCGGGGCTGTCGGGCAGTTCGTCGCGGATCACGCGCACGTTGGATCCGTCGATATCCATGAGCATCAGATCGTCGCCGGGATGGTTGGCCGGGTCCGGCTCATGACCGACGAAGGCGATCAGCCGCCCGTTGGGGCTCACCACGGGGTTGGACCAGTTGCCGCCGTTATCGAGAAGCGTGGTCAGCTCTCCGGTCGCGACCTCGACCCTGTGGATGCCCGAGACATAGGAGGGTTTCGTGTTGTCCGGCTCCATGTCGCCGTCGAAAACGATTGCAGCGCCGTCGGGCGTCCAGTCCCATGAACCGCCGGGAATGCCCGAGAACGTCGCCCGCGCATCCCATTCGCCGCCGGTCAGCTGACGCTCCGTGCCGCCGTCGGCGGGCACTACGAAAAGGTGGTCGAAGCCTGTCTTCAGACCCTGCCGGTCGATGCGGTAGTTCACCCGGTCAGTCACCATCGGGTTTTCCGTCCAGGTCGCGCCTTCAGGCCGAGAAGGCAGCGAGATTTCGATGGCGGGATCCATGGGGATTTCGGCAAGGAACGCGATGGCTTCCGCCCCCGGGCTCCAGTCGAAATTCTTGATGCGTCGCTGGGTGTGGGTGATCTGGCTTTCCGCGCCTTCCGCATCCATCCAGCGCGTAAAGATCTGCGTTCCCGCGCCGGTGTCGCGCAGGAACGCGATCCGCGAGCCGTCCGGAGCCCAGCGCGCGCCGCCGCCCTCGGTCAGGAAGCGGTGTCGCTCGCCGTTGGCGTCCATGATCCACAGCTGGCTTTCGATGCGGTCGGCAAGCGCGTCGACCCGGCGCCGGGTATAGATGATGGTGTCGCCGTCCGGTGAAATCTGCGGCGCGCCGGCGGTCTCCCAGTCCATGTAATGTTCAAGCTGGAGCGTGTCCGGGCGCTCCGGCGCCTGGGCCGCCGCAGGCGTGGCCGCGGCGAGTGCGAACGCCAGGCCGGTGATGATCAGTTTCATGATGTCTCCCCATTTTTTTTGAGCGTGCAGTAAGTTATGCGCGAACGGCCGGCGGCGACAAAGAAAAACCCCCGGGCGGCGCCGCCCGGGGGTTAATCATTCGGCGCGAAGACGCGCGGCTCAGGCCGTTGTCTCGTCGTCCTGCGCATCCGTTTCGGCTTCAGCCTCGTCGGAGCCTTCGCCGTCGTCGCCTTCCGCCTGGGCCTCGAAAAGCTCGGCGGCCTGCGCATCGGCGAGCGCGCGGTCGGCTTCCGCCGCGGCTGCGATGACGTCTTCGCCGGCGGCCTGGCGTTCCGCCTCGTCGGGCGTGCGCGCCACGTTGACGGTGACCGTCACGGCGACTTCCGGGTGCAGGATGATGCGCACCTCATGCAGACCCAGCGTCTTGATGGGCAGGTTGAGGTCGATCATGCCGCGCGAGACCGTCATCTGGTCGTCGGAGACCGCCTCTGCGATGTCGCGCGTGGACACCGAACCGTAGAGCTGGCCGGATTCCGACGCCTGACGGATGAGCACCACGCTTTCGCCGTCAAGATGCTGGCCGGAACTGCGGGCCTTTTCAGCGCGCTCGGCGTTCAGCTTCTCGATCACTTCGCGTTCGCGCTCGAAGCGTTCGAGATTGGCGGGGGTGGCGCGCAGCGCCTTTTGCTGCGGAAGCAGGAAATTGCGCGCAAAGCCCGGGCGCACGTCGACGACGTCGCCGATCGCGCCCAGCTTTTCAACGCGCTCGAGGAGAACCACTCGCATCGTCATCCTCCTTACTCGACCGCATAGGGAAGCAGGGCGAGCGTGCGGGCGCGCTTGATGGCGCGCGCGAGTTCGCGCTGCTTCTTCACGGAGACCGCGGTGATGCGCGAAGGCACGATCTTGCCGCGCTCGGAGACGTAACGCTGGAGCAGCTTCACGTCCTTGTAGTCGATCTTCGGCGCGTTTTCGCCGGAGAACGGGCAAACCTTCCGGCGGCGCGAGAACGCGCGGCGGGTCGGGATGTTGGAAATGCCGTCAGCCATGGGTCGCTCTCCTTACCGGCGCTCGCGACGCTTGCGGTCGTCGCCTTTCTTGAGGATCGCAGAGGGCTCCTCGGTGAGCTCGTCGACGCGGATCGTGACATAGCGGATCACGTCGTCGGCGTAGCGCTGACGGCTCTCGATGGCATCCAGCACGTCGTTGCCCGCTTCCATGTCGATAAGGCCGTAATGACCCTTGCGGTTCTTCTTGACGCGGTAGGCCAGCGTGCGCAGGCCCCAGTACTCGGTCTTGCCGACCTTGCCGCCCTTTTCCTCGACAAGCTGCTTGAGCTCGTCGATGAGGGTTTCCATCTGCGCCGGGCTGATGTCCGGGCGCGCAATGAACACGTGTTCGTAATAGGCCAAATCTGGTCCCTTCTCATGAGGCTGCGGCGCCGGTCCGCCGAAGGGTCGGACGGACGGCGATGGTTCCGCACAGACCCGGCGCGCACCCTGCACGCCGGTTGCGCCTGAACGGACCGCAGCCGGTGGGGCGACGCTTATACGGGAAAGGACGTGTCAGGGCAAGCGGGGAGGGCGGGCGCAGGCGAGGCCGCTTGCCACTTCCGCCCGCGCCGGTCTATCGACGGGCTTCCGGTCTTAAACGCGCGGGCGCCGCACGATCCGCCGCATCCAGACATCGGGAGGACGCCGCATCATGGCGATCGCATTCACGTTTCCCGGCCAGGGCAGCCAGTCCGTCGGCATGGGCAAGGACCTCGCGGAAGCGATTCCAAGCGCCCGCGCCGTCTTCGACCGCGTCGACGAGGCGCTGGGAGAAAAGCTCTCTGCGGTCATGTGGGACGGTCCGGCCGACACCCTGACCCTGACGGAGAACGCCCAGCCTGCGCTGATGGCCTGCTCGCTTGCGGTGATGGCCGCGCTGAAGGCGGAATTCGGCGTCGAGGTCAGCGCGGCGAAATACGCAGC
>CAZLOV010000100.1:0-9023 GCA_964561235.1 uncultured Caulobacterales bacterium
CTGGGACGAGGGCCGGATCACCGCGCGCGCGCGGCCCTCGCGCGTCCAACGCGCGCCCGATCAGCCCGGCGTGTTCGAACCCGTCCAGACCATCGATCTCGCCGAGGATGTCGACGTGGTTCTGATGCGTCAGGATCCGCCGTTCGACATGGCCTACATCACCGCGGCGCACATTCTCGAGCTTCTCGCCGGCCGCACGCTGGTGCTCAACGACCCGGCCTGGGTGCGGTCGAGCCCGGAAAAGCTGATGCCGCTGATGTTTCCCGACATCATCCCGCCGACGATGATCGCGCGCTCGCCTGCAGACCTGAAGGCCTTCCGCGCGCGTCACAGCGACATCATCCTCAAGCCGCTCTACGGAAACGGCGGGGCGGGCGTGTTCCGCCTGCGTGAGGATGACGGCAATTTCAACGCGCTCGTCGAGATGTTCGAAGAACGCAATCGCGAGCCGATCGTCGCCCAGGCCTTCCTGCCGGCGGTGACGAAGGGCGACAAGCGCGTGATCCTGATCGACGGCGAGCCGGTCGGCGCGATAAACCGCGTGCCGCAAAAGGGTGAAACGCGCTCCAACATGCATGTCGGCGGGGTGGCGGAAGCCGCCGAGCTCGACGACGCCGACCGGCGCATCTGCGACGTCATCGGCCCGGCGCTGAAATCGCGAGGCCTCGTGCTGGCGGGCATTGACGTCATCGGCGGCCGTCTGACCGAGATCAACACCACCTCGCCAACCGGCCTGCAGGAGCTCAAACGCTTTTCCGGCGTCGACGCCGCCGAGCTGTTCTGGGAGGCGGCCCTGAAGCGGCTTCCCTCTTCTGCTGCGGCGTGAATCACGGCAGACTGCGACGGAATTCCGCGCAACGATCCGTTTACCTTGAGATGACGCCCGCATCACATGTGCGGCGTCTGAAGCCCTGCGTGCACCTTGTGTACGGGGTTTGATCGGCTTTTGTTCGAGCCGGGATGGTTAATGTGTGGATAACCTTCGCCACGATCCATTTCAGGTGAATTCATTCAATGAACGATAACTAGGCATATGGCGGCGCGCACCTGGTCCGCTTCGTTCGAGGGCGCCGATGCCCGCCGGGTCGACGTCCAGGTCCAGATCGCGGGCGGCATGCCGGCGTTCTCCGTGGTGGGCCTCGCCGACAAGGCCGTGGCGGAAAGCCGAGAGCGCATCCGGGCGGCCTTCGCCGCCATCGGGCTTTCGCTGCCGACCCAACGCATCATCGTCAATCTGGCCCCCGCCGACCGCCCCAAGGAGGGCGCTCATTTCGATCTGCCGATCGCGCTCGGGCTGATGGCGGTCATGGGCGTGCTGCCCGGCGATTTCATCGAGGAGCATCTGTGCATGGGCGAGCTTGGGCTGGACGGCTCCATCGCCTCCTGTCCGGGCGTGCTGACCGCGGCCATGCTCGCCGTGGAGGAGAACCGGGGCTTCATCTGCCCGCAGGCCTGCGGGCCGGAAGCGGCCTGGGCGGGCGGCGAACTCGCGATCCTGGCGCCGCGCTCCCTGCTTCAGCTGGTCAATCATGTGCGCGGCGATCAGGTTCTTTCGCGCCCGCAGCCCGGAGACCTCATCAGCGCGGAGGCCGCGCCTGATCTCGCGGAGGTGCGCGGCCAGGAAACCGCCAAGCGCGCGCTCGAGATCGCTGCGGCCGGCGGTCACAATCTCCTCATGATCGGCCCGCCGGGCTCAGGCAAGTCGATGATGGCCGCGCGCCTGCCCGGCCTGCTGCCGCCGCTTTCCGCCAGAGAGCTCCTTGAGGTGTCACGCATCCGCTCGGTTGCCGGTTTGCTCGATGAGGGCCGGCTGACGCGCACCCGGCCGTTCCGCGCGCCGCACCATTCCGCCTCCATGGCGGCGCTCGTCGGCGGCGGCGTGAAGGCGCGCCCTGGCGAAGCCTCGCTGGCGCATCATGGCGTGTTGTTCCTCGACGAACTCCCCGAGTTCCATCCCCAGGCGCTGGACGGGCTTCGCGAGCCGCTTGAGACGGGCGAGGTGACGATCGCGCGCGCCAACCACCGCGTGACGTATGCGGCGCGCTTCCAGCTCGTTGCGGCGATGAACCCCTGCAAGTGCGGCGCGACCTGCCTGCGCGGTCCGGCCTGCGCGCAGCGTTATCAGGCGCGCGTCTCCGGACCGTTCCTCGACCGTATCGACCTCCAGATCGCCGTGCCGGCGGTGTCCCCGGCCGATCTGGCGCTGCCGCCGCCGAAGGAGGGCACCGCGGAGGCCGCCGCGCGCGTTTTGGCGGCGCGCGAAGCCCAGGCGCAGCGCGGCCGCATCAACGCCCGGCTTGCCGGCGCGATGCTGGATCAATACGCGGCTCCGGATGAAGCCGGACGCGCCTTGCTCGCCCGGGCGGCCGACGCCCTTCAACTGACCGCGCGCGGCTATCACCGCGTGCTGCGCTGCGCGCGCACGATCGCCGATCTCGACGGCTCCGACGCCGTGCGCCGGATCCACGTCGCCGAAGCGCTTTCGGCGCGCCGGGCGCCGGTCGCCGGAGAGGCGATTTCGCGGCCGCCCGCGACTCTTCCTTAACGCCCGTCTGTTTGTTTTGGCGGCCTCGGGGACAACGCCGCCCCCGAGACCACCAGCAGGCTTAGCCGTTGCAGAGCGGGCGAAGCCCAGCCACAAGATCACGCTCAGCGCGGAGACGGATCATTTGCGGTCCAGTCGTGTAGATCACGCCGACATGCGTCGCGCCTTGCCGTTGCCAGCAAGGGAGCGAGTGATGCGACGAGAGCGCAGAGCCGATCCTGACCGAAAGATCGGCACTCTCTCCGACATACAACGCGGTCGTCGTGGAGCCGCGCACCCGACAAACGAGGTAGATGCCGGGAAGTCGCTCAGGCCGAAAACCGGCGAACGGACGAAGGTCAAACCGGTACTGCGCACCGCTCTGGCCGACTGCGGTGACGGGAACAGACCCCGCCATCGCGTTGTGGAGGAGGCCGCTCATTTAGGCACCCCCAATTTTGGGCCGAGCGTCAGGGAAGCGACGCCCGTTAAGGACCTCGCTCACCCGGCCTTGGTTCAGGCCAAGCTCGGCAGCGATCTGATGCTGATACAACCCATCTTGGCGGCGCTGCCAGATGTGCTCGGCGTGCTTCTTGGTGAGGCGCACGGACCTCTTCTTCGGAGCGGCCATCGCCGTTCCTCCTGTACAAGACGCCGTGCTTGACACTCGATTCCGGCACCCAGTAGGCTCCGGTTCTTACCTCGAAGCGCCCCGCATAGGCGGCAACCGTCTCAGCGGGGATGCGACGAAAACGGGCCGGGTGGCAAAGCGCCGCCCGGTCCGAATCGCCCATTCCGAGATATTTTAGCACGCTGCGCGATTCGTAACACTCGTGTGTTCCCCCTGCGTTCTCGGCGTGGATTGCGACCTTCAACACGTGCTCATTATCGGCCTGCCCGGGCTTTGCTGCCGCTGGACGCGCGCGAATTGCTCGATGTGTCGTGTGGA
Organism: uncultured Caulobacterales bacterium; assembly: GCA_964561235.1. Taxonomy (GTDB): domain Bacteria; phylum Pseudomonadota; class Alphaproteobacteria; order Caulobacterales; family Maricaulaceae; genus JBCBSP01. The sequence continues at coordinate 3,474 of CAZLOV010000100.1, forward strand.
TCCAGTCGGTCGCCGGAGAGGCGATTTCGCGGCCGCCCGCGACTCTTCCTTAACGCCGCGGGTGCTAGACCGGCGCCATGGACGACGACCTTCCCGATTCCAGCCGAGACGGTTTCGATCCGGCCGCCGCCGCCGTCGCCGCGTTCGACGCCATGGGCGAGCTTGTGCTCGCCCGCGACAGCCATGGGCGCGTCTCGCACGTCAACGGCGCCTTCCTGAACGCGTTCGGGGGCTCGCGCGAGGACTGGGTCGGGCGCTGGTTCGCCGTCGCGCCCGGCGTCGGCGCCGGGCAGGAAGCGCGCCGCTATGACGCGCGCATGCGCACCCGCAGGGGCGATCTCTGGATCGAGTGGATGGAATATCCCGTCGAGACGGGTTCCGTCGCCGTCGGACGCGACGTCAGCGAGCGCCGTCGCGCCGAGGAAGCGCTGTCGGAAGCCGCGCGGGGGCGCTCGGTCTTTTTCGCAGCCGTCACCCATGAGCTGAGAACCCCGCTTTCCGGTGCGCTCGGAGCGGCGCGGCTATTGGAAGACACCGGGCTCCGGCCCGATCAGACGGCCTATGTGGAAGCCCTGAAATCCAGCGCCGGCCATGCCCTCGCGCTGATCGACGACATTCTCGACCTGTCCCGCCTGGAAGCCGGCAAGCTGACGCTGCGCGCGGAGCCGGTGGATCTGCGTGAGCTCCTGCAGGAGGTCTGCGAACTGCTGGCGCCGCGCGCGGCGGAGAAGGGGCTCGACCTCGCCCATGTCTGCGCGGCCTCCACGCCGCAGCGGCTCGAGGCCGATCCTGCGCGGCTCAAGCAGATCCTGTTCAATCTGATCGGCAATGCGGTGAAATTCACCGAAACGGGCGGCGCGATGGTCACCATCGACGCGCGCGCCAGCGAAGACGACGACACCGCCGTCATCCGGCTCGCCGTGCGCGACACCGGGCCGGGCATCAGCCGGGCGGATCAGGACAAGCTGTTCAATCATTTCGAGCGCGGGGCGGCCGAGCGCGACGCCCACAAGCCCGGCGCCGGGCTCGGCCTTGCCATGGTCAAGCGGCTCGCCGAGGCGATGAACGGCGAGGTCGGCGTGGAGAGCCGGCGCGGCGAGGGGGCGCTGTTCTGGGTGACCCTCCGGCTCAGGGTGCTCGAAGGCGAACCGGAGGCGCGGCCGCTCGCCGGTCTCGGCGTGCAGGTCGTCTCCCCCTCGGCCATACGCCGCGAGGCGCTCGTAATGATGGCGGAAGCGCTGGGCGGGCGCGCCACCGCAGTGGCGGAGCCCAGGCGCGCGGCGGCCGACATCGTGCTGCTTGACGAGGCTTTCGCGGAAGAGGCCGAACAGTTCGCACCGGCGCGGGTTCTGGTCCTCGCCCGGCCGCAGACCAAGGACCGCTACGGGCTGATCACCCGGCCCAAGGGCGTGGACGGCTGGCTCGTGATGCCCGCGCGCGAACGCTCGCTGGCACAGTTCGCCAATCCCGATGCCACGCCCGGTGCGGAGGAGGGACCTGGCGGCGCCCGCGCCGCGCAGCGTCAGCCGCTGGCGGGCCTTTCGGTCTTGCTGGCGGAGGACGACGCGGTGAACCGTTTGATCGCCCGCACCGTGGTGGAACGCCTCGGCGCGACGGTGACCGCCGTCGAGGACGGCGTGGCCGCCGTCGACGCCCTGCGTGCGCGCCGTTTCGATGCGGCGCTGCTCGACATGCGCATGCCCTCCCTCGACGGGCTGGGAGCGGCGCGTGCGATCCGCGCGCTCACGGGCGCGGCCGCCCAGACGCCGCTCATTGCGCTGACGGCGAATGCGACGGAGGAAGACCGCGCGCTCTGTCTCGAGGCGGGGATGGACGACTTCCTCTCCAAGCCGCTCGAGCCGGATGCGCTCCTGGGCGCCCTTGAGCGCTTGTGCGTTGAGGGAAAGCGCGCAACGCTCAGCGGGTGATCTCAGCCGAGCCGGGACGTTCGACGCCCATGACCGACACCGCCGCCAGCGACGCAGCGCCGGAGACGAAGCACGGCTGGCGCGACGTGGTCCGCTCGCTGCGCAATCCCCGCGTGACGATCATGCTGGCGCTCGGCTTCTCCTCCGGACTGCCCTTCCTGCTGACCGGCAACACGCTCGGCGCGTGGCTGCGCGATGAGGGCACGACGCTGGCGGCCATCGGGTTCATCGGCTGGGTGGGGCTCGCCTACTCCTTCAAGTTTCTCTGGGCGCCGCTGCTTGACCAGGTCGACCTCCCGCTGATCGGCCGGTTCGGCCGCCGCAGAAGCTGGATCCTGCTCGCCCAGGGACTGGTGATCGCAGGCCTTGTCGCCATGGTGGCGATCGGTCCCGGCGGCGGGCTCGCCCTGTTCGGCGCGTTCGCGCTCGTCGTCGCGTTCGCCTCGGCCACGCAGGATGTGGCGGTGGACGCCTGGCGGATCGAGAGCGCCGCAAGCGCGGAAGAGCTCGGGCTTTTGTCCGCCGCCTACCAGCTGGGTTACCGCGCCGCGCTGCTGATCACCAACGCCCTGATTTTCAATATCGCCGCGCGCACGGGCTGGGAAATCTCCTACGCCCTGATGGCGGCGCTCATGCTTCTGGGCCTTCTGGCCGCGCTCGCGGCGGCTGAACCGCAGCGCCAGACCAGCGCCGTCGGCGCCGTGGCGGATGAGGAGGATGCGCCGATCTGGACGGTCCGCGGCCTGTTTGACGCCGTGCTCGGCCCCTTCATCGCATTTTTCAAGGCGCATGGCGGCAAGGCGGTTCTCCTGCTGCTCGCCGTAAGCCTTTATCGCATGCCGGACTTCGTCATGGGGCCGATGGTCAACCCGTTCTATATCGACCGCGGGCTGAACTGGGACGTGATCGGCGGCATGCGCGCCTCGATCGGCCTCGCCGCGACGCTCGTCGGCGTCGCAGCCGGCGGACTGGCCGCGGTACGTCTGGGCTTCACCCGCACGCTCGTGCTCGGCGCGTTTCTCGCGCCGGCGTCCAATCTCGGCTACACGCTGATGGCGCTGACCGGTCCGGAGGCGCATTGGTTCGCCATTGCGCTCACCGTCGAGAACATCTCCGAGGGCTTTGCGGGCACCGCGCTCATCGCCTGGATGTCGAGCCTGACGAGTTTCGGCTACGCGGCGACGCAGTACGCGCTGCTGTCATCCTTCTACACGATCCTTGGAAAATTCCTGAAAGGCTTCTCCGGCGTGGTCGTGGAGGGACTGCAGGCAAGCCTCGGCGTGATGCCGGGATATGCCGCGTTCTTCGCGCTGACGGCCGCAATCGGCCTGCCCTCGGTTGCGGTGGCGATCTGGGCGGCGCGCGCACATGCGGCCGCGCCGAAGGCGGCGGGCGCGCGCTGATCCGGATCCCGGCCTAGACGCCCTTCTCCTCGCCGCCATTGACCTGCGCCTCATGCGCCTCGCGGCTGAGGTCGTGAGCGGCGATGGCGGCAAGGTTCGTGATGTCGGCGACATTGGCGCCCAGGCGGGCGATCTGCACCGGTTTCTCCAGACCCAGAAGCATCGGACCCAGCACCGTCGCGCCGCCTGCGGCGCGCAGCAGCTTCGTCGAGATCGAGGCCGAGTGAATGGCGGGCATGATCAACACGTTGGCCGGCCCTGACAGGCGCGAGAACGGGTAGATGCGCCGATGGTCCGGATCGAGTGCGACGTCCGCATTGAGTTCGCCCTCGTATTCGAAATCCGGCCGGCGCTCGTCGAGCAGGCGCACCGCCGCCTGGATCTTGTCCGAGCGTTCGCCTGAGGGATTGCCGAAGGTGGAATAGGACAGCAGCGCCACCCGGGGCTCCACGCCGAAGCGGCGGGCGGCCGCAGCGGCCTCGATCGCCATGTCCGCAAGCGCATGTTCGGACGGGAACTCGGTGACGTTGGTGTCGGCGATGAAGAGCGTCCGGCCCCGGGACAGCACGAGGCTCATGCCCATGACGCGCTCGCCGTCGGCCGGATCGAGCGCCAAAAGCACGTCGCTGAGCGCCTGGGCGTAATTGCGGGTGACGCCGGTGACCATGCCGTCGGCGCGCCCCATGGCGACCATGCAGGCGCCGAAGACGTTACGGTCGTTGTTGACCATGCGCTGCACGTCGCGCCGCAGATAGCCCTTGCGCTGCAGGCGCCGGTACAGGAAGTCGGCGAACTCCGCGTTCTCGTCGGACAGCCGGGCGTTGACGATGCGGATCGCATCCTCCGGCACGCCGACAAGGCGCATGTTGGCCTTCGCGGTTTCCTCCCGTCCCACGAGGATCGGCTCGCCAAGCTCCTGCTGCTGGAAGGCGTAGGCGGCGCGGATGACGCTCGGCTCCTCGCCTTCCGCGAATACGATGCGCTTTTTCGGGCGGGCGCGGACCTCGTCGTGAATGCCCTGAAGGATCGCCGCGGTCGGGTCGAGACGCCGGGCGAGCGCGGCCTTGTAGCCGGCCATGTCGTGGATCGGCTTGCGCGCCACGCCGGTGTCCATCGCCGCCTGCGCGACATAGGGCGGAACGTGACTGATCAGCCGCGGATCGAACGGCGCGGGAATGATGTAATCGCGCCCGAAGGTCGGCCGGGCGCCGTGATAGGCCGCCGCCACCTCGTCGGGCACGTCCTCCCGGGCGAGCGCGGCGAGCGCCCTCGCGGCGGCGATCTTCATCTCCTCGTTGATCGCGCTCGCGCGCACGTCGAGCGCGCCTCGGAAGATGTAGGGAAAGCCCAGCACATTGTTGACCTGGTTTGGATAATCCGACCGGCCCGTCGCCATGATCGCGTCCGAGCGGGCTTCGCGGACCTCCTCGGGGGTGATTTCCGGATCGGGATTGGCCATGGCGAAAATCAACGGATCGGCCGCCATCGACTTCACCATCGACTTGTCCACCGCGCCCTTCACGGACACGCCGATGAAGCAGTCCGCCCCGTCCATGGCCTCGGCGAGCGTGCGGCGGTCGGTCCGGACCGCATGGCGGGACTTCCACTGGTTCATCCCGTCGGTGCGGCCCTGATAGATGACGCCGCGGCTGTCGCAGAGAATGACGTTCTCGTGGCGCACGCCCATTTCCTTGATGAGCTCGATCACCGCGATGCCCGCCGCGCCGGCGCCGTTCACCACGACTGTCAGCTCCTCCATCTTCCGGTTGGTGAGTTCGCAGGCGTTGATCACGCCCGCCGCGGTGATGATGGCGGTGCCGTGCTGGTCGTCGTGGAAGACCGGAATGTCGAGCAGCTCCTTGAGCTTCTCTTCGATGATGAAGCTGTCAGGACCCTTGATGTCCTCGAGATTGATCCCGCCGAACGTGCCGCCGAATCGGCGCACGCACTCGATGAAGGCGTCGGGGTCGCTCTCGTCCACCTCGATGTCGATGCCGTCGATGTCGGCGAAGCGCTTGAACAGCACCGCCTTGCCTTCCATCACGGGCTTGGAGGCCGCCGCGCCCAGATCGCCTAGCCCGAGGATCGCCGTGCCGTTCGAGATCACCGCGACCACGTTGCCGCGCGTCGTGTAGTCGAACGCGCGGTCCGGCGTCTCGGCGATCGCGCGCACCGGCACGGCGACGCCCGGCGAGTAGGCGAGCGACAGGTCGCGCTGC
>CAZLOV010000101.1:0-8964 GCA_964561235.1 uncultured Caulobacterales bacterium
GGCCTCTGGCGCGGCGGACGCGCGGGCGTCGCCAGCCAGCGCACCGCCCAGACCAATCACTGCCACGACATCGCCGCCTATCCGGAGCTGGGCATCGCCGGCGGGGCGTGCTCGGGCAACGGCATCATCCTCGACATCACGGATCCGGAGAATCCGGCGCGCATCGACGAGCTGTTCGATCCGGACATGGCCTACTGGCACTCGGCGACGTTCTCGAATGACGGTTCGAAGGTGGTGTTCACCGACGAATGGGGCGGCGGCGGCGCTGCGCGTTGCACGGCTGACGATCCCGACAACTGGGGCGCCAATCTCATCGCGGACCTGACCGAAGACCGCGAGCTGATCGGCCGCGCCTTCCACAAGATTCCCAACGTGCAGTCGGATGCGGAGAATTGCGTCGCGCACAATGGCAATCTGGTGCCGGTGCCGGGCCGCGACCTCTTTATCCAGGCCTGGTATCAGGGCGGGGTCTCGCTGATGGACTTCACCGACAGCGACAATCCCGTGGAGATCGCCTATTTCGACCGCGGCCCGCTGCGCGAGGACGGGCTTGCAGGCGGCGGTCACTGGTCGGCCTACTGGCATAACGGCCGCATCTACGGCACCGCCATGGTGCGCGGCCTCGACGTGTTCCGCCTGACCCCGAGCGATTACCTCTCCGAGGCGGAAATCGCCGCCGCCGAGCAGGTCATGCTGGCGCAGAACAACCCGCAGACCCAGACCCGCATCGTCTGGGCCGACACGCCTGAAGTCGCCCATGCCTATCTCGATCAGCTTGCGCGCGGCGACGCCGTCGGGGCCGGCATGATCGACGAGGCGCGCGCGACCGTTGACGCCTGGGCGTCAGGCGAGGCGCGCGCACGCGACATGCGCCGGATCGCAGCCGATCTCGACGCGCTTTCCGGGACGATCGAGGGCCGAGACGCCGAGCGGCTCGCCTCCCTCGCCGGCTTGCTCACCCGCGCCGCCGGCTAAGGCCGGGCGACAGGGTCCGCCAGCACCGGCCGGAGCCCCCTGGGCTCCGGCCGGTTGCGTTTGCGGCCGCCTCTAGCGGAGCCCGCTGACCGGGGCTAGCCTTCCGCTCTACAAGCACAAACACCGGGGAGAGACATCATGCGCATCACCGCCAGCCTTGCCGCTGCAGCCGGGCTCACAGCCGCCGCCGCCGCGCAGGAAACCGCGCCGCCCTCTGAAGTGCTGGCCGTGCACGATTACGTCGCGTCCGTCTCCGCCGAGCGGATCGAGCGCGATCTTCAGACGCTGGTGAGCTTCGGCACGCGACATACGCTTTCGGACACCCAAAGCGAGACGCGCGGCGTCGGCGCGGCGCGCCGCTGGGTGTTTTCCGAGTTCGAGCGCATCTCCGAAGCATGCGGCGGCTGTCTCGACGTGCGCTATGTCTCCCGGACCATCGAGGGTGAGCGCCGCATTCCAGAGCCTACAGAGGTCGTCTCCGTGATCGCGATCCAGCGCGGAACGCTCGATCCGGACCGCGTCTTCATCATGCCCGCGCATCTCGACAGCCGCGCCTCCGACGTCATGGACGCCGAGATTGAAGCGCCCGGCGCCAATGACGACGCCTCCGGCGTCGCCGGCGTGATCGAGGCGGCGCGGGTGCTCTCGCAGCATGAGTTCGCCGGCACCATCGTCTATGCGCCGCTCACTGGCGAGGAGCAGGGCCTGTATGGCGCGCGCATCGTTGCGGATTACGCGCTCGAGCAGGGCTGGCGCGTGAAAGGCGTGCTCAACAACGACATGATCGGCAATATCGCCGGCATCGACGGGGTGATCGACAACACCGTCGCGCGCGTCTTTTCCGAAGGCACGCGGGCGACGGAGACGCCGGAGGAGGCGCGCATACGGCGGTTCACAGGGGGTGAAGTCGACAGCCCGTCGCGCAATCTCGCCCGCTTCGTCGACCGGATAGCGGATCAGTACATCCGCAATCTCGACGTCATGATGATTTACCGGCTCGACCGCTTCGGTCGCGGCGGCGACCACCGTCCGTTCAACGAGGTCGGCATGCCCGGCGTGCGCATCATGGAGGCGCACGAACACTATGACCGCCAGCATCAGGACCTGCGCAACGAGGACGGGCGGCATTTCGGTGACACCATCGAGTATGTCGACTTCGACTACGCCGCCAAGCTCACCAGCCTGAACGTCGCCGCCCTCGCCCTGCTCGCGGGCGCGCCGCCCATCCCGGCGGATGTACGCGTCGAGGGCGCGGTGCAGCCCTCCACAACGCTTTCCTGGTCGCGCCCGGAGGGCCGGCAGGCGGAAAACCTCATGGGCTACCGCGTCTGGTGGCGCCTGACGGACGCGCCGCAATGGACCCATAGCCGCTATGTCGGCGACGTCACCGAGTTCACGCTGGAAAACCTCGTGATCGACAACTTCTATTTCGGCGTCTCCGCGGTCGCGCCGGACGGTTCCGAGACCCCGGTGGTGTTCCCGGGGCCGGCGGGCTCGTTCGGCGGTTACGAATAGGCTGTCTGCGATGGCCGGGTTCACCCAGACCCAGCCGCTCCTGCCCGACATCCTGTCGCTCAACGCCCGCTGGCGCGCGCGGCAGGAGGCGGCGGTCTTCCAGAACGGCGACCGCCTCTGCTGGGGCGAACTTGATGCACGGCTGAACCGTCTCGCCAACGCGTTGCTCCGCGCCGGGCTTGCGCCCGGCGACTGCGCGGCGGTGATGACGGGCAACGGCCGGCCCATGCTGGAGATCCTGCTTGGTTTGACGAAGGCGGGGATCGCCAGCGCCCCGCTCAATCTGACCGTGGATGACGCCGCGCTGGCGCGGATGATCGGCGACAGCGGGGCGAAGGCGGTTTTCGCCACGCCGGATCAGGCCGCGCGCATCGAGACCTCGCCCGCCCTGTCGCAAGCCTGCGCGGACCTGCTGCGCATCGCGCCTGAGGCCAGGTCCGGCTGGGCGGATTACGAGGCCTTCCTGCAATGCGCAGACGCGGACCGCCCGGCGGTGCGGATCGAGCCGGACGCCGTTTTGAACATCATCTATTCGTCCGGCACGACCGGCCGGCCCAAGGGGATTGTTCATACTCACCAGGGGCGGAAGGACTGGGCGTCGGATCTCTGCATCGCGCTGCGCTATCACGGCGGCTGCCGGACGCTGATCAATATCGGAATGTACTCCAATATTTCGTGGGTCAGCCTGCTGTGCACCGTCATGGCGGGCGGAACGCTGGTGATCGAGGACCGCTTCGAGCCGGCGCGATTCTGGCGCCTGCTGGCGGAGGAGCGGATCACCAACGCCTCCATGGCGCCCGTCCAGTACGCCCGCATTCTCGAGGCCGACGACGGCGCGGACGCCGCCTGCGTGCGCGCGCTGATGAGCTGCGGGTCGCCGCTTCACGCCGGTCTGAAGCAGCGCCTGTTCGAGCGGCTGGGGCCCAGGGTGATCGAACTCTACGGCCTGACCGAGGGCGTCATCACGACGCTCGACCCGGAAGACGCAGCCGGGCGGCTGGCTTCGGTCGGAAAGCCGCTGCCGGGCACGGATCTGCGCATTCTCGACGATGAGGGCCGCGAACTGCCCGCAGGCGAGGCCGGCGAGATCGCGGCGACCGGACGGATCGTGATGCCGGGCTATCTGAACCGTCCGGATGCGGATGAAGAGGCGCGCTGGATCGCGCCCGACGGCGCGGTCTGGCTGAAAACCGGCGATATCGGAAAGGTCGACGAGGAAGGCTTTCTCTCCATCGTCGACCGCAAGAAGGACATGATCCTGTCTGGCGGCCAGAATCTCTACCCGCAGGACATCGAGGCGGTCTTCGCCGAGCACCCGGAAATCGCCGAAACCGCCGTCATCGCGGCGCAGAGCCGGCGCTGGGGCGAAACCCCGCTCGCGCTTGTCGTGCCGCGTCCGGGCGCAGCGGTCGCCCCGGAGGCGATCAAGGCCTGGTCGGACGAGCGGCTGGGCCGCCGCCAACGGGTCGCCGCCGTCGAGTTCGTCGATGCGCTGCCGCGCAATCCCAACGGCAAGATCCTCAAGCGCGCCTTGCGCGACGCTTACGCCGACCGGGTGTTCGACTGATCCGCGGCGACGGGCCGCGCCTGTTTCGCGCCGGGCTTTGCTAGGCTGGCGCGTCAAAAGCGGAGCCGCGCCATGGGTCAGGAGCTCGCGCATCGCGAATATGTGGACGAGCGGGCGTTTCTGGAGCGATTGCGCGACGAGACGCGCCTCCTCGCGCGCGCCTTCCGCGAGGACCGTTTCGAGCGCTTCGATCCGCCCATGGTCGGCGCCGAAGTCGAGGCCTGGCTGACCGACAGGGACCAGCGGCCCGCGCCTGAAAATCTCGCCTTTCTCGACGCGCTCGCTGAACCGCTGGCGACGACGGAGCTCGCCGCGTTCAATTTCGAGCTCAATCTCGACCCTGCGCCGCTGCCGGGCGGGTTTCCCGCCATCTGCGGCCAGATCGAGGCGCTGTGGGGCCGCTGCCGCGAAAGCGCCGAGGCGCTCGGGCTCGCCCCGCTCATGATCGGCATCCCGCCGACGCTGACCCACGACATGCTCTCGCTGGAGACGATGACGCCCACGCACCGCTACGCCGCGCTCAACGAGCGTGTGATGGCGGTTCGCGGCAAGCCGACCACGATCGGGATCGCCCGCCGGGAGGAGCTGGCGCTCGTCCAGAACCATCTGATGATCGAGGCGGCCTGCACTTCGCTGCAGACCCATCTGACGGTCAATCCGGGCGAAGAGGCGCGGGTGTACAACGCAGCCCAGATCGCCTCCGCGCCCGTGACGGCGATTTCGGCGAATTCGCCGTTTCTCTACGGCCGCAGGCTCTGGGAGGAAACACGCATTCCCGCCTTCGAACAGGCGATCGGGGTCGAGAGCTTCCGCGCGCTGGGCGGAACGCCGGTCGGGCGCGTCGGCTTCGGCGCGGGCTGGATGCGCAAGAGCCTCATGGAGCTGTTCCTGGAGAACCTCGACGGACATGCGCCCTTGCTGCCGCTCATCGAGGACGCGCCGCCGGAGCGGCTGCGCCATCTCAAGCTTCAGAACGGAACGCTCTGGCGCTGGAACCGGCCCATTATCGGCGGCGATCTGACGGGCCGTCCGCATCTGCGCATCGAGAACCGGGTGACGCCCGCCGGTCCGACGCCTGCAGACATGGCGGCCAACGCCGCCTTCTTCACCGGTCTGACACTGCACCTCGCCCGCCTGCCCGAGCCGCCGGAACACCGCATGGCGTTTTCAACCGCGCGGGAGAATTTCTACGCCTGCGCGCGGCGCGGGCTTGGCGCGCGGGTGACCTGGATCGGCGGCGAGAGCGAAGACGTGCAACGCCTCATCCACGACCGGCTGGTCCCGGATGCGCGCGACGGGCTGGAGAGCGCCGGGGTTCCCCGCGCCGAGGCCGATGCGCTCCTGGCCCCGGTGCAGGGGCGCGCAAAGACCGGGCTTAACGGCGCAGCCTGGCAGCGCGCCTTTGTGAATTGCCACGGCCGCGACTTTCAGGCGCTGGTGGCGGCCTATCTTGAAAACCAGAACGGCGGACGGCCGGTGTGCGAATGGACGATCTGACGCTGCGGCTCGATATCCGCGACGCACTTCCCGGCGGGCTTGCGCGCACGGCTGCGCGAGACGCGCGCGCCCTGTTTCCTGAAAGCACGCTCGTGCGGCTCAAGGGGCGCCGCGCGGCGCCGCTTTTTCTGTCCGTGCTCGTCCACGGCAACGAAACGGTGGGCTGGGAGGCGCTCAAGCAGCTTCAGGCCTGGCTGGCGCATCATCCGCTGCCACGCTCGATGCTGATCTTCATCGGCAATGTCCGGGCTGCGGAGGCCGGATTGCGCATGTGTCCCGGCCGGCCGGACTATAACCGCATCTGGCGGCCCGGCGCCTTCGCCGAGCACGACCTGGCCGCGCGCGTGCTCGAGGCGGCGCGCGAGGCTGCGCCCTTCGCAGCCATCGATCTGCACAACAATACCGGCGCCAATCCGCACTACACTCTGGTCCACCATGACCGGTCAGAGGATCTTCAACTGGCGAGCCTGTTCGCGCCGCAGTCCGTGCTGACGCACAATCCGCCCGGCACGCTCAGTGAAGCGTTCTCCGCGTTCTGCCCCGCCGTCACGGCGGAATGCGGCCAGTCCGGCGTCGACGCCAATGAACGCGCGGCTTTCGAGTTCGTTCTCGCCGCGCTTCATATCGAGCACTGGCGCGGAGCGGCCGACCGCAAGATGGCGCTGTTCAGCGCGCGCGGCCGCATCGAGGTCGACCCCGCGGCCGGCATTGCGTTTTCCAGCGGCGGCGACGGCGCGCTGGAGCTGCCGCCCAATCTGGAGAAGTGGAACTTCTTCGAGCGGCCGGCGGGCTCGACTTTTGCGCGCCTGCGCGGACCGGGCACGCCGCTGCGGGTGGTCGATGAGGCGGGACGCGACGTGACCGCCTCCTGTTTCCGGCGCGAGAACGACCGTCTCGTAATGGCGGACGCGCTTACGCCGATGATGCTCACAACCAATGAGGCGGCGATCCGGGCGGACTGTCTCGGCTATCTCGCCGAGCGCCTTCCTGCGGGCGAAGCGGCGGCCTGATCCCCGCGGCCTCCGCGCACGAAACGGTTGGAGCGCCCGCCCTTAATGTCCATATTGTTATTGTGGTAATTGAGAGGAGGATTGCTCATGCGCAGTCATGCGAACGAGCGGATCTGGGTGGTGGTGTTCGACGGCGGACGGTCGCGCATTCTCCGCGTCGGCCATCCGGAGGACGGCGAGGACCGGCTCGTCCCGGTCGAACACGATGTCGACGACAATCCGCCGTCCCACGAGCAGGGCCGCGATGCGCCCGGGCGCTTCAATACGCCGTCGGGCGGGCATGTTACGGTCTCGGCGCCCGACGACCATGATCGCGGCGAGGCCGATTTCGTCCATGACCTCGCCAGCCACGTGGAGGGCAAGCGCCAGGCGTTCGACCGGCTTGTGCTGCTCGCGCCGCCCGAGCCGCTTTCAGCCTTCCTCGAGGCGGCGCCGGATCTTTCCTCCACGGTGCTGGCCCGGTCGCACGGCGATTTCGTCCACGAGCAGCGTGATCCTCTGGCCGATCGCGTCGAGGCGCTCATCAAGGAAGCGCGCGCCGCACAGAAGCTCGCCGGCGAATAGCGCCCTTTGGCGCCGCTTCGGGATCGGGCATCGTTTCGAGCGTACGGCTTGTCCGCCGTTCCATGCGCTTCGTGTTGCGCCGGCGCTGTTCCGGCGTGGGACGATGACGCGCTGCGTCAAAGAATAAATCTATCGGAATCTGTAAAAGAAATGATTGGACCGATGCCTCTGGTGCGGACATCCTGAGCGCGCATCCCGCCTTGCGGGACCCCCTCATGCGCTCAAGACCGATCGGAGGAGACGATGGACGACGCAAGCAAATGCCCGTTTCTCGGCGCCCAGCAGCGGCACACTGCCGCCGGCGCCCTGTCCAATGCAGACTGGTGGCCCAATCAGCTCAACCTGAAGATCCTGCATCAGAACCCGGCCGTCGCCGATCCGATGGGCGAAGGCTTCAACTATCCGGAAGCCTTCAAGGGCATCGACTATGACGGCCTCAAGCGCGATCTGCACGCGCTGATGACCGACAGTCAGGACTGGTGGCCGGCGGACTATGGCCATTACGGCCCCCTCTTCATCCGCATGGCCTGGCACGCTGCGGGCACCTACCGCATCCAGGACGGCCGCGGCGGCGGGGCGACCGGCAACCAGCGCTTCGCGCCGCTCAATTCCTGGCCGGACAACGGCAATCTGGACAAGGCGCGCCGCCTGCTCTGGCCGATCAAGCAGAAATACGGCGCCAAGCTGTCCTGGGCGGACCTGTTCATTCTCGCGGGCAATGTCGCGCTGGAATCGATGGGCTTCAAAACCTTCGGCTTCGGCGGCGGGCGTCCGGACATCTACGAGCCGGAGGGCGACACCTACTGGGGCCCGGAAACCGAGTGGCTCGGCGACGAGCGCTATTCAGGCGAGCGGGAACTCGCCAACCCGCTGGGCGCGGTGCAGATGGGGTTGATCTACGTCAACCCCGAAGGCCCGAACGGCAATCCTGATCCGGTCAAGTCGGCCTATGACATCCGCGACACCTTCGCGCGCATGGCGATGAACGACTACGAGACCGTCGCGCTGGTCGCCGGCGGACACACCTTCGGCAAGTGCCACGGCGCCGCCGATCCGGCTGCGTTCGTCGGGCCGGAGCCGGAAGGCGCCGCCATGCACGAGATGGGCTTCGGCTGGAAGAACAGCTTCGGCGCCGGCAAGGCGGGCGATGCGATCACCTCGGGCATCGAGGGCGCCTGGACGCCCACGCCGACCCAGTGGGACATGAGCTATTTCGACATGCTCTTCGGCTATGAGTGGGAGCTCACCAAGAGCCCGGCCGGGGCGCATCAGTGGGTTCCCAAGGATCCTGAGGCGAAGACGCTCGTGCCGGACGCGCACGACCCGTCCAAGCGTCATGCCCCGATCATGACGACCGCCGATCTCGCCCTGCGCTTCGATCCGGAATACGAGAAGATCTCGCGGCGTTTCCACGCCAATCCGGACGAGTTCGCCGACGCGTTTGCGCGCGCCTGGTTCAAGCTCACCCATCGCGACATGGGGCCGATCGCGCGTTATGTCGGACCGGAAGTCCCCTCCGAAGCGCTGATCTGGCAGGACCCGGTTCCCGCCGTCGATCATCCCCTGATCGACAGCGCCGACATCGACGCCCTGAAGAAGACCATCCTCGAAAGCGGTCTCTCCATCCCGCAGCTGGTGAAGACCGCCTGGGCCTCCGCGGCGACCTATCGCGACAGCGACAAGCGCGGCGGCGCCAACGGCGCGCGCATCCGCCTCGCGCCGCAGAAGGACTGGGCGGGCAACGAGCCCGCGCGCCTCGCCCGCGTTCTCGCCGCGCTCGAACCGATCGCGGCCGAGACCGGCGCGAGCGTGGCCGACGTGATCGTGCTCGCCGGC
>CAZLOV010000102.1:0-8688 GCA_964561235.1 uncultured Caulobacterales bacterium
GTTCGATTCCCGCCGCCCGCTCCAACTGATCCGAATTAGCTGGTTGTCGGGAGCGCGTTGAGCCGGCGGCTCACGTTTGCGCATGCGTGTTGGAAGGGCTGCCTTTATCCGCCGCCGCTAGTCCGGTTGCTCCGGCCGGGTGAGCCTCTGGGCGAGGTCGGCGAGCAATGCGGAGGTGTCGAGAGGGGCTTCCGCCGCGCCGCCCAGCGGTCCCTGGTGAAGGATTGCAAGCAGCATCGAGGCGTAGAAGGCGAAGGCCGGCGGCTTTGCGCCGCCGATCCGGCGTTCGATCGCCGCCAGGCTTGGATCGATCATGGTGCGGCGATAGGCGCGCGCGACAACCGGGTCATGGATGGCTTCGACAAGCGCGAAGCTGTGCGCGCGGGTGAACAGATCCGCGACATCGTCGTTTTGCGCCGCGCTGGCGAACGCATTCAGACCTTCGGCCGGATTGTCGACCGGCTCGGACATGCGCGCGAGCCATCCCGAGGCCTGGGCGGCGAGATGTTCGAGAATGGCGACCACCACGCCTTGCCGGTCGGAAAAGAAATGCCTGAGCGTTGGCTCCGATACGCCGGCGCGTATGGCGAACTGCCGCAAGCTTGTGGGGCGGTCGCCTATGTCCAGCGCTGCGGCGGTGAGGCGCTCAAGCAGTTCAAGGCGGCGCGCCGCCGTGCGCTCGCTCGCGGCGTCTGTGCTTTGCGCCACGGCCTGAACGGAAGCGGGGGTCGGTGTCCGGGTCATGATGAGGCTCCTCGCGCCGGACCTGAGGCCGACGGCGGTGTATTTCCTGCGTTCTAGCCCGATCCGCGGAAAATTCGAGATGCGGTCTTGCTGTTTATATCGTGTATTGCATATACGATAGCGCATACCAGGAGGCGTCATTCATGGAGGTTCTCATGCGCGCCCGTTTCGTACTGACCCCGCTTGCGGCCTTGATCGCCTCAAGCGCCGCCGCCGCTCAGGACAGCGGCCCCTATATCTCCGGCTCGCTCGGCTACGCCTTGCAGAACGACAGCGGCAATTCCGGCGCGTTCGTCTCGGATTTCTCGACCGGTGACGGCGTTGCGGTGCCGCCGGGGACCGTCCTGCCTTCCGGCACGAGTCTCGGCTGGACGACGGAGTTCGACGGCGGGCTCTTCGCGGCGGCCGCCTATGGCTGGCGTTTCGATCAGTTCCGGCTTGAAGGCGAGATTTCCTATGCGCGCAACGACGTCGACACGCATCTGGGCGTCAATGCGGGCGGCGCGGCGCTGGATGCGGCTGACGCTGCGGTTCTGATCACCGGGGCGTCGCCGCTGGGAATCACGGTCGGCGACCTCGTGGCCGACGGGCAGGGCGACATCACCAATCTCGCCTTTGCTGCGAACGGCTTCTACGACTTCGAGTTCCCCGACGCGCCGTTTTCCGTCTACGCCGGCGGCGGCGTCGGCTTTGCTCAGGTCGACGTGGAGTACGCCCCCTCTGCGACGCCGATCCTCGATGGCGACGAGACGGTGTTTTTCTACCAGCTGATGCTCGGCGGAGCCTATGACGTGTCGGCGAAAACCGAGCTTTTCGCCGGCTATCGCTACCGCGCGACGCAGGACGTAAGCGTGGACGTCTCGCTTGTCCCGGCGACGGCCGATATCGAGAACAGCCAGAACGTCATCGAAGTGGGCGTGCGCTACAGCTTCTAGTCAAAGCGTCTGCGCTTAAGGCATCGCGCCCGCCCGCGATTTTGCGGGCGGGCGTGATGCATCCCCGACGGACTGCCCGCGCTGAAACGGCGAGGCCTGACGGAATTACTCGGCTGCAGCCTCTTCGCCGGGCGCCTGACCGAACAGCGTCTCGTACATCAGCGCGTATACATCCGTGTTGGCCATCAGCGGGCTTACGCGCTCGGCGTTCAGCCCCTCGGCCCTGACCAGAATGCCGCCGGATACGTCGGCATAGCCCGACCAGGATACGCCGAACCGATGCGTGACGCCTTCCGCGTCGGGCGCGCTCTCGAAAGGCCGCGTGCCGGTTCCCGCAACGCCGTCCAGCGCGGAGCCGTTGCGCATCGTGGCGGGCAGATCGCCCAGCGGCGCAACCGCGAGCATCTCCGCCGCCGACGGACCGACCACGGACATGCCGCCGGCGTCGGAGTCCGCAGCCATGATGAACAGCGTATCGGGGTTGGCCGCCACATGCTCGCGGAAGACCCCGACGGCCTCATCCGCGCGGAGCAGCGCCTCGATCGTCCCTTGGGCGTTGTTGCTGTTGGCGAAATTGTCGGTGCCTTCTTCCTCGACCACAAGGAAGAAGCCCTCCGGATCCCTCGAGAGAACGGCCAGCGCCGCTTGCGACATGGCCGCCACTGAAGGCGCGGCCGCGTCATAGTTCGGCCGCTCCGCTTCTGCGTTTTCTTCCTCGCTCTGCGCGCTGTAGGTGTCTTCCCAGGCGAACACGCCCAGAAGCTTCTCAACATTCGCCAGATCAAGCGCGGCCAGTTGCTCGGCGTCGTAAACGACCGTGTAGCCCGCCGTCTCGGCCTCCGCGATGAGGTCGCGTCCGTCCGACCGGCCGCCTTCGCCGTGCACGCCCTGAGCCCCGGCCGGACGCAGCAGGCGTTCGCCGCCGCCCATGATCACCTCGGCGCCCGACTGCATCACCTGAAGCGCGATGGCCTCACGCATGTTGCGCTGTTCCACCGACGCTAGGAAGACGGCCGTGCCGGGCTCGGCGAGATGGCCGGTCTGCACGACGCCGATGGCGCGGCCGGCGGCCTGGGCTTCCTCCATGATCGACATCGCGCGCCCGGACGCCGCGATGACCGGCTCCCGGCCGTTCATTCCGAAACTGTCGCGCACGACCTTGACGCCGTAGGCGTGGATCGTGGCGCCGCCATGGGAGGAACTCGTCAGGCTGTCAGCCGTATGCCCGGTGTAGACGCCGATCGCCGGCAGCCGGTCCCAGTTGAGCGAACCGTCCGGGCCCTGCTCGATCATGCGCGCGGCCGCCCAGTGCGCCGCGGAAGCCCCGTCCGGGTGGAAGAAGATGACGTCGCCGGTTTGCGCTGCGGCGGGCGCGGTTCCGAGCAGGCACGGGATCGCGGCCAGGAGTGCGAGACGGTTCATGAAGGCCTTCCTTCCTGATCAAACAGACACGGGCACCCTTGCTAACGATGGTTTGCGACAACCGGTTGACGCCGCCAAAGGGCCGCAGGCCCGCCGCATGCGGACGGCCCTATGGCGGGAAAGGGCCGTTTCCGCCTTGAGCCCGTCAGCGCCACGCCGTGCAACGCATTGTTCGACTTCGGATCGCCGCATGCGATCACCGGCGCGCCAAAAGCCATGGCGCGGCAGTCGCCTGGACAAGGCGTTCCGCCTGCTTTGTCCGCGCTTCAATACTGTTGCGCGAGCGCGACATCTCTGCGGCGAACGCACGTTAGGGCGCTGTGAACGACCCGGCGCTGCACGAAAGCGGTTGCGCGGAGTTATGTTATAACGTTGGTTGGCTCAAACGTCAGACGCCGAAGGAACGAAGCGACGGTTCAACGCCGCCACAGGGCCGGTCCGTTGCATCGCCGCTGTCCGGAGGGCCTGAGTTCACGCGATCTGCGAGCCATGCCCGCTCGTGTCACCCGGAAGTAAAAAGTAGGGACATTCAATGAGCCTGAAGAGCACCGCGCTTCTATCCGCCTCGGCCGCGACACTTGTCTTTGCACAGGCCGCGCATGCCCAGCCGGTCACGCAGGAACCGGACGATGTCGGCGACGTGATCATTGTCACAGCCTCCCCGATCCTCGTCACAGTTGATGAAACGCTGGTCGGGACCTCGGTGGTCAGCACTGAAGAGCTTGCGCGATACTTCGAAACGACTGTCGCCGAGACGATCTCGCGCGAACCGGGCATTTCCACGACGTTTTTCGGCCCGGCCGCCAGCCGGCCGATCATCCGGGGCCTCGGGGATGACCGCGTGCGCGTGCTCGACAACGGCATCGGCGCGATCGACGCGAGCGTGGCGAGCCCTGACCATGCGGTCTCGATTGATCCGGCCTCGGCCGAGCGGGTGGAAATCGTCCGGGGGTCTGCGAAGCTGCTTTACGGATCGTCCGCTGCGGGCGGCGTGGTGAACGTCATCTCCGGGCGCATCCCCACCGAGGTTCCGGAAGACGGCTTTGACGCGTCGGCGACCTTCGGGGCCTCCACCGCGGACGAGGGATTTGACGGATCCGCGGCGGCGGACTTCGAGCTCGCGAGGCTCGGGGGCGGCTCGCTGGTCCTGCATGCCGACGGGTTCTATCGCGAAGGCGACGATTACGACATTCCGGGCTTTGCAGAGTCGGCCATTTTCCGCGCCGAAGAAGAAGCGGAGGAAGCTGAGTCCGGCGAGACGGAGGAGGAAGAAGAGGAAGAAGCGTTCGGCACGCTTCCGAATTCCTTCTTCGAGACCAGCGGGGGTTCGGCAGGTCTGTCCTGGATCACCGAGCGCGGATACTTCGGTCTCTCCACCACGCTGATCGACAGCGAATACGGTCTGGCTGGCGGCAAGAAGAAGAAGGAAGAAGACGAGGAGGAGGAAGAGGGCGAAGAAGAGGAAGAGGGCGATGCGTTCATCGACCTCGAACAGCGCCGTATCGACCTTGCAGCCGAGTATCAGCTCGACGGATGGCTTGAGACCGTCAAGGCGCGCCTTGGATACGCCGATTATGAGCATACGGAGTTCGAGGCGCCGGGCGAGCCCGGCACCGTTTTCACCAATGAAGGATGGGAAGGCCGTCTGGAGCTGGTGAACCGCCCGCGCGAGTTCACCGACGGGCGTCTCCGCGGCGCTCAGGGCGTTCAGTTCCGGGTGTCCGACTTCTCCGCCATCGGGGATGAAGCCTTCATTCCGCCGACGGATACGACGCAGTTCGGCGTGTTTGCGCTGCGCGAGTACTCGACCGGGCCTTGGCGGCTCGATTTCGGCGGCCGCTATGAACGCACCAACCACGAAAACACCGTTGCGCGCATAACGCGCGATTTCAACAGCTTCTCGGTCTCCGGCGGTATCGGGGCCCAGGCGACCGAAGAGGTGTTTCTCGGCGTGAACCTGTTCCGCACCGAGCGCGCGCCTTCAACGACCGAGCTTTTCGCGGACGGGCCGCACCTGGCGACCAACGCGTTTGAAATCGGCGACAGCGAGCTTGATGAAGAAGTGGCGACCGGCATCGAGGGCACAGCGCGCTACACGACGGAACGCCTGCGCGTGTCCGTCAGCGCCTTCTATACGTCCTACGACGATTTCATCATCCTCGACGAGACAGGCGAAGAAGAAGACGATTTGCCGGTCTTCGTATTCCTCGCCGATGATGCAGACTTCCGCGGGTTCGAAGCCGAGGCTCAGGCCGAGCTGTTCCGGGCCGGCGCCGTGCACATCCATGGCGATGTCGGGCTCGACTATGTCCGCGCGACCCGCTCGGGCGGGGTCGATAAGGATTTGCCGCGCATTCCGCCGTTCTCGGCCGTGGTCGGGCTCGAAGCGCAGCATGCCTACGGCGATGTCCGGTTTGAGGTTGAGAGCGTCTCCGAGCAGGACAACACCGCCGAGTTCGAGCTGCCGACCGACGGCTACCAGTTGCTCAATCTGTATGCGAGCTACCGGCCGTTCGGTCCCGACAGCCCGGTGACGCTGCGCATGGCGGCGACAAACCTCACCGACGAGGACGCGCGCGTGCACGCCTCGTTCCGCAAGGACACGGTGCCGCTTCGCGGCCGCAATTTCCGCTTCTCGGTTTCCGCCGAGTTCTAGTTGGCGAAAGATCCCTGCTGTGGACCTGGCGGCGCTCTTCGCGAGCGCCGCCTTTCTTTTTTGGGTGCGCAGGCACGGCTCAGCTGCGTCCGGCGTCTTGAGGCAGTCGGGCGATCAAGCGCTCAACATCCCCTTCGGCGTCGAGCTCAGGCCATGTCTCCAGCGCCTGGCGCGCTGCGATGCGGGCGTCTTCATTCCGTCCGCGGGCGAGGTAACGGCGAATAAGCTCCAGGACGTCGTCCCGGCAGGCCGGGTCGAGGCGCCCGGTCATGTTCAGACCGGACCGGGTTGCGATCTCGACGGCGAATATTTCGCGATCGACGGCGCCGAAGCTGTACTTGTACGGCTCGTCGCCCAGTGTGAAATCGTAGCGTTCAAGCCCGTTGGCGATGGACCAGCGGATGCAGTGAGCGTGGAGCAATAGCCCTGCGGCGAGGTCCTGGACGCGCTCGTCTCTCGCGCCGACATGGAAGAGGGCATGGCGCTTCACCGGGTCGATGTAATAGGCGTGGACGGCGACGGGACGTCCCGCGCGCCAGAGAATGAACAGCTGAGCCATCCCGCTCGCCAGCCCGATCATGACGACATCCCGGAACTGCTTGGCGATCTTGCTCGCGCGTTTCTGCCCTTTGCGCCCGGCGTACTGAAGAAACCAGAGCTCGGAGAGGATCGCCGCATCCTGCTTGTAGGTCTCCGGCCGCGACCGGGTGATGCGCAGGCCCTCGTCACCGTCCAGACGCCGCAGCAGGCGCCGCAGTTTCTGGCGCGACCCGGCGCTTAGACTGTCGAGATAATCGGCAAAGGCGGAAGGCAGATCGATTGCGGGACAGCGCAGATTGTTCGTCCGCCCATCATTGATCGTGCGCTCCACGGGCCGCGCCGCGAAGACTTGCGGATCGAAATCACGTGTGAACGCCTCGAGCCGGCTTTGCGGCCCGCTGAAATAGCTTAGCACGATCCGGGCGAACGGCGTTTCCCTGATCTGGCCCGCAAAGGCTGCGCAGACCGCCTGTTCATGCGCCGGGTCGCAGAGTATGCCCGTGTAATCCGCGTCGAAGACATGCCCCAGCATTTCAAGAACGTTGTGGAGGCGCGTCTCCGGCTTGCTCCATCGCGTCGTCACCAGCAGCGGCAAGACGCCGATGAGGCGATTGTCCGGAGACCAGGCGGCAAGTACGCGAAATCGCCCGACAGCTCTGGACGCAATCGACGAAATGAACCGGGAAGAAAGATAGACATTGGCATGGGGGTCGCTCTGGTACAGCTCGTCCCAGTCAACCTCCATCTCAAGAAGGCGCTGAAAATCAACAACGGTTTCTACGCGCATGAGGTCGGGGCCTGCTTGATCGCCTGTGCTTGTAGGACAGCGGGCGACAAGCGGAAACCGGCCGCCGCTGTTTTGTCGCGTGGAAACGCCGCCTCAGGCCCGCCCCCGCCGCCGTGCTGCGGGCGGCCATGGACCTTGGATATCAGACCATTTTGATGCCGGGCGGCGTGCTATCGGATACGCGTCCGGTTTCCGCCGCCTGATCGAACCCTTGAGCCCGAGATGACCGACACCATGCCTTCGCGCGTTGACGCGCTCGTCATCGGCGCCGGCGCCGCCGGGCTGTTCTATGGCGGGATCGCCGGACGCCGGGGCTTGAGCGTCTGCGTGATCGACCACGCCGCCAAGCCCGCCGAAAAGGTCCGCATTTCCGGGGGCGGGCGCTGCAATTTCACCAATCTCGAGACCGAGCCCGCCCGCTTCATTTCGGAGAACCCGCATTTCGCCAAATCCGCGCTCGCGCGCTATTCGCCGCAGGACTTCCTCGATCTGATGGGCCGCCACGGGCTGAGCTGGCATGAAAAGACGCTCGGCCAGCTGTTCTGCGACCAGAAATCGGGCGCGGTCATCACGATGCTGCTCGACGAGCTCGCCGCCGCAGGCGGTTGTCTGCAGCTGTCGACGCCGGTAACCGGTGTGAAGAAATCCCCGGAAGGCTTCCGGGCGGCGACGCCGGCGGGCGCGGTCGAGGCCAAGCGGCTGGTGATCGCCACCGGCGGGCTTTCGATCCCGAAAATGGGCGCGACGGGCTTCGCCTACGAGCTGGCGGAGCGGTTCGGCCATCGGATCGTGCCGCCGAGGCCTGCGCTCGTGCCGTTCGTGTTCGAGGGCTCCTGGAAGGAACGCTTTTCCGGCATATCCGGAGTTGCACACGCCGTGCATGCAGCCGCAGGCGGGGCGGCGTTCGGCGAGGCGATGCTGTTCACCCATCGTGGCCTGTCCGGTCCGGCGATGCTGCAGGTCTCGAGTTACTGGCGCGAGGGCGAGGCGGTGGAGGTTGATCTCTTCGCCGGCGCGGACGGGGCGGCGCTGCTCAGGGCGCTCAAGGCGCAGCACCCGATGAAGAGCCTCGCCGGCGCGCTCGAGGCGGTTTTTCCCCGGCGTCTGGCGGACATGCTCGCGGAGGCGGGTCTTCTGCCGCGGATCGAGCGGCTCGCCGACGCCTCCCATGCCGCGCTGTCGGACGCCGCCGCGCGGCTTTCAGCCTGGCGGCTGCGGCCGGCAGGCACCGAGGGCTGGCGCACCGCGGAAGTGACGGCGGGCGGGATCGACACCGCCGGGCTGTCCTCGCGCACCATGGAAAGCCGGCATGTTCCGGGGCTCTTTTTCATCGGCGAATGCGTCGACGTCACCGGCTGGCTCGGCGGGTATAACTTCCAGTGGGCGTGGGCGAGCGCACACGCGGCTGCAACCGCCTGAGCCCAGAGCCCCGAGAAGGCTTGCCATTTCGCTGAACGCGCGTGTATGTCGCGCGCTCGAACCCTCCGGGCGTCGCGCCCGTACTGTCCATCCGCCTGTCCCCGGGGCCGGGCCCTGTCTGGTTGAGGAACGAGAAGAAGAATGGCCAAGGAAAAGTTTGAGCGTACGAAGCCGCACGCGAACAT
>CAZLOV010000103.1:0-8668 GCA_964561235.1 uncultured Caulobacterales bacterium
GCCGTGTCCGGCCTGGCGGAGGCGGCGCTCGCCGGACTTGCCGCCGGCGCGCTGGTCGGCGTGTTCTGGCCGTCGCGGCCCATTCGCCGGCGGCGCTCCTGACTGATCGATCAGTCGGTTCGGTAAGCACCTGTTTCAGGATAACTTTCTCGCCCGCCAACCGGCGTCTAAACCCGCCATCCGGTGTGAAGCGCAGCGATTCCGCCCGAGAAGCTGGTCGCCTTCACATTCGCGAAACCGGCCTCGCGAAGCTCCGCGGCGAACGCATCCTGGGGCGGGAAACGGCGGATGCTTTCGACGAGATACTGATAGCTGGCGCGGTCGCGCGCGATCATGGCGCCCAGCTCGGGTATGGCCCGGAAGGACCAGAGATCATAGGCCTGCGCCAGCGGACGGGTGACCGGCCGGGAAAACTCGAGGCACAAAAAGCGGCCGCCGGGTTTCAGGACGCGCCGCATCTCCGCCAGCGCCGCAGCCCGGTCGGTGACGTTGCGGATTCCAAAGCCGATGGTGACGCAATCTGCAACGGCGTCACGAAACGGCAGGCGTTCGGCGTCGGCGGTCGTCCAGCCGAGCCGGGTGTCGGTTCCGCGCTTGAGGCCGGCGCGCAGCATCTGTTCGTTGATATCGGCGACGACAGCGCGGGCGGGCGCGCCGCCGCGGCGCCGGCGCACATGCTCTGCGCGGTCGAGGAAGGCGCGCGCCAGATCGCCCGTCCCGCCCGCGACGTCGATCAGCATCTCGCCCGGCTGCGGATTGGCGCGCGAGATCGTCATGTCCTTCCAGATCCGATGCACGCCCAGGCTCATGAGGTCGTTCATGAGATCGTAGCGCCGCGCCGAACGGTCGAAGACGCCGCGCACGAGGCGGGCCTTCTCGTGGCGGGGCACGTCTTCGAAGCCGAAGCTGGCGGTGTCGGAGGCGGGATCGGTCATGATGCGGAGATTAGGGCGCGCCCGCAGAGCTGGCCAGCCGCGGTTCAGCCGGTTGCATAAGGCCGGGCCTGCGTCTCGCCGGCGACATAGCGCATGACGCTGAAGCCGGGCGTCTCGCGCCAGGAGCCGCGCCCGCCCCAGAATCCCAGCAGGCAGATTTCGCCGGCCCGCAGGAAGGCGTTCATGCGGAAGGCGGCGGCTTCCGCCACGCTCATGCCGCCGAGGTCGAAGGCCGGATCCGCCGCCACGAGCAGGGCGCGCACCTGCGCGTTGGCGATGGAGAGCCGGTCGCACGCCCCGGCCAGCTCGCGCCAGCCCCCGCGCCAGATCGTCTCGACCACGAGCGGCAGGCCGGTCATCGCAGCGCCGTCGGCGGTCTCGATCCGCCAGGAGACAGGGTACAGCTGGGCCGGACCGTGCAGCACGCGCATCCGGTTTTCAGCCTGGGCCGGCACAGGTCCCAGCAGGATGTGCCGCTGCGGCGGCTCGCCGCCGGCCGGTTCGCTTCGGATCAAAGCCTCGTCAAGGCGTTCGGAGAGACGCGCGCAGAGATCGGACGTCCAGGGATGGTCGCGCTTGATGTAGTCGCCGGGTTCGTCGACACCGCCGCGGCGCGAGGACAGATCGCCGAGCGCCGCAGCAACGAGGCGTGACACGTCTTCGGTGTCGGGAAAGCTCGCGCGCTTTCCGGCCATGGCCTATCTCCCCTCCCGTCGCGCGGCGGCGCGTGTCCCGTGCGCCTGCGGCTCCGGCGCGGCGTTCGCGCCTGCAAGCCCGGCGCCGCGGATGACGTTAAGATTTTGTTAAGGCCATGGTGATGCCGGAGCTTCCCGAAGTCGAGACCGTCAGACGCGGACTGGCGCCGGTCATGGAGGGGCGTCGCATTCTCGCCGCACATGTGCGGCGGCCGGATCTGCGCTTTCCCTTCCCCGACCGTTTCGCCGAGCGCCTGACCGGAACCCGCATCGAGCGGCTGGACCGGCGGGCGAAGTATCTGCTGGCCCGGCTCGGCTCGGGAGAGACGCTGCTGATGCATCTGGGCATGTCGGGCCGCTTTTCGATCGAGGCGGCGCCGGGGGCTCCGGCCGCACGCCTGGCGGACTTCGTCTACGCCCCGGCGGCTGATCCGGCCCATGAGCATGTCGTCTTCGAGATGGAGGGCGGCGGACGCGTGGGGTATTCCGATCCGCGCCGCTTCGGTTTCATGACGCTGTTTCCGACCGATCGCGAGCCGCAGGCGGCTTTCCTGAAAGACCTCGGACCGGAACCGCTGTCGAACGCCTTCTCCGGGGCGTATCTGGACGAGGCGCTGGCCCATCGCCGCACCCCCGCCAAGGCGGCGCTCCTTGATCAGACGATCGTCGCCGGACTTGGCAACATCTATGTCTGCGAGGCGCTCTGGCGGGCGCGGATCAGTCCGCGCCGGCTTGCGAGAACGATCCCCGGCGCACGCGCAGACCGCCTCGCGCAGGCCGTGCGCGCCGTGATCGCGGAGGCCATAGAGGCGGGCGGGTCCACATTGCGGGACTTCGCCGCCGCCGACGGCGCGCTGGGGTATTTCCAGCATCGCTTCGACGTCTACGGCCGCGAGGGCGAGCCGTGCCGGCGGCCAGGCTGTGGGGGAGTCGTCTCGCGCCTTGTTCAGTCGGGACGGTCGACGTTCTTCTGCGGTTCGTGTCAGCGTTGAACCGCGCAGACGTCAAGGAGACCCAAGATGGAAGAAATCGCCTCCGCCATCGCCTTCGCCGGACTGTTTATCGCCCTGGCGTGGTATAACGCGGCCAAATTCACCGGGGAGGACCCGGCTCTGCGGGTCGAGCGCCTCGCCGCGCTCCGTGACGCCGGCCATCTCGACGACGCGGAGTTCAAGCGCCTCAAGAAGCGGATCCTGAACCGGATTTAATCTGCGGGCGCTTGACCGGACGTTTCGGCGTTGTAAAGCTTCCTTGTCAGTTTTCTTCCGGCGGGCGTCACCCGGCGTCCGCCGTTCACAGGAGATCCGCATGCACGCTGTCCTGAAATCCGCCGCCGCGGCGGCCGCCGCACTGACCCTTCTTGCGCCCGCCTATGGTCAGGCCCAGCCCGCGCCGGTTCCCGCGCAGGCGGACTATTCCGGCGTCGAGGGCGATCCGGCGCTCTGGGCGGTCACCGACGAGGATACGACGATGTATCTGTTCGGCACCTTCCACCTTCTGCCGGAGAGCCTGGACTGGCGCTCCGAAGCGGTTGAGGCGGCGCTTGCGGATTCCAGCGTGATCGTGTTCGAGGTCGATGCGCTGAGCCCCGAAGCGCAGCAGCAATCGCAGGCGCTTCTCCCTCAGCTCGGCTTCAATGCGCCCGGTTCGCCGCTCAGCTCGCTGCTGGACGAGGAAACCAACGCCCTGCTTGCCGAAGTCGCGCCCGCCATCGGCATGACGCCGCAGATGTTGGAGCCGTTCCAGCCCTGGCTCGCCTCGCTCACCATTGCGCTGACGCAGTTCGCCGCGCTCGGCTTCGAGCCGAATTCGGGCGTCGAGGCCGTGCTGAACGCCGAGGCGGAAACGGCCGGCATGGAAAAGGCCTATCTTGAAACGATCGAGCAGCAGCTGCGCTTCTTCGCCGACATGCCGATGGAGCTTCAGACCGCATACTTCGCCCAGGGCCTGCGCGACATCGAGCGCACCCCGGCGATGGTCGACGAGATGGTCACCAGCTGGGCGACCGGTGATGTCGATGCGTTGTACGCCATCCTGGTGGCGGAGATGCGCGACAGCGCGCCTGAGGTCTATGAAACGCTCATCGTGGAACGCAATGCGGACTGGGCGCCTCAGCTCGTCGAGAT
The DNA here is from genome assembly GCA_964561235.1 of uncultured Caulobacterales bacterium. GTDB lineage: Bacteria > Pseudomonadota > Alphaproteobacteria > Caulobacterales > Maricaulaceae > JBCBSP01. The sequence continues at coordinate 3,757 of CAZLOV010000103.1, forward strand.
GATGGAGACCCGCGAGGGCGGAATCTTCGTAGCGGTCGGGGCCGGCCACATGCCCGGGGAATACGGCGTCGTGGCGCTGATGCGCGACGCAGGATACGCCGTCGAGGCCCGCTGAGCCGGACCCCCGCGGCGCGCAGGTGTCGACCGCCGCGCAAGCCATGTGCTAGAGGGCGCGCGCTTTATCCGGCGCGCGCCCGATTTCTTGCTAGCCTGCCGCGCCCGCCGACCCGGAAACCTTGGAGAGCCCGATGGCCTACAAGACGATACAGACCAAGACCGAAGGCCGCGTGGGGGTGATCACCCTCGACCGCCCCAAGGCGCTCAACGCGCTCTGCGACGAGCTCACCCGCGAGCTGACGGACGCGCTGGCCCGTTTCGAGGCGGACGACGAGGTCGGCTGCGTGGTGCTCACCGGTTCGGCCAAGGCGTTCGCCGCCGGCGCCGACATCAAGGAGCTGCAGGGGCGTGATTTCGTCGGGCTCTATCTCAACGATCCCTTCGAGAAAACGTGGGAATCCGTGGCGCGCTTCCGCAAGCCGATCATCGCTGCGGTTTCAGGTTACGCGCTCGGGGGCGGCTGCGAGATCGCCATGATGTGCGACTTCATCATCGCCTCCGACACCGCGAAGTTCGGCCAGCCGGAGATCAATCTCGGCGTCATGCCGGGCGCGGGCGGCACCCAGCGCCTGCCGCGCGCTGTGGGCAAGGCCAAGGCGATGGATCTCTGCCTGACCGGGCGGATGATGAACGCCGAGGAGGCCGAACGCGCCGGCCTCGTCTCCCGCGTCGTGGCCGCCGACGATCTCATGGAGGAGGCCATGCAGGCCGCCGAGACGATCGCTGCGAAGTCGCTGCCGATCGCCATGATGACGAAGGAGGCCATCAACATGGCCTTCGAGATGGGCTTGGCGGAAGGCGTGCGCTTTGAGCGGCGGGTGTTCCAGTCGCAATTCGCGACGGAAGACCAGACCGAGGGCATGGCGGCGTTCGCCGACAAGCGCGCGGCGCATTTCAAGCATCGCTGAGGCGCGCCGCGCATGCGCAGTTGACGCGCAGGCGTCCGCCCGGCTATACGCCGCGGCTCGTGGTTTTCCGGGATTGCTGAGCGCAGTTCCCGCAGACAGGTTTGAAAGGCGTCCGAAAGCTTATGGCGAACACCAGCTCGGCCAAGAAGATGGTGCGCAAGATCGCGCGCCGCACGGCGGTCAACAAGGCGCGCCGCTCGCGCATGCGCACGTTCGTGAAAAAGGTCGAGCTCGCCATCGTCGGCGGTGATCAGGCGAAGGCGCGCGAGGCGCTGCGCGAGGCCGAATCCGAGGTCATGCGGGCGGCCGGCAAGGGCGTGCTTCACAAGAACGCCGCCTCCCGAAAGATCAGCCGGCTTTCGGCGCGCGTGAAGTCCATGACTTCGGCGTGAAAAACACTCCGGAGACGGATATCTGACGAAACGCCCCGGCTACGCCGGGGCGTTTCTTTTTGCGCTGTCGCCAGGGTGCGCAATTTCGGCACAAGCCTTTACATTGACCGTATTTTTGTTCGGCTCACGCGGGAAGTCGTTGATTTTCCGACAGCCCGATCCCGGCTCTATTGAACGTGTTCAATTTGCCAACTTAAAGCGGAAATTTTTTTCATTCTGCAAGGCTCGAACACGCTTGAGGAAATCCGCTGTCAAGGCCGGAATCGGCGCCGCGGGGCGGTTAATCATGTTGACCGGAGAGGGGCCGAAGATAACCTAGGGCTCCTGACGCACGTCATCTCCATACGGACGAAATAACCGTGCTGCGCCGCATCGTTCGACGATGGGAGCAGACAGGAGAAGTGCGAGAAAATTCAATGAACAGACCGCGGCCTGTCCGCGGCGAGCACGTAAGGTTGGGCATAGACATGGGGCTGGAAAATTCCGCAGTTGCGTCCGTATTCGGCACGACGGCTCCGGAGGCGCGCGCGCCGCGCGCCGGCGAGAATCTGGGCATGGTGTGGCGCGAAGTCCGCAGCCGTCTCAAACAGGAGTTCGGCGACGTCATCTTCCATTCCGACATCGCGCGGCTTCGCGTGTCCGAGGACGCCGGCGGCCGGGTGCTGGTGATGTGCCCCAACGGTTTCGCCAAAGCCTGGGCGGAAGACAATCTCGGTGCGCGCCTGCGTGCGATCTGGGCGGCGTTCGACCCGGTTCCGCGCGACATCCTCATCACGTGCGAGGGCGAATCTCCGTTGCGCAACGCCTCCGCAGCATCGCCGGCCGCGCTGACGCCGGAGCCCGCCGCGCCGCGCGCGCCCCGTGCGGACGCCCGCTTCACCTTCTCCACCTTCATGGTGGGCGGAGCGAACATGATGGCGGCGACCGCGGCCAAGGCGATCGTGGGCGCGGAGACCCCGCCGTTCAATCCGGTGTTCGTCTGCGGCGCCTACGGGGTCGGGAAGACGCACCTTCTCCAGGCGATCGCGCACGCCGCGGAGAGCGCGGGCGCGCGCAAGGTGCTCTATCTGACCGCGGAGGAGTTCCTCAACGGGTTCCGCTCGGCGCTGCGCCAGAACGACATGCAGCCGTTCAAGGATCAGCTGCGCCAGTGCGACATGCTGCTGCTGGACGACGTGCATTTCATCGCCGGCAAGCCGCGCACGGAGGACGAGTTCCTGCACACCCTCAACGCGTTCCTGCAGGACAACAAGCAGGTGGTTCTGGCCTCGCACTGCGCGCCGAAGGACATCGCGGTCTCCGATCCGCGCCTGTCCTCCATGTTGCGCGGCGGCTTCGCCTGCGAGATGAGCCAGCCGGACCTCGACCTTCGGCGGAAGATCATCGACTGCAAGATCGCCCAGGCGCGCGCGCACTGCCCCGATCTCGAGGTGAACGAGAATGTTCGCGAATTCCTCGCCGCGCGCGTGACCTCCTCGCCGCGCGAGCTGGAAGGCGTGCTCAACAACGTGATCGTGCGCACCGCCTACATGAACCGGCCGGTGACGCTGGAGACCGTCCAGGAGGCGCTGGCTGAACTGCCCATAAAGGCCGAGCGGAAGGTCACGGTGGAGGACATCCAGAAGGCGGTCAGCGGGTATTTCGGCCTGACGGTGGATGATCTCGTCTCCGCCCGGCGCACGCAGTCGGTCGTGCGGCCGCGCCATATCGCGATGTATCTCGCCAAGACCCAGACGACGCGTTCGCTGCCGGATATCGGCCGCCGCTTCGGCGGGCGCGACCATTCCACGGTGATTCACGCGGTCACCAAGATCTCCCAGAGGCTGGGCGACGATCCGGCCCTGAGCGAGGACGTCGAGGCGATCAAGCGCCGCCTTCACGGCTGACCCGGCGCGGGCCGGCCGATCCATTGCAAACGGCCGCAAGTCCCCTCTTCTTGCGGCCGTTTCATTTCGGCTATGGTCTCAACCCTTTCCGGTGCGAATCGCGCCCATCGCGACGCGCGCCCGGTCCCGCTGCCCGCCGCGCCGGCTTGCGTCGGCGCCCTTTTGATTGAGGTGATCCCGCGATGAAGCTCACAATCGAGCGCGCCGTCCTGCTGAAGGCGCTCGGGCACGTCCAGGCGGTCGTCGAGCGGCGCAACACGATTCCGATCCTCTCCAACGTCCTGATCAACGCCGGCGCCGGCGGAGCAAGGCTGACCGCGACCGATCTCGACATGGAGATCGTGGAGACCGCGCCTGCGCGCGTCGAACGCGACGGCGTCGTGACCGCCCCCGCCCAGACGCTTTATGAAATCACCCGGAAGCTGCCCGAAGGCGCGGACGTGACCCTTGAGCTGTCCGGCGAGGATCCCCGCCTGACGCTGTCGGCGGGGCGGTCGCGCTTCCAGCTGCCGGCGCTGCCCGCGGGCGATTTCCCCGTCATGCCGGCGGAAGACCTCGCCGTCTCCTTCACCCTTCCGGCTCACCAGCTTGCGCGCCTGATCGACAAGACCCGCTTTGCGATCTCGACCGAAGAGACTCGGTATTACCTCAACGGAATCCACCTGCACGCCGCCAACCGCGAAGGCCGCCCGACGCTTCGCGCGGTGGCGACGGACGGTCACCGGCTCGCGCTGGCGGAATGCGATCTGCCTGACGGCGCGGGCGCCATGCCCGCCGTCATCGTGCCGCGCAAGCCGGTCCAAGAGCTACGGCGGCTGATCGAGGGCGCGGACGCTGATGTCGAGGTGTCTGTTTCAGAAGCCAAGATCCGTTTCCGGCTTGGCGAGGCTGTGCTCACCTCCAAGCTGATCGACGGCACCTTCCCGGACTATGAGCGGGTGATCCCGCGGGGCAATGACAAGCTGCTTCGCGTCGACCGCGCGCCCTTCGCCCAGGCCGTCGACCGGGTGGCCACGATCAGCCAGGAGAAGTCCCGCTCGATCAAGCTCTCGCTGTCGGACAGCCAGCTCATTCTTGCGGTGAACAATCCCGAAGCGGGCGCGGCGAGCGAGGAACTGGCGGCGGATTACGGCGCAGACGAGCTCTCCATCGGTTTCAACGCACGCTATCTCCTCGACGTCGCCTCACAGATCGAAGGCGACGAGGCGGTGTTCGAATTCAACGATCCCGCCTCGCCCACACGCGTGACCGACAGCGGCGATCCTGACGCCGAGTACGTGCTGATGCCGCTTCGGGTGTGAGCGAAGCCGGCCTCACGCTCCATCGCCTGCGGCTCGTCGAGTTCCGCAATTACGAAGCGATCGATCTGGCGCTCGACGGCCGGCCGGTCTGCCTGTTCGGCGATAACGGCGCGGGCAAGACGAACCTGCTTGAGGCGGTCTCGCTGCTGGGGCCCGGACGCGGTCTGCGCGCCGCCTCGCCGGCCCAGATCCTTCGACATGACGCCGCGGCTCCGCGCGCCTGGGCGGTCATCGCGCAGGCGCATGGCCCGGACGGCGCGCTGACGCTGTCCACCGGCGTCGACCCCGCCGCGCCGTCGCGGCGGCTT
>CAZLOV010000104.1:0-8665 GCA_964561235.1 uncultured Caulobacterales bacterium
TCGATCATCGCCTTGGCGAAGTCGAGCGTGGAGACGCCGGTGTCCTTCAGGAAGCGGTCGTCGAACAGGGCCTCGTGCATGCACGTGCCCGGATAGGACGGCGTCATCTCAGTCTTGAGGCGCGCCAGCACATAGTTCGCGTTGAGAACCGCATCCTCCGCGGCCTGCTTCAGCCCGTCCGCGCCGTGGCTCATCATGTAGGTGAGCGCGCGCGTGAACATGCCCATCTGGCCGTGGAAAGCCACCATGCGGCCGAACGGCGCGCCATCGGCGTCCGCCTCATCCTCCACCAGCCGCCAGGCTTCCCCGTCCTTCACGACGTAGGGCACAGGCGCATAGGGCGCGAGGCGTTCTGAAAACACCGTCGGGCCCGAACCCGGACCGCCGCCGCCGTGAGGGGTGGAGAAGGTCTTGTGCAGGTTGATGTGCATCGCGTCGATGCCGAGATCGCCGGGCCGCACGCGCCCGACGATGGCGTTGAAGTTCGCCCCGTCGCAGTAGAAGTACCCGCCGGCCTCATGGATCGCATCGGCGATCTCGATGATGTCGCGCTCGAACAGCCCGCAGGTGTTGGGATTGGTCAGCATGATGCCGGCGACGTCCGGACCGAGCTTCGCGCGGAAGGCGGCCATGTCGACGCGGCCGGTCTCGTCGGCGGGGATTTCATCGGTGGTGAAGCCGCACTGCACCGCCGTCGCCGGGTTCGTGCCGTGCGCGCTTTCCGGCACGAGCACGCGCCGGCGGCCCGTCTCTCCGCGCGCGTCCAGCGCAGCCCGGATCGCCAGCATACCGCACAGCTCGCCATGCGCGCCCGCCTTCGGCGACAGCGCAACGGCGGGCGTGCCGGTCAGCGTCATCAGCCAGTGGGCGAGTTCGCCCATGAGCTCGAGCGCGCCCTGAACGGTTGATTGCGGCTGCAGCGGGTGAATGTCGGAAAAGCCCGGCAGACGCGCCATTTTCTCGTTGAGCCGCGGATTGTGCTTCATCGTGCACGAGCCGAGCGGATACAGCCCGAGATCGATGGCGTAGTTTTTTTGCGAGAGGCGCACATAGTGGCGCATCGTCTCCGGCTCCGACAGGCCGGGCAGATCAAGCCCGCCGTCTCGCTCGACGCCGCCAAGGCGCGTCTGGGCGCCTTTCGGCTCGGGAAGGTCCACGCCCGTCTGGCCCAGATCGCCGCGCTCGAAGATGAGCGGTTCGGCCTGGCTCAGACCGCGCGAGCCTGAGAACGTGTCATATGCGCCCGGGTCGGCGGCTGCGACGGGACGCGAGGGGCGGCCCTGGGAATTCATCGCCATGGCTTAAAGCACCTCTTTCAGCGCGGTCTCGAAGGCGTCGAAATCCGCTTCGGTGTTGGTTTCGGTGGCGGCCACGATGAGCCGGTCTTCAAGACCCGCGCGCGGGAAGAGCCGGCTTGCGGGCACGCCGCCAAGCACGCCTCTTGCGGCCAGCGCCTCGACGACGGCGGCGGCGGGCCTTTCGAGCTTCAGCGTGAACTCGTTGAAGAACGCATCGGTTTCCAGCGACACGCCGGGCACGGCCGAGAGGCGATCGGCGAGCTCCACGGCGCGCTCGTGATTGAGGCGCGCCAGGCGCTCCAGCCCCGTGCCCCCGAGAAGCGTCATGTGGATCGTGAAGGCGAGCGCCATCAGGCCCGAGTTCGTGCAGATGTTCGAGGTGGCTTTGTCGCGGCGGATATGCTGCTCGCGCGCGGACAGCGTGAGCACGAAACCGCGGCGGCCGTCGGCGTCCACCGTTTCGCCGGCCAGACGGCCCGGCATGTTCCGGATGAACTTCTTGTCGTCGCGCGTGGCGAAGAGGCCGACATAAGGGCCGCCGAACTGCAGGCCGACGCCGATGGACTGGCCTTCGCCGACCACAATGTCGGCGCCCATCGATCCCGGGCTCTTCATCAGGCCGAGCGAAACGGCCTCCGTAAAGACCGCGATTAGGAGCGCGCCCTTTTCATGCGCCGCCTCCGCAATCGGCGTCAGGTCGCGCACCCGGCCGAACACGTCAGGGTTCTGCACCACGACGCACGCGGTCTCCTCGTCGATCAGCGCGGCGATGTCGTCGGCTGCGGACGGGTCGGGCCGCACCTCGTCGTCGATGGTGATGTCGAGATGCTTGGCCAGCGTGTGCGTCGCGGCGGCGTAATGGGGATGCAGATTGCCGGAAAGCACCGCGCGGTTGCGCTTCGTCACGCGGCACGCCATCAGCACGGCTTCCGCGCACGCCGTCGAACCGTCGTACATGGAGGCGTTGGCCACATCCATGCCCGTCAGGTGAGCAACCTGCGTCTGGAACTCGAACAGGGTCTGCAGCGTGCCCTGGCTGATCTCGGGCTGATACGGCGTGTAGGCCGTCAGGAACTCCGAGCGCTGGATCAGATGGTCCACCGTTGCAGGAACGTGGTGCTTGTAGGCGCCGGCCCCGACGAAGAAAGGCGCCTCCGAGGCGGACATGTTCTTGCGCGCCATCGCGGTGAGCTTGCGCTCCACCTCAAGCTCGGTCGCCACGCGCGGGAGGTCGACGGGGCCGTCAAGGCGCGCGCTTTCGGGCACATCGGCGAAAAGCGCGTCGATGGAGGAGACGCCGATGGTCTCCAGCATCGCTTCGCGGTCGGACGGGGTGAGCGGCAGATAACGCATGGGCGCTTCCGTTGATTGCGGGATCAGGCGTCGCCCGTGTGGGCGTCGTAGGCGGCGCGGTCCATCAGCTTGTCCAGCTCGGACGGGTCGGAGAGCTTGAGCTTGATGAACCAGCCCTTGTCTTCCGGGCTGTCATTGATGGTTTCGGGACTGTCCTCGAGGCCTGAGTTCACCTCGACGACCTCGCCGGAGGCCGGAGCATAGACCTCCGAAGCGGCTTTGGCGCTGTCCACCGCGCCGAACTCGCCGCCCTGCTTGAAGGCCTGGCCGACTTCGGGGAGTTCGACCGAGACGACGTCGCCAAGCTGATCGGCGGCGTGCCGCGTGATGCCCACAATGGCGATCTCGCCGTCCAGGCGGATCCATTCGTGGTCTTCGGTGAAGCGGGTCTCGGACATGGTCTCAGGCTCCTGATGAAATATCGAAAATAGGTCGGCTCAGCCGCGGAAAAAGCGGTGCGGCGCGAACGGCATGGAGACGATTTCAGCGGGACGCGGCTTGCCGCGGACGATGATCTCGATCGACTGGCCGGGCTTTGCGTATTCCGGCGGCAGATATCCCATGCCGACCGGCTTGCCGAGGGTGGGCCCGAACCCGCCCGAGGTCACCCGCCCCTTCACCTCGCCGGCGACGGCGATCTCGGCGCCTTCGCGCGCGGGCGCCTTGTCAGCCATGACGAAGCCGAAGCGCTTGCGCGACGGGCCGGTCTCGATCTCGGCGAGGATGCGCGCAGCGCCCGGAAGGTCGCGGCGCTCGCGGCGCGTCTTCGCCACCGCCCAGGTCAATGCGGCCTCAACCGGGCTCGTCTCTTCATCCATGTCGTGCCCGTAAAGGCAGAGCCCGGCCTCAAGCCGGAGCGAATCCCGCGCACCGAGCCCGATGGGCGCAACCCGGCCGTCGGCGAGAAGCTCGCGCGCGAACGCCTCGGCCTGATCGGCGGGCAGCGAGATCTCGAAGCCGTCCTCGCCGGTATAGCCCGAGCGCGAGATCAGGAAATCGACGCCGTTACGCGTCAGAGCGATGGCGTTCATGAACGCCATCGCGCCGATATCGAACCCCGTGTCGGCCATTACGGCGGCGGCCATCGGTCCCTGCAGCGCCAGCAGCGCCCGGTCAGGCAGCTCGGCAAGCTCGGCGCCGGCGCCGAAATTCGCGCGCATATGGGCGAAATCGTTCTCTTTCACCGCCGCGTTGACGACCATGAACACGCCGTCGCCGTCTGGCCTGGAGACCATGAGGTCATCCATGATCCCGCCCCGGTCATTCAGCAGGAGGGCATATTTCTGCGCGCCGGGCTTGAGCGCGGACAGGTCCGCGCTGATGAGCGCCTCCAGCGCGGCTTCATCGCCGCGCACGCGCGCCTGACCCATGTGGGAGACGTCGAAAAGGCCGGCCTTTTCGCGGGTGTGCTGGTGTTCGGCGATCACGCCCTGGTACTGCACCGGCATGGAGTACCCTGCGAAGGGAACCATGCGCGCGCCGAGTTCGATATGGAGCGCGTGAAGCGGGGTCGATGCAAGCGGGGCGTCGGCGGCGGGCTCGGCCATGTCAGGTCCTTCAAGAGCAGCGGTACGGGCGGCGAAGCCCGTCGCCGGCCTCCGTCCGCGCCCCCGCTGTCCTGAAACCTGAGAGATTTGCGAAACGGCCGCGCGGCCTTCCGCTTGCTCCTTCGGTGGGAGACAGGGCAAGCGCCCGCCTCCGCTTTCCAGCGTCGGCTGTTCCCCGCGGTCCTTTGGCCTGAGCGTTTCCGGGGCGGTTGCGCCTTCGGCGCCGGCGAATGCCGGTCTCTCCCGCAGGGAGCCATCAATCCGAAGCGCGCGCCTCACGGCGGACGTCCGGAAGCCGCCAACCTAACCGGCGCCGCCTTGCTGTCAATCGCACGCAACGGGTTTGACCCTGCGCCGGACGGCTGCGAGCCAACGCCTGGTCGCCTCCAGGGAAGCAAGTTCCGATGACTCAAGGACGAACCGTTGGGGACCTTATTCTCACCCGGCTCACAGGCCAGGCGCTCGCGCGGGCGATACCGGATCTGGCGCGGCTGCGGATCAACGTCTTCCGGGCGTTTCCGTATTTGTACGACGGCGATTCGGACTATGAGGCGCGTTACCTCCAGACCTATGCCGATGCAGCCGACAGCGTGCTGATCGCAGCACTTCACGGCGGCCGCATCGTCGGCGCAGCGACCGGGCTTCCGCTGGAAGCGGAAACCGACGACGTGACCTCGCCGTTCAAGCTCAACGGCTACGCGCTCGGCTCGATCTTCTATTTCGGCGAATCCGTTCTTGAGCCTGGTTATCGCGGCCAGGGCGCAGGCGTGGCCTTCTTCGAAGAACGGGAAGCGTTCGCCCGCGCGCTCGGACGCAGCCACGCCGCCTTCTGCGCCGTGGAGCGTCCGGCGGATCATTCCCGCAGGCCTTCCGATTACACGCCTTTGGACGAATTCTGGCGCAAACGCGGCTATGCGCCCGTCGCGGGTCTTCGCACGGAGTTTTCCTGGAAGGATCTCGATGACGCAGCCGAGACCCTCAAACCGATGCAGTTCTGGATGAAGGCGCTTTAGGCCTACATCCGCTCCGGCACCTGAAGGCCGATCAGTTCAAGCCCGAGTTCAAGCTGCCGCAAGGTCAGCGCCGCAAGCCCAAGCCTCGACGCGCGCACGCCGGCGTCCGCCTCCGGCAATACCGGGCACGCCGCATAGAAACTCGAGAACGCCTGAGCCAGCCCGTAGACATGCTCGCAAACATGGTTGGGCGCGCGGTCGGCGATCGCACGCTCGATGGCGGCGTCGAAGCCGTCGAGTTTCTTCACGAGCGCAAGCTCCTCGGGAGCCTCGACACGGATCGCGCCGGGCTCGAGGCCCTTCTCGGCGGCCTTGCGCAGCAGCGAGCGGATGCGCACCGCCTGATAAAGCAGATACGGGCCGGTCTTGCCCTCGAAGCTCACGAAGCGGTCGAGCTCGAAGATGTAATTCGTCGTGCGGTAATTCTGCAGATCCGAGAACTTGATTGCGGCGTTGGCGACCTTGCGCGCGACGTCCTCGCGCGCCGCTTCGCTAAGGTCCTGGGCGAGATCAGCCTCCGCAAGGCGGGCGCGGGCGCGCTGCCGCGTCTCCTCGATCAGATCCGCCAGCCGGAAGGTGCCCCCGGCGCGCGTGCGCAGGCGCTTGCCGTCAGGTCCGTTGACCGTGCCGAACTTCACGTGCTCCAGCCCGCCCTCCTTGGCGAGACCGGCCTTCACCGCAGCGCGGAAGACCTGCTCGAAATGGTCCGACTGTCCCAGGTCGACGACATAGAGGATCAGGTCGGGATCCTGCTCGCGCCGGCGCTCGAGGATGGTGGCGAGATCGGTGGTCGCATAGAGCGCGGAACCCTGAGAACTCACAAGGATCAGCGGCGCCAGCTCGCGCTTGTCGTCTTCGCGCGCGACCCGGACGATCCAGGCCCCGTCGGAGAGTTCGGCCACCCCGCGCGTCTTGAAGTCCTCGACCAGTTCCGGGATCAGGTCATTGACGTCGCTTTCGCCCTTCCAGAGGTCGAAATGCACGTCGAGCGCATCGAAATCAGCCTTGAGCGCAGCCACCGACACGTCGATGAAATGCCGCAGCAGCGCGCGGTAGCCGGGACGGCCGGCCTGCAGCTCCGCGGTGGCGCGGCGGGAGCGCTCATTGCGTGCCGGGTCTTCCTTGGCCTTCGCGGAGGCTTGCGGATAAAGCCGCGACAGGTCCTCGATCGTCACCGGCGGTTCCGTCGGGTAAGGCCCCGTGAATTGGCTGTCGAAATACGGAAGCGCCGGCTGTTCGTCCTCGAGTTCGGTGACGAGATGGCCCATCTGCAGGCCCCAGTCGCCCAGATGGATGTCGCTGACGACGTCATGGCCGCGAAAGCGGAACAGCCGCTGCAGGCTGTCGCCGAGCACGCTTGAGCGCAGATGCCCGACATGCATCGGCTTGGCCACGTTCGGGCCGCCGAAATCAATCATCACCTTGCGCGGCGCGGGCGTTTCCGCCGCCCCGCAGCGTGCGTCCCGCGCCAGCTCGGCGGCGCGCGCGGAGTACATTTCCGCACGCGGATGCAGGTTGATGAAACCGGGCCCGCCAATGTCGGCGTCAACCGGCAGACCGGCTGCATTGAAGCGGTCGAGCACCGTCTGGGCGACCTCGCGCGGATTGGCCTTCGCCTGCTTGGCCGCCGCAAGCGCCCCGTTGCACTGGAACGGCGCCCGGTCGGCGCGGGTGTTCTCCTCCGCCCGGCCAAGTTCGCCCGGCAGCCCCTCCGCCTCGAAAGCCGCGCGCAGCGCTTCGCTCAGGGCATCCGCAATGGAAGCCACGACCGTCTCCTGTCTGGTTTGGACTTGATCAGCCGTCCTGGCCGGCGTCGACGCGGAAGCGCAGGCCCGAGCGGTTGAACTCGATCTGGCTTTCAGTCAGTTCGAAGCCGACGATGATCTCGAAATTGGCGCCGGAGGTGGTTTCGTTCGCACGCGGGATGGCGATGCGCTCGAAGGTCTCCGTGACCACGACCCTGTCCTGCCCGCGCGGGAAGGTGACGGGGATGTCGTAGACCTGCTTGTCGATCACCGCGCTGTCGGTTCGCGTCACGGCGACAAAGTAGCGGTAGGTGTGCGTGCTGGAGTCCGCGGCGGGCCCGCGGCCGAAAGCCATGCGCACGGCGAGCTCGGCCTCGATCGGCCGGGCGTCGCGGTCGGTATAGCGGCAGAGCGAGGCGACGTTCAGGATCTCGCCGGTGAAGCCGACATTTTCATAGATCAGCTCGTCCCCGCGCACATCGACATAACGGTGCGCGTCGTAAAGCGACAGAGCGCTCGGGCACGGTCCCGGGTTCGGCTCGGGATCGCCCAACGAATCGCGCACGCTCTGGCATCCGGCCAGCACCAGAACGGACAGGCAGCAAAGAGCGGCGCGCATGCGTGAATTCCCTTACCTCGGCGGTTGGCGACACGCCGCCGCCGGTGACAGTCTCCCGGCCTTGCGGGGCCGGTGGGGGGTGATACATGGTCTCTACGACGAAAAACGCGATGCGGGCAATGACGCGCCTGCTTGCGAAAGGATGTGATGACCCAACGCCCTCCCCTCACCGTGCTGCTCGCCGCCCCGCGCGGCTTCTGCGCCGGCGTCGACCGCGCCATCCAGATCGTTGAACGCGCGCTCGAACGCTATGGGCCGCCCGTCTATGTCCGCCACGAGATCGTGCACAACAAGCACGTCGTGCGCCGGCTGGAGGCGATGGGCGCCGTTTTCGTGAAGGAGCTCGACGAGTGCCCCGCCGACCGGCCGGTGGTGTTTTCCGCGCACGGCGTGCCGAAAGCGGTGCCCGCCGAGGCTGAACGCCGCGAGATGGTCTATCTGGACGCGACCTGTCCGCTCGTCTCGAAGGTCCATGTCGAGGCCGAACGCCATTATGCCGAAGGCCGCAAGATCCTGCTTGTGGGTCATGACGGCCATCCCGAGGTGATCGGCACGATGGGCCAGCTGCCCGAGGGCGCGATCCAGTTGGTTGAGACCCTGGAGGACGTGGCCAACCTGCCGGCGGAGGAGCCGGGCGGGCTCGCCTTCATCACTCAGACCACGCTCTCCGTCGACGACACCGCTGAAATCGTGGAGGCCCTGCGCAAGCGTTTTCCGGGCATCGCCGGGCCGCACAAGGAAGACATCTGCTACGCCACCACCAACCGCCAGGCGGCGGTCAAGGCGATCGCGCCGCGCGCCGACCTCGTGCTGGTGGTGGGCGCGTCCAACTCCTCGAATTCCTCGCGCCTTGTGGAAGTCGCCGAACGCGCCGGCGCCTCAGCGGCGCATCTCATCGCCAGCGCCGAGCATGTCGACTGGGACTGGCTTGAAAACGTGAACACGCTCGGCGTCACCGCCGGCGCCTCCGCGCCGGAAGAACTCGTCGAAGACCTCTTGGCCGCCATCGCCGGGCGCCGCACGCTGGTCATCGAGGAAGTGCGCGTCGCCGACGAGAGCGTGGTGTTCAAGCTGCCCCGCCAGGTCGCCT
>CAZLOV010000105.1:0-8659 GCA_964561235.1 uncultured Caulobacterales bacterium
CCATGCGGCCCCGGTGCTGCGGGCCAATGCCCAGGCGCGGCGAAACCGGGGCGCATTGGGGCGTTTCGGCGCCGGGGCGCGCGGGTGTGACCGTCAGGCGCTTGGAAGGCGCGCGCGCGCCGGGCTAGGGTCGCGCCGCGCCGCCCACCCCTCCACGGAGCCTCCGACATGTCTCGTCACATTCCGCTCTCAGACGCGCTGTCGCGCGTGCAGCCCTCCGCCACCATCGCGGTCACCCAGAAAGCGCGCGAACTGCGCGCGAGCGGCGTCGACGTCATCGGGCTCGGCGCGGGCGAACCGGATTTCGACACGCCCGATCACATCAAGCAGGCTGCCGCGGACGCCATTGCGCGCGGGGAAACGAAATACACCGATGTCGACGGGCTGCCCGCGCTCAAGCAGGCGATCTGCGAGAAGTTCCGGCGCGACAACGCACTGGACTACGCGCCGGCCCAGGTGAATGTCTCGCCGGGCGGCAAGCCGGTGATCTACAACGCGTTCCTCGCCACGCTGAATCCCGGCGACGAGGTGGTGATCCCGGCGCCCTACTGGGTGAGCTATCCCGAGATGGCGCGACTGTGCGGCGGCCGCCCCGTCATCGCCAAAGCGGGCGTGGAGACCGGCTTCAAGCTCACCCCCGAAGCGCTTGATGCGGCGATCACGCCGAACACCAAATGGGTCGTGCTCAATTCGCCGTCGAACCCGACAGGCGCGGCCTACACCGCTGACGACCTCTCCGCCCTGGCCGAGGTGCTGCGCCGGAACGACCATGTGCTCGTGCTGACCGACGACATGTACGAGCATCTCGTCTATGACGATTTCCGCTTCGCCACGATCGCAGCGGTCGCGCCGGATCTTTACGAGCGCACGTTGACCATGAACGGGGTCTCCAAGGCGTATGCGATGACCGGCTGGCGCATCGGCTACGCGGCCGGACCGGAGACGCTGATCGCGGGCATGCGCAAGGTGATGAGCCAGACGACCTCGAACCCGTGCTCGATCAGCCAGCACGCCGCGATCGCGGCGCTCAACGGTCCTCACGACTTCCTGGCGCCGCGCAACGCCGCCTTCAAGCGCCGGCGGGACATGGTCATGGACGCGATCGGCCGCGCGCCGGGCCTCGTCGCTCCAACCCCGGAAGGTGCGTTCTACGTGTTTGCGGACTGTGCGGGCCTTATCGGAAAGTCCAGCCCGGACGGAACCGTGCTGGCGGACGACCTCGCGGTGGCCGCCGCCCTGCTGGAAGAGGCCCATGTCGCGGTGGTGCCGGGGGCGGCCTTCGGGGCTGCGCCGGGCTTTCGCATCTCCTATGCGACCGCCGATGCGCTGGTCGAGGAGGCCGGCCGGCGGATCGTGTCATTCTGCGAAGCGTGTACGTGAGCGATAGAAAACACTTATCGCAGCCCTAATATAAATTCATTCGATCTATCTTCGGAGCGCCGATAGAGTGCGTGCATGAGCAAGGAGACCGCCATGAACATCAATATGGGCCTTTCCCCCGACCAGCGTCAGGCGATGGCCGAGGCTGTCACGCGGCTGCTGGGCGACACCTACGCCTTGTATTTCAAGACGCACGCCTACCACTGGAACGTGACCGGTCCGCGCTTCCACGACCTGCACGCCATGTTCGAGGAACAATACACCGAGATGTGGCAGGCGACCGACGAGCTGGCGGAGCGCATCCGCGCGCTCGGCGTGATGGCGCCGATCAATTACGGCGAGATCGCTGCGGCGGCCTCCATCCCGCAGGACGAGGCCACTCCGCCGGCTGACCAGATGGTCGCCAATCTCGTTGAAGGCCATGAGCAGGTCGTGCGCACGGCGCGCGCCGCCCTGTCGCTTGCGGGCGAACATGACGACGAGGCCACCGCCGACATCGTCGCGCCGCGTGTGACCGCACATGAAAAGATGGCCTGGATGCTGCGCGCCACGCTTGGTTAAGAGCGGCGGTCAATAATTCGAAATACGGTAAAATAATAAATCCGACCCCATGCGCCCCGCGAAAACCCTCGTGGGGCGCTTTTCTGCGCTGCAACCAAAAAAAACGCCGGCGGCCTCTCGGGGCGCCGGCGCAGTCTTGCATACCACATCGGGGAGGAGACGGTATGCGAAAGGGGAAGGACGAGAACAACTCGCCGTTCGCTGATCGATATGGTGGAGATGGCGCGCCGCAGCAACCACTGTCTGCGAATATCTCGTATGCAGAATTGCCGCGGCGCCACGTTTCAGGACATTGTCTGACGCATAGCTGTCACAATCGCCCCGCTTGGCGTCACGCAGCCTCGGCGCTCCATTCGCGCACTTCCTCCAGAAGGAACTCGCGGAACGCCGCAACCCGGCGCGAGCCCTTGAGCTCCTCCGGGTAGACGAAGAACACCTCGAAGGGCGGGCCTTCCGTCTCCGGCAGCACGCGGGCGAGGTCCGGATTGTTGCGTGCGACGTAGTCCGGCAGGCCGCATACGCCAAGACCGGCTTCGGTCGCCTTCATCATGGCGTTGATGGTGCTCGCCTCGATGACGGCCTCGCGCGGCCCGGCGCCGTCGGGCCGTCCGATGGAGAGCGCCCAGTTCAGATTGGGGATCGGCGCAAGCTTCTTCGGTCCGTAGGCGATGAAGCTGTGACCGTCGTCGAGCGCCTCCGGGCGCTCCGGCGCGCCCTTGCGCGCGAGATAGTCCGGACCGGCGTAGAGATGCTGGCTGACGGTCATGAGCTTGCGCTGGATCAGGTCGTTCTGGCTCGCCGACCAGGGCCGGATGGCGACGTCGGCCTCCAGGTTGGAGATGTCGAGTTCATGATCGACGAGCAAGAGCCGCAACCTGATCTGGGGATACAGCGCAGTGAAGCGCGCCAGCCTCGGGGTCAGCCAGACCGCGCCGAGCGCGGTCGGGGCGGTCACGCGCAGGACGCCGGTCGGCTCGTCTCGGCTGTCCTGGACAAGGCTTTCCGCGAGCATGATTCGCGCGCTGACATCCTGCGCGGTCGCGTAAAGGAGCCGCCCCGGCTCCGTCAGCAGGAGACCGCGGGCATGGCGGTGGAACAGCTTTACGCCGAGTTCGCCCTCAAGCGCTGAAATCTGCCGGCTGACGGCGGATTGGGAAAGATTCAACTGATCGGCCGCGCCGGTGAGCGATCCGGCGTCGGCTGCAGCATGGAAAGTCTTGAGCTTGTCCCAGTCCAAAAGGGGCCTCGGGGGCTGCCGTGAGGGGAAACGACACGCTTGGAGTTACCGGGGCGCTTGGGCCGAATTGGGGCCGGCGGCGCTCATGTCCGGATCATACCCGGATGGTCATGCCATCAGCGAGCGAATTCCGGAATGCGCGCCAGGCGGGAATGAGTCCAAGCACAGCGGCGGTTCCTGTCACCGCCAGGATGATGAGCGCATCGCCCAGTCCCGGCGCAAGGCCTGTGAGGATCAGCCCGAAGCGGCTTTCCAGCATGGGCGCGGCGACCGTCATGGCGCCGTAGGACAGCGCCACGCCGAGCACGGCCCCGGCGAAGGCGGTGAAGGCGGCCTCAGAGACCAGCAGCGCGGCGACATGGCCCGGACGGGCGCCGAGCGCGCGCAGGATCGCCATCTCGCGGCGGCGTTCGTTAAGGCTCGTCAGGATGGCCGCGAGGATCGAGATCAGGCCGGTGAGCACCACCAGGGCGGCGACGCCGGCGAGCGTGCGCTCGACCGTCCCGACGAGCGTCCAGAGCTGGGCGAGGGTAGGCCCGGGGATGATCGCCAGCAGGGGTTCGCCTGTATAGGTGTTCACCTGCCGCAGCAGGCGCAGCGCCGCAGCCGGCTCCTGCATGCCGACCAGGAAGGCGGTGATCGCGGTGGGCTCGAGATCGTCCGGATCGGCGCCGTGGATCAGCTCGATGGATTCCAGGCTCACAAGGACGCTGCGGTCGGTCGGCGTGCCGGTGGTTTCGAGGATGCCGACGATGACGAACGGGTTCTCGTCGTGCTCGACGAAGCTCACTTCGCCAAGTCCGTGGGCGATGATGATCTCGTCTCCGAGCGCATAGTCCAGATCACGCGCGACGGCCGCCCCGATCACCGCCTGCTCGACACCGGAAAACCGGACGCCGTCGCGCAGGGCCAGCCGCCGTCCGCCGGCGTACTGATAATGCTCGAAGAATGCGTCCGTCGTGCCGACCACGCGGAAGCCGCGATGGCTGTCTCCCAGCGAGATCGGCGCCGTCCATTCCACGCCGCGCGCGCCGGAGACCGCCTGGTAGCTCTCCCAGCTCACATTGTTGGTCGCGTCGCCCATGTGGAAGATCGAGTAGAGCAGCAGCCCGATCGGGCTCGAACGCGCGCCGACGATCAGGTCCGTGCCGTAGATGGTGTTCTCGAAGCTGTCCTTGGCGCTGGTGCGCAGGGTTTCGACGCTGGTGAAAAGCGCCACCGAGATCGCCACCGTCAGCATGGTGAGGAAAGCCGTGGCGCGGCGGTTCAGGAGCGAGCGCACCGCAAGGCTGAAGACGGGCGCGCGGCTCATGGAGCGGTCTCCCGTCCGGCCCGGTTGAGCGCGGCGAGGTCCTCGGCGCGGTCGAACCGGTCGGCAAGGCCGGCGTCATGGCTGACGAAGAGCAGGGCGGCGCCGCTGGCGTCGCATTCCGCCAGAAGCAGGTCGAGGAAAGCGTCGCGCGCGTCCGCGTCAAGCGCGCTGGTCGGTTCGTCGGCAAGGATCAGCCGCGGCTTTCCGATGAGCGCACGGGCGGCTGCGACGCGTTGCTGCTGGCCGACGCTAAGCGCGCGGGAGGGCCGGCTCCACACGGCGTCGGCGTCCAGCTGCAGCGCGGCGAGGAGCCGTTTGCCTTCCGCCTCCACGCCGCCGGCGGTTCTGGCCGCCCTGGCGCGCAACTGCGAGAACCGGCAAGGCAGGGTCACATTGCCGCCGACGGTCAGAAACGGCAGCAGGTTGAACATCTGGAAGATGACGCCGAGCTTGTCGGCACGCAGGGAGTCCCGCCGCGCGGCGGTTAGCCGGGAGACGGTCTCGCCGTCGATGACGATCTCGCCCGCCTGCGCCTCGAGCACGCCTGCGATCAGGCCGAGCAATGTCGACTTGCCCGAGCCGGAGGGGCCGCGCAGGAATACGCGCTCGCCCGCCGACAGCGCGAAGGCGGAGACGTCCAGCACCGTTTCGCCCTTTTCGTAGGCGAAACGCACATCTGCAAGCGACAGGACGGCGTTGGTCATGCCTGAGGCGTAACCCAGCTGGCGGCGTTTCGGAAGCGCCTAACCCTCGCCCGGGCCGCGGATTGATTCGATGGGGGTGAGCGTGCCGTCCTCGTTGACCAGATTGCCCTCGCCATCGGTTTCGAGATCGTCGACGAAAACACGGCCCAGACGGCCCTGTTCGAAAAGACGTCCGCGCTTGAGTTCGATGTCGGCGACAAAGACCCGCGCCTGCTCGGGCAGCGGATCGCATACCACCGGGCCGTCCTGGGCCTCCTGGTTGTTGCGCTGGATGGTCACGTTGCGCGCTGTCGAGACGCCGCAGGCCGTAACCCCATGGGTCATGTCGGCGATGTTCCAGTCGTATCTCAGCGTGCTGACTTCAGTCGCCCCGTCGACGAGGTCCGCCACGTCGTCCGTCGCGAACCGGGCCAGATGCGCGAGCAGATCCTCCGGCCAGTTCGGAAACAGGGCGCGATGCTCCTCATAGAGCGGCGAAACGCGCAGCGGGTCGGGCCGCGTCTCCACCCCGCGAAGCGCATTGACGTATTCGCGCGCCGCGCGGTTGAGCAGGCGGGGCAAGTTGGCCCCGGTAAACGCCTCGTCCTGCAAGCTCGGGCCGCCGATCGCTCCGGAAAAGAAGCCGTACATCACCCGCGGGTCGGGCCAGTAGCGCTGCACGATGTTCAGCCGGATATCGTTCAGGCTGAGCCGGTGACCGTCGATCTCGATGATTTTCGCGTCATGGAGCGCCATCCGGCCCTCCGGCGAGGACACGCGCATCTGATCGATCCGGCGGAGCGGATAGGCCCGCGCCAGCTCGTCGATCACCACCACATTGTGCAGGTTGAGCCAGTAGGCGAGCTGCTCGTTCCGGTTCAGGCCCGAAAGGGCGACGCTCGCCGGCAGCGCCTCAAGCTCCGCGCGATAGGCGCTGATGGTTTCGACATGAGCCTCGTTGAACACATGCAGCGCGATCCGGTTGCCCTCGTTGCGGTAGCGGGAGGGGTTCTGCCCGGTGATCCGGGTGCCGGTGAGCTGGACCCAGCTTGTAGGAACGAAGCGGTCGCTGGGGCCGACATAATAAACGATTTCGTCGAGGATCTCGCTCAGCACCGCATAATCGATCACCGTATCGCTGCCGGCGTCATGCGCGGCGTAGCGGCTGAACGCGTCGTCCGTTTGCGCGAGGGCAGGATGGAGGGCTGCGGCGAACATCCCTGCGAGGCAGGCCGCTGCAACGCAAACCGCAAGACGCACGACGGTCATGATGGCTCCCCTTTTCAGACCTTCGCGACTGTGTACGCAGCGCCCGCTCGCCGGACCATGAAAGCGGCATGACTTTTTCGTCATGAACCGATGTTCGTCCTGGCGACGGAGGCCGCCGGGGCGTCTTCAACGGGCGGCTAGTGGCCTCCGGCGAGGAAGCGTTCCGCCTCCAGCGCCGCCATGCAGCCCATGCCTGCAGCCGTCACCGCCTGGCGGTAGACGTCGTCGGTCACGTCGCCGGCGGCGAAGACCCCGGGAATGGAGGTCTTTGTGGAGTCCGGCTCGGTGACGAGATAGCCGCCGGCTTTAGTCTCCAGCTGGCCCTGGAAAAGCTCGGTCGCAGGCGCATGGCCGATGGCGATGAACACACCGTCTGTCGGGATTTCCCGCGTTTCGCCGCTCGCCACGTGCTTGAGCCGCACGCCGGTCACCACCGGCGGGGTTCCGCCGCCGAGGATTTCATCCACGACATGGTCCCAGACGACCTCGATCTTGGGATGCTTGAACAGCCGCTCCTGCATGACCTTCTCCGCGCGCAGGCTGTCGCGGCGGTGCACGAGGGTGACCTTGCTGGCGAAATTGGTGAGGAAGAGCGCTTCCTCGACGGCGGTGTTGCCGCCGCCGACCACGACGACCTCCTTGTTCCGGTAGAAGAAGCCGTCGCAGGTCGCACACGCCGACACGCCACCGCCCATCAGCGCCTGCTCGCTCTCGAGCCCCAGCCATTTCGCGCTGGCGCCGGTGGCGATGATCACGCTGTCGGCGGTGAAGACGGTTCCGCCGTCGGTCTTCAGCACGAACGGGCGCTGGGAGAGATCGGCTTCGGTGACGATGTCGTTGATGATCTCCGCGCCGACATGTTCAGCCTGCAGCTTCATCTGCTCCATGAGCCAGGGGCCCTGGATGACGTCGGCGAAGCCGGGATAGTTCTCGACGTCGGTCGTGATGGTGAGCTGTCCGCCCGGCTGCAGGCCCGCGATCAGCACGGGCTGGAGCATTGCGCGCGCCGCGTAGATCGCCGCCGTGTAGCCCGCAGCCCCGGAACCGATGATGACAACCTTCGAATGGCGCGAATCGCCCATGGCGGCGCTCTCCCTTGATATCGTCTGTGCGAGAGCGGCCGGGCGCGGCGCAAGGCCGGCGGCCGCGATCTTGTCGGCCCTATAACTCTGAGCGTGCGCCCATGATTTCAAGCACCGCGCGCGCGGCCTTCTCCGTTTCGTGAAGCGGCTCCCGCTCCCAGCGCTCCAGACGGCCAAGATAGGGGCGCACTGCGCCTTCCGCCTCGAGCGCGTCGTAAAGCCGGGCGAACTTTCCGGGTCTGCCCTCCAGCGGAAGCCGGTAGACCGGCGGCCCCGCGCTTGCGGCTTCAGTGAGCATGTTGGTTGAGTCTTCCGTCACGAAAACCCAGTCCGCCCCCGCAAGGAAGGCGAAATAGGGATTTGGCCCCTGGCCGTCGAAAAACAGGCAGCGGGGATTGGGTGAGAAGCGCGCCGCCAGCGCACGGCGCAGCGGATCGGGCGTGCGCCTTGAAACGGTGATCATCAGGCTCGCCCCGTCGCGGTGCAGATCGCCCAGCCGTTCGATGAGATAGGCGGAGACCTCTCGCGTGATGCGGTGATGCTTGCTGTCCCCGCCGATCAGAACGGCGATGCGCGGCTCGGGCAGGGGATCGATCCATTCCGCAAACTGGCGGCGCGCCTCGGCGAGCCTGTCCGGCGTGATGCGGTTGGGCGAGCCCAGGATGTTGAGCACGTTGCGGCCGGTCAGCCGGTCGTGGCGCGGCGCGATGATCAGGTCGAAGCGGTCATGATCCGCGCGCGGGTCCTGCACATACACGAAGACAGCGCGCGGAAACGCCCGCCGGTGCACGGCGCTGGCGCGCAAAGCGGCGCGTCCGCAGCCGATCCAGAGATCCGGCTGGATGGGGCCGGGGTCGGCGACGGGTCCGGTGCGCGCGACCTGGACCGGCATGACGTGCAGCGGGATCGCACGCGCGAGCGCTTCGGCCAGGCCGAGCGCCTGGTTCTCGATGCCGCGCCGCCCGTCGGAGACGACGAGCGCCGTGCGTTCAGCGCCGGATGCGGGACGGAGTTTGAGCGCCATGGACCCTGCTTACGCCGCGCCGTCCCGGCTGGCCAGCGCGCGCGGCCGGTCAGCGCCAGTCGACCTTCAGGATCTCGTAGGACTTCACCCCGCCCGGAGCGTTCACCTCCA
>CAZLOV010000106.1:0-8547 GCA_964561235.1 uncultured Caulobacterales bacterium
GGACGCGGCGGGGTCGGGGGCGCGGACGCCTCCGCGCGGGTCTCGAAGGCCGGCACCGGCGGCGCGGCGGGCGCGCAAATGTCCGCATCGCACATGGCGCGCGCAGTCAGATGCTCGGACGTCGCCGGGAACGCAACGGGCGTATACGGGCCGGCGAAATCCGCCAGTCCCAGCTTTGCGCGCAAGCCGTCACGGAAGGCACCCGCGCGGCTTTCGATCCGCGCGCGTGTCTCGTCGGTCTCGCGAAGCCGCGAGAGGTCGGCCGGGCGGGGGCTGCGCAGCGCCGCTGCGGCGGCGTCCGGGCGGGCGCGGGAGAGGGCCTCGCGCGCGCGTTCGATATTGAGCCGGGCCGTCGGGCTGAGGGCCGGTTCAGGGAAGGTTCTGTCAGCAGCGGTCATGGGTCGCGTCTCCTGTACGCCGCCTGATCCGGCCGGTTCTGGCGAGGAACCGGCGAAGATCAGGACTTCCTGGCGTGCCATTCAAGGCCCGCCGTCCGCGTTATCATGGCCACATCCACATCCCCTCCGACGCCTGTCTGGGCCATGTGCAGGTCGCTCTGGAGGATGTTGAGCTCGACCAGCGCCTTGGCGGTTTCGGCCAGCTGACGCTTGCCGGACGCGCCCACGACGTTGATGAACGGGCTCACGAACTCCTCCTGCGAAACCCGCTGGACCGCGTCGAGGTATTCCATGCCCAGACGCGGGAGCAAGGTTTCGTTAAGCTTGCCGAGCATCGCTCTGATCTCGGGTTCGGGCAAGCCCGCTTCTCGAAGCGCGAGCTCGGCGGCGGCCTCGTTGGCCGCCATGTTCATCGAAACCATGATGTCGAACATCAGCGGATGCACGCCGCGCAGGAAGGCGTGGGTCATGTCCGCCTGGGCGAAGGTTCGCACATAGGCGTTGGGACCGTCGCCCACGCCCACCGCCGTCGTCTCGTCATGGGCGCGCTTCATCAGCCCGTCCACGAGGATCGAGGCGTAGTAATGCGCATAGACCGGAAAGATGTCCTTCTCCCCGAAACCGGCGAAGACGAGCCCGGCGAAGGGTTCAAGGAAGGCGTTGCGCGTCGCCAGCATGAAGGCGAAGTCGTGCAGGCGCGCGCGCATCTCCTCGCCCGCTCCGTTCTGCCCGAGCGCCTCGCGGATAAGCCCGTCGATCATCTCGCCATAGGCGGCGGCGAATCGCTCGCGCGTCATCGACGCCATGGAGGGCGCGACCGGCCGCTCCTGGCCCTCGGGCGTCTGCGAGAGATGGCCGCGATACATGTCCAGCGCCTCGGAAAAGGCGGCGGCGTCGTCTGCGTGCTTGGAGCCCGGATAACTGCGCAGCGCGCGGGCGTAGTCGAGCACGGTCAGGAAGGCGAGGCGCATGAGCTCCTCGAACTCCTTGCGTTCCTCGGCCTGGGGAAACAGCGTCCGGTTTTCGTCCAGGAAGTCGAAAAACGCTTCCGCGCACGCGGGAACGCTCTCGAATTCGCGCCCCGCGGCTTCCTTGGCGAAGGCGTGGACGATGTGCGACCAGGAGCGGCCAAGCACGTCGCCGCGCGCATAGACCATGACGGCGATCGACCCGTTGATCGGAAGGATCTTCTCCGCTTCAAGCGTGACGACCGGATCGGGGCCGCCTCCATAGGTCACCGCGCTGTCGGCGGCGAGCACCACCGCCTGACGGTTCATGATCATGACTTCGGACGTCATCGCCGGCCCGGCCCCCTCGTGCTTCGCCGCATCTGGAAAAACGTTAGCGGATCGCGTGCGGAGGGATAAGGGTGAATTAACGGTTTCACGCCCTCGTTTCCCGGCGGCGTGGCGCCGATGTCCCGCCCGGCCTCAGGAAGGACCCCCGTCATGAGCCCAATCCGTCCGCCGCGCTGTTACTTCGCCTACCGCAGCCCTTACTCGCGCCTCGGCCTTCACAAGCTCGCGCGGGCGGGCGTGGAGCTCGAACTGATCCCGTTCACCGGACCGCCTGAAGGCGTCGCGTTCGCCAACCCGACGGACAATCCGCTCAAGTCGACCTACTACGCCCAGGACGTGTTCCGCCTCTGCGTGCGGATGGGCCTTCCCGTCACCTTGCCCAAGCCGTTCGACGCCGACTTCGCGCCCGCCAACCGCGCCTTCATCGCCGCCGACCGCGAGGGCTTCGGCATGGGTTTCGCGCTCGCCGCCTCCGACGCCCGGTGGGGCGAGGGACGCGACCTTTCCGATCCGGCCGTGCTGGGCGCGTGCGCCGCTGCTGCGGGCTGGAACGGTTATGACGCCGCCGCGATCGCTGCGGACGCCTCCATCTCCGAGACCCTGCGCGCGCAGCGGGCGCGGATCGCCGAGGACGGCGTGTTCGGCGTGCCGTTCCTCGTGGACGGCGACCAGAAATACTGGGGCCAGGACCGTTTCGACCTCTGGCTGGAGACCCGCGCGTCCGGCACCTAGGGGATGGCCGGGCCGTCAAGCGTCTCGGCGAAATAGTCCGCCATCATCCGGTTGAGATGCTTCGACAGCGGTTCCGGCCGGATGCCGTGGCGCTGGCCGGGATAGGTCATCAGGTCGAACTGCTTGCCCGCTTCCTGCAGCGCCAGAACCATCGCGGTGGTGTTGTCGAATGTGACGTTGTCGTCGCTCATGCCGTGGATGATCAGGAGCGGGGTTTCGTAATTCGCCGCCAGGTTCAGCGGCGAGCCCCCTGCATAGCCCTCGGGATTGTCCTGCGGCGTGCCCATGAAGCGCTCGGTATAGTGCGTGTCGTACTTCGCCCAGTCCGTCACCGGCGCGCCCGCGACGCCCGAGGCGTAGGCGCCGGGATCGGTCAGCGTCGTCATCAGCGTCATGTAGCCGCCATACGACCAGCCGTTGATCGCAACCCGGTCCGCGTCGACATAGGCTTGCGCCTTCAGGTGCGCGAGGCCCGCAAGCTGGTCCTCGACCTCAACCGTGCCCATGCGCCGGTGCAGCGCCGCCTCGAAGGCATGGCCGCGATTGTCCGCGCCGCGATTGTCGATGCGGAAGATCACATACCCCGCGCGCGCATAGACCTGGTCGCGCATGGAGACGAAGCCGCGGCTCACCGTCTGCACGCCCGGTCCGCCATAGACCATCTGGATGGCGGGGCAGGGCGTCTCGGCCGTACATTGCGGCCCGCGCAGGATGGAATAGTGCAGCGTAGTTTCGCCGTCTGCGGCTGTCAGCGTGCCGAATTCCGGTATGAGATGACCCGGCGCGTAGGGCGCATAGGGGTGATCCCCGCCAAGGGCGTTCTCCTCGATCCAGGCGAGGCGTTCGCCCTCCGGCGAGTACAGGGCGGTCTGCGGCGGGGTGGCCGGGTCGCTGTAGGTTCCGATGAAGCCCGTGCCCCCGGAGCCGACATTCGCGCTCCAGCGCCCGCCGCGCGCGGTCAGGCGTTCGGGCTGGCCGTCTCCATCCATCGAGACGCGGAACAGATGGCGTTCGAGCGGGCTCTCGGTCCAGCCTTCAAACCAGACGATCCCCTGTTCTTCGCTGACGCCGGAGATCTCGTCGATCACCCACGCCCCGGAAGTGAGCTGCACGGCCTCGCCGTCGGCGCCGTAGCGGTAGATGTGCCGGTAGCCGGAACGCTCGGAGGTCCACAGGAAACCGCCGTCCTCAAGCGGGGTGAAATCATTGGTCAGGTTGATCCATGTCCCCGCCTCCTCGCGCAGCGCCAGCGAGGCGCGGCCGGTCCGCGGATCGACGGCGAGCAGGTCGAGCTGCGTCTGTTCCCGGTTCTGGCGCTGGACATAAAGCGTCGAGCCGTCCTTCGACCAGTCCACGCGGGCCAGATAGATGTCGTCTTCCGGCCCCAGGTCCACTTCGGTGAAACGGCCGTCAGCCAGCGAATAGACGAACAGGCTGATTTCGACATTGGCCGTTCCCGCCAGCGGATAGCGTTGCTCGACGCTGGAGAGGCCCGTTCCGTCGATTTCCAGGCGCTCGACGATCTCCACCGGGCTTTCATCGATCCGCGCGATCGCGATGCGGCTGTCGTCCGGGCTCCACCAATAGCCGGTGTAGCGCCCCATCTCCTCCTGGGCGACGAATTCCGCCACGCCCCATGAGACCAGCCCGCCGCCTTCGTCGGTCACCTGCACCTCGCCGCCGTCGCCAAGGCGGTGCAGCCAGAGATTCTGGTCGCGGATGAAGGACACGAAGCCGCCCTGCGGGCTGACCTTGGCGTCGGTCTCGAACGCCTCGGTCTCCATGAGGCGGCGCGCCTCGCCGGTCTCCACGTCGATATAGAACACGTCGCCGTCGAGCGGCGCGAGGATCGCCTCCCCTGAGGCGTCCCATTGATACTGGACGATGCCGCGCGAGGAGATACGCGCGCGTTCGCGGAAGGCGATCTCTTCCTGGGAAAGCTCGCGTTCCTCCGGAGCCAGCGCGCGGCTGTCCACCAGCCGGTAGGGCTCGCCGCCGGCGGCGTCGATCGCCCAGAGGTCAAGCACGCGCCGGTCCTCCTCCTTGGCGCGCAGGAAGGTCACGCGCGCGCCGTCCGGAGAAAAGCGCAGCGATTGCGGGGTGGGGCCGGTGATCGACGGCGAGGACAGGATGCGGTCAAGCGTCAGCGTCTCGCCCGCCGGCGCGGGGGTTGCGGCGTCCTCCGTCTCCGCCTGGTTGCGGGCGATCAGCCCGCCCGGCGGTTCGTCGGTCGTTCCGACCGGCGCGCCGCATGCGGCGATGGACAGGCCCATGAAGGGCAGGATGCAGCGGACGGCGCGTCGCATGCGCAAGGCTCCCCGGTGGCGATGGCGTCGGCGCGGAGCCTAGCGGCGCTTTCGCGCGCCCGCCACCTTGAAGCCTTGGCATTTCAGCGTCCAAGCCTATTCCGGCGTCTCCGCGCGCCGCCTCGCCGTCCACCCCATCAGGAAGTCGCGGCCCACCGACAGCGTCTGGCCGGTCATCGTCCCGTCGGAGGCGAGGCGTCCGGCGTGCAGATACGGCCCGGAGCCGTCCTCGGTCACCGCCGTGAAAATGACCTCGCCCTGGAACACGCGCGCGCGCGCCTCGCCGAAGGCGCTGCCGTAGAAGCTTCCCGTCAGAACGCCGTCCTGCGCCGTCTCCACGACCATGACCGTCGCGCCGGGCTCGGCCCCTTCGGCGTAATGCAGAGCGACGTCCCAGCTTCCGACCAGCTCGGCGGGCGAGCGCGGCGGCAGGAGCAGGGCCGCGATGAGCAGCAGCGCCGTCATCGGCTCGCTCTCAGCACCGGCAGGACGATCCGGCTGGGATGCGCATCGGAGTGGTGCACGGCGTTTTCCGCGATCACCGGCGTTTCCTGCAAATGCGGCGGCTCGTCCGTGTTGAGATTGCGGGCATAGATCGGAAAGTTCGAGGAGGTGATCTCCACGCGGATGCGATGCCCGGCGGCGAACCGGTTGGCCGTCAGCATCGGGGTGAAGGTCAGCTCGGCGATCTCGCCGTCCTCGAGAAACACTTCCTGGTCGAAGCCCTCGCGATAGCGCGCGCGCATGGCCGTGTCCGTCAGATTGTAGGCGGTGCCGTCCGGGGCGACGTCGACGAGCTTGACGTGGAAGTCGGTGTCGGGCGCGTCGGAGGAGACGAAGAGCGTGATTTCGATCGGGCCGGCGATCTCAAGCGCCTCCTCCAGAGGGTCGGAGGTGTAGACGAGCACGTCGTCGCGCGCCTCGATCGCGCGCTGATCGAAGGAGCCGGCCTGCGCCGCCCCGCCGATGCAGCACACCGCGCCGCCATTGGAGGGAACCGGGTTCATCGGATCGTAGATGAAGCGGTCGGCCGCAGCAGCTGCGCTTCCCGCGCCGAAGATCAGCCGGCCGTCGCCGTGAAGCGAGTTCGCCGATCCGCCGCTGGAGAGCCGCACCGGCGTCATTTCGACATTTTCCGGCGGCCAGGTGTCTGCGGAACGCCATTCGTTGGCGCCCATCACGAAGTACTGCACCCGCGGCTCCCGGAAGGCGCGGCGCTCGCCCTTCAGCCACTGGTCGAACCAGTTGAATATCAGCGCGTCGTAATCCAGCCGGACATCGCCCATGGAGCGCTCGCCGACGGTTGTCTGCGGACCCGCCTCGCGGAAAAAGGCGCAGTGTTCGACCGGGGCGACGACGGCGTACTGGTTCTCGCGCACCTCGCGGTCGGCGCCGTTCTCCCGGGCGTGGTTGTAGAGCGCCATGTTCGGGCCGACCGACACGTCGTACCAGGAATTCATCCAGAGCGCGGGCACGCCCCACCCTTCGTCGTCGTGGTACAGCCCGCCCTCATACCAGGCCGGATCGTTCGGGCCGCGCGCGATCATGTCGCTGAACGGCCCGGCATTGGCCTGGACCGTCTCGTTGTCGAGCTTCGTCGCCAGCGGCAGGTGATCGAGCTGCTCGCTCCAGTTCACCTCGGGCATGTCGGCGGCGAGATCATAGCTGTTGGCCAGCCGCATCAGCGTCTCGCGGTCGGTTCCTGCAGGCGGGTGCGGATAATCGTCCTGCTGGACGCCATACAGCCAGGTTCCGAAAAGCTGCTGATAGACGCCCCCGCGATACCAGTTGCCCTGCTCCATGTAGGGGCCGACGCGGCCGATCCCGGCGCCGGAAGCCATCGGGATCATGGCGGCGTGGGCGGGATGGTCCTCTGCCGCCAGCGCCAGCTGCCATTCCGCCGAGGACGAGCATCCAAGCGTGCCGACGCGTCCGTTCGACCAGGGCTGCTCGGCGATCCAGGTCAGCGCGTCATATCCGTCGGTGCGCGGAAATCCGAGGATCTCCCATTCGCCCTCGGAATAGTAGCGTCCGCGCTCGTTCTGGATGACGAAGGCGTACCCGCGCTCCACGGCCTTGCGGGCCATGTCGAGCCGTGCGCCGGCCAGCGTGTTGTAGTTGTACGGCGTGCGCCAGAAGATCACCGGGAAGGGGCCGTCTCCCTCAAGCGGCAGGTACACGTCGGTTGAAAGCCGCACGCCGTCGCGCATCGGCACCATGACCATCTCGTCCACGCGGGCGAGGTCCTGCATGTTTTCGGTGCGCGGCGTGGAGCGGAAGTCCGGCTGTGCAAGCGCGCCCGCAGCGGCGAAAGCCGCCAAGGCGGCGGCTGTGGTGAGATGTCGGATCATGAAACCCTCCCCGGATTATGGTTTTGAGGAGCATGCTCCGCAGACGCCGCCGGTTGCAAGGGGGGCCGCGTGCGGCGGGTCGCCTTCCTTGCCGGAATGTTCATGCGGATTTATACCGGCGCGCTAATGACCGCCGCGGGAGCCCAGCGGCGCCATCCCTCCAGACACAGGACGACCCGACGCCCATGGCCGCGCATCAATACGTCTTCCACATGGACAATCTCGCCAAGACCTATCCGGGGGGAAAGCAGGTTTTTGCAGGGATTTCGCTGCACTTCCTGCCGGATGCGAAGATCGGCGTCGTCGGCGTCAACGGCGCGGGCAAGTCCTCGCTTCTGCGCATCATGGCCGGCCAGGACACGGACTTCACCGGGGAGGCCTGGGCGGAGAAGGGGGTGCGCGTGGGCTATCTCCCCCAGGAGCCGCAGCTCGACCCGGAAAAGACCGTCTGGGAGAACGTCATCGAGGGCTCCGAGGACAAGAAGATCTTCGATGAATACAACGCGATCTCGATGAAGCTCGCGGAGGACTACTCCGACGAGCTGATGGAGGAGATGACCCGGCTGCAGGAAGCCGTCGACCAGCGCGACGCCTGGGATATCGACAGCAAGATCGAGATGGCCATGGAGGCGCTGCGCTGCCCGCCGGGCGATGCGGACGTGACGACGCTTTCAGGCGGCGAGGTGCGCCGGGTGGCGCTTTGCCGTCTCCTGCTCGCGCGGCCGGAAATGATCCTGCTGGACGAACCGACCAACCATCTCGACGCGGAAAGCGTGGCCTGGCTTCAGCACCATCTCGAGCAGTATGACGGTGCGGTGCTGGTCGTCACGCACGACCGCTACTTCCTCGACACCATCACCAGCTGGACGCTCGAACTCGATCGCGGCAAGGGCGTGCCCTACAAGGGCGGCTATTCCGACTGGCTCGAACAGAAGCAGAAGCGCCTCGAACAGGAAGCGCGCGAGGAAGGCGCCAAGCAGCGCGCGCTCGCCCGCGAGCTTGAATGGATCCGCTCCAGCCCGAAGGCGCGTCAGGCGAAATCCAAGGCGCGCATCAAATCCTATGAGGAAATGCGCGACGCGGCCGAACGGGAGAAGATCTCCACGGCGACGATCCGCATTCCCCCGGGGCCGCGCCTGGGCGGCAATGTGGTGGAGTTCGACGGCGTCTCGAAAGGGTTCGGCGACAAGCTGCTGATCAAGGATCTGTCCTTCAAGCTGCCTCCGGGCGGAGTGGTCGGCGTGATCGGCCCGAACGGCGCGGGCAAGTCGACGCTGTTCCGGATGATCGTCGGCGAGGAGCAGCCAGACGAGGGCCGGATCACGCTCGGCGAGACGGTCAAGCTCGGCTACGTCAACCAGAGCCGCGACGCGCTCGACGGCAAGAAGACCGTCTGGGAGGAAATCTCCGGCGGCCACGACATGATCGATCTCGGCGGACAGTAAGTGCCCAGCCGCGCCTA
>CAZLOV010000107.1:0-8538 GCA_964561235.1 uncultured Caulobacterales bacterium
TGCGCGCTCATCATCGCCTATTTCACCTTCCGGCGCGGCGGCAAGCCGCTGATCAAGCATGTGCAGGATCACGCGCGCGTGCCTGTGCTCTCCCATCTCGACGGGATCTGCCATGTCTATCTCGACGGATCGGCGGACCCGGACAAGGCGCTGGCCATCACGCTGGATTCCAAGATGCGGCGCACCGGCGTGTGCAATGCGGCGGAAACCCTGCTCGTCGACGGCCGCGCCGCGCAGACGCTGCTGCCTCCGATCGCAAAGGCGCTCGCGGCGAAAGGCTGCGAACTGCGCGGCGACGAGGCTGCGCGCGCGCTGGTCCCCGGCATGGACCAGGCGGGAAGCGTCGACTGGGACACCGAGTATCTCGACGCGATCCTCTCGATCGCCGTCGTCGACGGGGTGGAAGGCGCGGTCTCGCACATCGCCCGGCACGGCTCGGGCCATACCGACGCCATCGTGGCGGAAGACGCCGAGGCCGCACGCGCCTTCCTCGCCAGCGTCGACAGCGCGGTTGTGTTGCATAACGCCTCGACGGCCTTCGCCGACGGCGGCGAGTTCGGCTATGGCGGCGAGATCGGAATCGCGACGGGGCGGCTGCATGCGCGCGGACCCGTGGGCGCAGCCCAGCTGACCACGATCAAGACGCTCGTGCGCGGGACGGGCCAGGTGCGCGGATGAACCGCGCCGCGCAGGCCCTGCGCACCGAGGCGCTGAAGCCCGGCATGAAGATCGGACTGTTCGGCGGCTCCTTCGATCCGCCGCATGAGGGCCATCTTCACGTCGCACGCACAGCGCTTGCGCGCCTGCAGCTGGACCGGGTGTGGTGGCTCGTCAGTCCGGGCAATCCGCTCAAGGCGTGGAAGCCGGGAGAGTATGCGCGCCGCTTCGAAGCGGTCAGGCGGCTCGCCGCCGGTCCCCGCATGGTTGTCAGCGACATCGAGCTGCGCCTCGACATCAACCGCACCGCAGATGTCATCGAGCACCTCACCGACCACCATCCCGGCGTGCGCTTCGTCTGGATCATGGGCTCGGACAGCCTGAAAGGCTTTCACCGCTGGGGGCGCTGGCAGGAGATCGCGCGCAGGGTGCCTGTCTGCGTGGTCGCACGGCCGGGCGACTCGCTCAGGGCCCGGCTGTCTCCGGCCGCCCGCCGTCTCGCCTCCCGGCGCCTGCCCGAAAGCGAAGCCGCCGCGCTCGTGACGGCGGAGGCTCCAAGGTGGACATATCTCACCGAGCCGTTGCACCATGCAGCTTCAACCGAACTGCGCCGCGCGCCGCGGCCCGGCGCGCGACCGCAGCCGATGGGCGACCTCCCCGCATGACCCACCCGCATCTTTCCGCGCCGCCCGGACGCGGGCTCGCCTTCTTTCACGACCTCGAGCCGCCGCGCAGCGACATGCGCGCGGACATCCTCAACGGTCTGCGCAAGCCGCAGAAGACCATTCCGGCGAAGTATCTCTATGACGCGGAGGGCTCGGCGATCTTCGAGAAGATCACCGACGCGCCTGAATACTACGTCACGCGGACCGAACTCGCCCTGATGGACGCCGTCGCCGGCGACCTGCGCGAACTCGCCGGACCGAACGCCGTGGTGCTGGAGCCGGGCGCCGGCGCGCTGGTGAAGATTCGCAAGCTGCTCGACGCGCTGGAGCGTCCGGCGGCTTTTGTCGGCATGGACATTTCCGGCGAGCATCTGAAGGAAGCCTGCGAGGCGCTGGCCGCCGAGCGTGAAGGCCTCGCCGTCGGGGCGGTCTGCCATGATTTCACCCAGCCGATGGATTTCTCCGCCCTGCCCCTGCCGGAGGGCCGGCGGATCGTCTTTTTCCCGGGCTCGACGATCGGGAACTTCGAGCTGATCGACGCGCTCGCCGTGCTGCGCAATCTGCGCGGCTGGCTCCGGCCGGGCGATGCGCTGCTGATCGGGGCGGACCTGCGCAAGGACGCCGCCACGCTGGTGGCGGCCTATGACGATTCCGGCAAGGTGACGGCGGAGTTCAACTATAACCTGATCGAGCGCATCAATCGCGAGCTGGCCGCGGACATGGACGCGTCAGGCTTCCGCTACGCCGCGCACTGGAATCCGTATCGCTCGCGCGTTGAAATGTACCTTCAGGCGCTAAGGGACATGGAATTCACCGTGGCGGGCGAAGCCTTCGTCATTCGCGAGGAAGAGACCATCCATACCGAAAACAGCCACAAATTCACGGTTAAAGGCTTTCAGGACCTGGCCGCACGCGCCGGTCTGACCGCGCGCAAGGCCTTTGCGTCGAAAGCGCCGGCCTTCTCGCTTCACTGGCTCGAACCCGCGAGCGAAGCATGATAGCGTGCCGCCGCTGGTAACCTGAAGGAGCTTTCAGCCTGTCTGTAGACATGCAAAGCCGGTCCGCCGCCCCGACGGGCGAAGCGGGCCTCGCCCCCGCCGCCGACAGCGCCGCTGAGCGGATTGAAACGCTGGTGCTCGGGGTGCTCGACGACGACAAGGCAGAGGACGTCGTCTCCATCGATCTCGAGGGCAAGTCCTCCGTCACCGACGTGATGGTCATCGCCTCGGGCCGGTCCAACCGCCATGTCGGCGCCATCGCAGACCACATCATGCGCAAGCTCAAGGACGAGGGCGTCGGCCGGGTGAAGGTCGAGGGTCTCTCCACGTGCGACTGGGTGCTCATCGATGCGGGCGACGTGATCGTGCATCTGTTCCGCCCGGAAGTGCGCAGCTTCTACGACCTCGAGAAGATGTGGTCGGTCGCTCCTGAAGCCTCGGCGTAACCCGCCTTGCGCGTCGAGCTTCGCGCGATCGGGCGCCTGAAATCCGGCCCGGAGCGCGAACTGGCGCAGACCTATGTCGAGCGCGCCAACGCGGCGGGCCGCAGCCTCGGCCTGAGTTTCGAGGAGCGCGAGATCGACCCGCGCAACCTCGCCGACCGCAGCGCGGAGACCCGCGCGCTCCTCTCCGATCTGGACAGAGCGATGGTGCTCGCCCTTGATGAGCGCGGCCGCGACATGACGTCCCGCGAATTCACCGACTATCTCACCCGGCTTCGCGACGACGGCGCGCGCCGGCTGGTCTGCCTGATCGGCGGCGCCGACGGACACGAGCCGGCGCTCTTGCCCGCCGGCGCGCGAATGCTGGCCTTCGGCCGGGCGACATGGCCCCACAAGCTCGTGCGGGTCATGCTCGCTGAACAGCTGTACCGGGCGGTCTCGCTGCTCGCCGGTTCGCCTTACCATCGCGACTGATCAGCCATCGAAGACCCGCCCGTGCTCGTTTCCTGCTTCCTCGCGCTTGCGCTTGTGTTCCAGCCGCCGGTCGAACAGCCCGACCCGGAGGAGCTGGAGCGTCTGCGCGAGGAGGCCGCCGAGACCGACGCGCAGCGCCGTGCGCAACTGGCGGAGGCCGAGCGCATCGCCCGGGAAGTCGCGGATCTGCAGGCCCGGCTGGTTGAGGCCGGCGACCGCGCGCGGGCGCGTGAACAGACCGCGGAAGCCGCCCGGTTGCGGCTGATCGAAGTCGAAGGCGACGAGGCGCGCCTCCTGGAGCGGCTGCGCGCCGAGCGCGACAGCCTCGCCCAGGTGCTTGCGGCCCTTCAGCGGCTGGAGCGCGCCAACCCGCCCGCGCTCGCCGTTTCGCCGGAAGACGCAGCCGAGGCGGCGCGCGCAGCGGGCCTGCTGGCCGATCTCGCCCCGCGCCTCGAAGCGCGCGCCCAGGCCTATCGCGAAAGCCTCGACGAACTGGCGGCGCTGCGCGCAACCTTGACCCGCAGCCGCGAGGAGGCTGAAGCCGCCGACGCAGCGCTGGAAGCCGCCCGGCGCGAGATTGAAGACCTGATCGCCGATCGCCGCGAAGCGGAGCGCGCCGCGCGCAGCGAGGCGGAGAGCCTTTCCCGGCGGGCCCGCGAAATCGGCGCGCGCGCGGAAACGCTGGAAGAGCTGCTTGTGGAGATCCGGCGGTTCGCCCGTGACGAACCGCGGCTGAACCCGCGCCGGGCGGACGCGGCGCCGGCGCCGGGCGTTTCCGCGCCGAGCGTGCC
Organism: uncultured Caulobacterales bacterium; assembly: GCA_964561235.1. GTDB lineage: Bacteria > Pseudomonadota > Alphaproteobacteria > Caulobacterales > Maricaulaceae > JBCBSP01. Next base: position 4,029 of record CAZLOV010000107.1, read on the forward strand.
CATCCCGCGCCTTGCGCCGGGCCGCGACGGCGCGCTGCGCCAGGCGGTGGCGCGCACCGATCCGCCGCCGACATTGCGCTTCGCCGATGTTCGCGGCCAGCTGCGTCCGCCTGCGCCGGGCGTGCTGCTGTCGCCGGCCGGATCGGCCGGTCCTGACGGGGCGCCGCGCGACGGCGTCGTGATCGGCACCACCCCGGGAGCGCAGGTGACCGCGCCCTTTGATGGCGTGATCGTGTACGCCGACGAGCTGCCCGGCTACGCCTACGGCTTGCTGATCCAGACAGCCGATGCCTACACTCTCGTTCTGGGCGGTCTTTCGGTGCTCTATGTGACCGAAGGCCAGTCGGTTCTGACGGGCGAGCCCGTCGGCGCCATGCCAGAAGATGGATCGCAGCCGGCGCAACTCTATTTTGAGATACGCCGGAGTACCAATCAGCCCGCCAACCCGGAAGACTGGTTGGGCCGGGACTTGAGACGGGGGTGACCCCACGTGACGCGCCAAGCGCCGCAGCCGAAACAGGACGACCGCATGCGCCTCCACATCATCGCCGCCGCCGCCCTCTGCGGAGTGGGCGCCGCGGCCCTCGCTCTGTCCAACGAAGCGCCCGAGCCTTCGCGCGAGGAGACCTTCCGTCAGCTTGAGCTGTTCGGCGACGTGCTGAGCCGCATCGAAAGCGACTATGTCTCCGACGCCGACAAGGCCGAGCTTATCGAGAGCGCCATAGACGGCATGCTGCGCTCGCTCGACCCGCATTCGAGCTATCTCTCCGCGGAGGATTTCCGCGACATGCAGGTCTCGACGCGCGGCGAATACGGCGGGCTGGGCATCGAGGTGTCCATGCGCGACGACTTCATCACCGTGATCGCGCCCATCGCGGAAACGCCGGCCGAGCGCGCCGGCCTCGAGCCGAACGACCGCATCGTCGCCGTGGACGGCGAGAGCATGATCGGCGCAAGCCTTGATGACGCCGTCGAGCGCATGCGCGGTCCGGCCGGCGAGGCGATCACGCTGACGATCGCGCGGCAGGGCTCCGACCCGTTCGACGTCACCATCGTGCGCGACATCATCGAGGTGCGCTCGGTGAGCTATCGTCTCGAGGACGAGACCATCCCCTATCTGCGCATCTCCACCTTCAACGAACACACCACGGAGAATGTCGCCCAGGGCATAGAGGATCTGGAGGAACAACTCGGCGAGCCGCTGCCCGGCCTCGTGCTTGACCTGCGCTCCAATCCGGGCGGGCTGCTGGAGCAGTCCGTCACCGTGGCGAGCCTGTTTCTCGACGGCGGCGAGGTGGTCTCCACCCGCGGTCGCGATGCGAGGGAAACCCAGCGCTACAACGCCACGCCGGGCGACGTGCTCAACGGCGCGCCCATCGTGATCCTGCTCAATTCCGGTTCGGCAAGCGCTTCGGAAATCGTCACCGGCGCGCTGCAGGATCGCGGCCGCGCGACCGTCATCGGCACCACCAGCTTCGGCAAGGGCTCCATGCAGACGGTGATCCCGCTGCGCGGCGGACGCGACGGCGCGCTGCGCCTCACCACGGCGCGGTATTACACGCCTGCGGGCCGCTCCATCCAGGCCACCGGAATCACCCCGGACATCCTCGTGTCCTCGCGCCGGATCGATCCGGACGCCGTTCAGGCCTTCACCGAGGCCAATCTGCGCAATGCGCTGGAGAACGAGAACGGCAGCCAGCGGGAGGATCTCGCTGAGATGACCGTCGAGCAGCCGCCGGAAGACTGGCCTGAAGACGAGGACTTCCAGCTGCACCGGGCCATTCAGGAACTGGAGGGCCGGCTGGCCACGCGCCAGGCGCAGCTGCAGTAATCCAGCCGCCTTCCGCCCGTTCGTTAACGCTTCTTTACCCGGATGCGATTCAGGTTCGCAGGCGTGCGTTTGCGATCCCGAACCCGTTGCGAGCCTGAAGCGCCATGAACGCCGTGCGTTACGAAGACGCCTCCCCCTATCTCAAACCGCTGCTTTTCGGGGCGGCCGCCGCGGCCGGCTGCGCGGTGATCATCGCCGCGCTCGCCTTTATCGGCTCCGGCGATGCGCCGATCGGCGCGCGCGCCCGCCTTGCCCCGTCCGAAGCGCTCGCCCTCGACAACACCGCGCCCGCCCGCCTGCCGATAGAGTTCGGCGAGGCTGAAACCGCCAGCGGAGACGCGCCGACCCTGCCGGGCGTGGATGAGCGCACGGCGCTCACCGCCCCGCGGCCTGCGCTGCGTGCGCCGCTGCCGGGCCTTTTCGAGCCGGGACCGGGCGGACCGTTGCCGGTCGTGTCTGCAGAAGGCGTGCGTCCCGACCAGGCCTATGCAAAAGCGTTCGACGGCGATCTCGACGCCCCCACGATCGCGGTCATCGTCGGCGGGCTCGGTTTCAATCGCGCGCTTACGGAAACGGCCATCGAGAGGCTGCCTTCGGAAGTCACGCTCTCCTTCGTTCCATATGCGGAAGGCCTTCAGGACTGGATCGATCGGGCGCGGGCCGACGGCCATGAAGTGCTCATCGAACTGCCGATGGAGCCGTTTGATTATCCCAACAATGATCCCGGCCCGCACACCCTGCTCGCCGAGGCGACGCCGGAGGAGAACCGCAGGCGTCTCAACTGGCTGCTCTCACGCGGGGCGGGCTATGCGGGCGTCGTCAATTACATGGGCGCGCGGCTGAGCGCCGAACAGGCGCCGCTGGCGGCCGTGCTCGAGGAGCTTGAGCGCCGCGGCCTGACCCTGTTCCACGACGGGTCAGGCCGCCGCAGCGTCATCACCTCCGCGCGCGAGGACGCGCGCGCGCGCGTCTCGCTCGCCGACCGCGTGCTGGATGCGGACCCCTCGCCCTCGGCCATCGACAATCGCCTGCTGGAACTGGAGGCGCTCGCGCTGCAGAACGGCGACGCGCTGGGCTCGGGCTTTGTCTATCCCACAACGGTCGAAGCGCTTGCGCAGTGGTCGGATAGCCTCGCTGACCGCGGCTATCAGCTCGCTCCGGCCTCCTTCCTCGCCGAACGCCGCCGCCGCCAGGCGGAGGGCTCCGGCTAGGGATGGCCTCCGAGGACCCCGACCTGTCGCGCTTCCGGCCGAACGCCGGCGTCGTCCTGCTCAACGCCAGCGGCCTGTGCTGGCTTGGCCGGCGCAAGGGCGAAGCCGGCCCCTATGTGTGGCAGTGGCCGCAGGGCGGCATGGATGCGGGGGAGGATCCCTACGCCGCAGCCGTGCGCGAACTCTATGAGGAAACCGGCGCGCGCGAGTCCCAGATCGAGCTGCTGGGGTATATCCCGGACTGGCTCGTCTACGAGTTCCCGCCGGAGGTGAAGGCGCGAAAGCCCAAGGGCTGGGACGGGCAGAAACAGCGCTGGTTCTGTTTCCGCTGGCTCGGCGAGGACGCGGATTTCGACCTGAAGGCCGTCCCGCCGCAGGAGTTCGAAGCCTTTGAATGGGCCCCGCTCGAGGAAGCAGTGCGCCGCATCATACCGTGGAAAAAGCCGGTATACGAAGAGGTCGCCGCGGCCTTCGCGCCCCTCGCCAATGAGGCGGCGGAGCGCTAGACGCTCATCGTCGCCTTGAGCGCCTGCAGCTTCTCGAGGCGTTCCTCGGCGAGGCGCCGGGCCGCTTCATCGCCGGCGTCGGCGATTGCGTCTCTGGCGCTCTGAATGTCCGCGGAGAGGCGCTCGGGATTGACCTCGGCGAGATCGACGGCTTCTTCCGCAAGGATGGTCAGGCCCTGCGGGGTCACCTCCGCAAAGCCGCCATGGATGAAGGTGCGCTTCACCGAACCGCCCGAATGCACCGCGATCGCGCCGGGGCGGATCGTCGCCATGAAGGGCGCATGGCCGGCTAGCACGGAGAAGTCTCCCTCCGCGCCGGGCACGGTGACCATGTCGACCGGACCGGCGAACAGCCGCTTCTCCGGAGAGACGAGGTCGAAATGAAGCTGCTCAGCCATCGGCCGTCCGCCTTCTGATCGTTACGCCGCTTCGGCGGCGAGCTGTTCGGCTTTCTTCACGGCGTCCTCGATGGTGCCGACCATGTAGAAGGCCGGCTCCGGCAGGTGGTCGTACTCGCCGTCGCAGATGGCCTTGAAGCCCTTCACGGTGTCCTTCACGTCCACAAGCAGGCCCGGGAAGCCGGTGAAGACCTCCGCCACGTGGAACGGCTGGGAGAGGAAGCGCTCGATCTTGCGCGCGCGGGCCACGGTGAGCTTGTCCTCTTCCGACAGCTCGTCCATGCCCAGGATCGCGATGATGTCCTGCAGCGACTTGTAGCCCTGCAGCGTCTCCTGCACGCGGCGGGCGACGTTGTAGTGCTCCTCGCCGACGACGCCCGGCTCCAGGATGCGGCTGGTGGAGTCGAGCGGGTCCACGGCCGGATAGATGCCCTTTTCAGCGATCGAGCGGCTGAGCACCGTGGTCGCGTCGAGGTGCGAGAAGGTCGTCGCCGGCGCCGGGTCGGTCAGGTCGTCGGCGGGCACGTAGACGGCCTGCACCGAGGTGATCGAACCCTTCGAGGT
>CAZLOV010000108.1:0-8525 GCA_964561235.1 uncultured Caulobacterales bacterium
CTATCAACCCGCGGCGCTCCCATAAAAAGTGAGGGCGGCGCGGGGCGCAGGTCATTCGATGGTTCGTGCGCGCCCTGGGTGGAACATACCCGATTGACGCAGGTGCGAAGCGGGCGCACTGTTTTGCCCATGACAGCAAGCCTTGGCCTCTTTTTCGTGTTTATCCGCACCCTCCGCTATGCCGGCGGGGGGGAGGGCGGCTGACGCGCGAAAGCCCATCGCTGCGTGTGATCCGGCCCTCCCGAGTTTCGGGAGGGTTTTTTGTTGACGGGCGGGGAGACGACGATGACTGCGGATATCCAACACGAGCCGGGCGCAGGCCGCGATGCGGCGGACCGGGCCGCCTTGCGCGCAGCCATCGACGAGGCGGATGCGCGGCTTCTGACGCTGCTGGCCGAACGCCGGCGCCTTGCCGAGACGCTTGGCGCGCTCAAGGCGGGCGAAGGCGCGAAGGTGCGCGACCTGACGCGCGAACGCGACGTGCTGCTTCGCGTCGTGGAGATGGGCGAACAGGCTGGACTTGAAGGCGCTTACGTGGAGAAGCTCTTCCAGCTCATCATCGACGACAGCCTGCGCCGCCAGCGCGCCGCGCTTGATGCGCGCGCCGCCGCGCGGACGCTGACGGAAGCGCGGGTGGCCTATCTCGGCGGGCCGGGCAGCTATTCCCATTTCGCCGCCCAGACCCATTTCGCCGGGCGTTACTCCGGCGTGGAGCCGGTCATCAAGCGCGACTTCAACGCCATCCTGCGCGCCGCTGAGGAAGGCGAGGCGCATTACGCCTTCGTGCCGATCGAGAACACCACCACCGGCGGGATCGTCGAGGTCTACGATCTGTTGCGCGAGACCCCGCTGAAGATCGCGGGCGAACACCATTACCGGGTTGAGCACTGCGTGATCGGCAAGGCGCACGACATCGGGGCGGTGCGCACCATCTACGGCCACCCCCAGGCGCTGCGCCAGTCCCAGCGTTTCCTCGCGCGCCATCCCGAGATCCGCCAGGTTTTCGTGTACTCCTACACCCGGGCGCTTGAGCGCGCCCTTGACGAGGGGGCCGAAAGCGCCGCCATCGCCGGACCGGACGCCGCGCGCCTGTTCCAGCTCAACATCATCGACGACACCGCCTCGGACCATCCGGAGAACTACACGCGCTTCGTCGCGCTGGCGCTGAACCCGGAGCCGCCTTCGGCGCTTCTGCCCTGCAAGACCTCGATCGTTTTCGTGACCAACAATGATCCCGGCTCGCTGGTGAATGCGCTCGACGGCTTCCGGGAATGGGGCGTGAACCTCACCAAGCTTGAAAGCCGCCCCATTGCGGGCAGCCCGTGGGAGCAGATGTTCTTTCTCGACATGATCGGTCATGAAGAGGAGGAGCCGGTGAAGGAGGCGCTTGCTGTTCTCGGCGAACACTCGCGCAGCGTGCGGTCCTTCGGCTCCTATGGGTCGGACCGGCTGAAACCCGCCAAGGCGCGCTGACCCCGCGCTGAGACGCAGCAGCGCCGCGCCCTCGACCGCAGCGCGGCGGCGAGGCTAGATTGCCGTCCGGCTCCGGGTGGTTAGCTCAGCTGGTAGAGCAACTGGTTTACACCCAGTAGGTCGGCGGTTCGATCCCGTCACCACCCACCACTGTCTGGCGCAAACCGTCACCGAATCGTCGCTTCCCCTCGACCCTTTGATAGTTAATAATAAATTAATGATGCCGTTGGGAGAGGGGCCCATGCAGACGGTTTTCGAAACGCTTGCGTTCGTAAGCGCGGTCGGCGTGTTCGTTCTTGTTGTCGTGATCGTTATCCACAGCCTGCCCTTCCTGCTCGGCGAGGCGTGGACGTTGTGTCTCTTCCTGTTTCTCGCTGTCGCGGCGCTTCCACGCACCATCGTGCGCGGATTTATGCGCGCCGGATCGCAGCTCGTGCGGCTTCTGAAGCCCGGCGAGGGAAGCGGTCAAGCCGCAGCGCGCCGCGACGCCTAGGTTTTCGCGAAACCCTGGGCGTCCAGGAAGGCGAGAAAGGCCGTCCAGTCCTCCGGCGTCACCCCGTGGGTGCCTGGCCGGATATGGAAGGCGATGTCCGCCTGCGGATCGAAATCGCGCAGCCGCGCCTGCCTGAGACCCTCAACGCCGTAGAGACGGTAAACAGCGCTTGCCGCTTTCGCCGCGCGAAACGCGCCGGCCGGATCCGACCAGGTGTCGCGCCAGGCGTTGCCCAGAAGCACGGGCCGCGGCGCGGCGAGCGCCAGCAGGTGGTGGGCGTCCGCCGGCAGGTCGCGTTCGCGCTGCGCATAGGCGGCGTAGGCCGGGGCGAACCAGTGGGGATAGGCCTGCGTGATCGAGGCGACGGGCTCGCCCACGCCGTCGGCGTGCAGGGATGCGCCGCCCGTGCCGGACTGATGGGCGATCACCGCGTCGATGCGCGCATCGCGCGCGGCCGCCAGCAAGACCGCCTTGCCCCGGCGGGAATGCCCGAAGGCGATCTGCGCGCCCTCGTCCAGCCGGGCGTCGGTTTCCAGATAGTCCAGCACGGCGCTGATCGTCCACGCCCAGAGGCTGACCGCGCCGGGCGCGGTCTCTGCGCCGGCCTCAAGCCCGAAGCGGGCGAGCGACGCCTGGTGAAGGTCCTCCCGGTCCGGGGCGAGATCGCTTTCATGCCAGGCCGCCACGGCGTAGCCGCGCAGCAGGATCCGCTCCAGCGGCGGCGTCAGCACGTGCCGGCCGAACACAAAGCCGCCCAGCGCGGCGCCGAAGCCTCCCGAGCGGCAATAGGGCAGGACATAGCCCTGGGTCGGGGCGAGCGCGCCGGTCCGGAGCGCGAACGCATTGCCGCATTCATTCGGCGCCAGGACCACGGGGACCGGGCCGTGGGCCTCCGCCGGGATCGCGAGCGCCAGCGTCAGCCGGACCGGCGCCGCCAGATCGCCGCCGGAAAGCTCGAGCACGTGTTCCTCAAGCCGGCCAGCGCCATTGAAGGCGGCGGCGTCCGCCACCCGATGAGACACGCGCCGTATCTCGCTGCGCGTCGGCGCTCCGCCGAAGATCGCCGCCTCGAGCGTTTCGAGGCTGTGCGCGCGGGATGCCTCCCAGTCCTCCAGAGAGGCCGCTTCGAGACGGGGCGGCGCGCCGGCGCCGCCGCGGGGGTCGGCGGTTTGCAGGATGTAGCGCGCATCGCTGCAGGCGCTCAGGATTGCGAGCATTCCAAGAGCGAGGATCAGCACGCCGGGCCGGATGAAACGGTTCAACAGCATGGCGGCACGCTAAGACCCGCACGCCTGCGTTTGAAGGCGTTCAACCGCCGCCTCACGCAACTGTGCGGCGGCGTGCAGAAGCGCTTGACCGGAAGCGTCCTGCTCTATACCAAACCGCTCTCGCTGCGGCTGACATGCCTGCGGCGGCCGCGATCAAGCGGGTGTAGCTCAGTTGGTTAGAGCGCCGGCCTGTCACGCCGGAGGTCGCGGGTTCGAGTCCCGTCACTCGCGCCATCGTTTGAAGCGATGACGCTCCGTAAATCCCGCTTCGGCGGGATTGTCTGCTTCGGGCTCCGGGTTGAACCCGCCCCCTCAGCCCGTCCCAGAATCGCAGCCGAGTTCACCGGGAACGTCCGAGGTCCAAGTCGGCGCGTCGCCGCAGTAATTCACGAGCATGTTCGCGCAGTCCTGCGGGCTGTCATTGAAATTGCACCAGCAACTGACAGCCTCGCCTGAGGCGTTATGGTCGCAGGTATATTGCGGCTGCGCGCCCGGGGCCGCGAGATCGCGCCAGCTTGTATGATAGGTGCGGCGTTCGACCGGCGTGGCCCGTTGCGCGGGCAGCGCTTGCAACCTCACGCCGCGCAGCGGCTGCGCCTCTGCGGGAGGCTCTGCGTCTTGCTGCTGGGCAACCGCACGGCTGATGCGATTCTGCTCGGCCTCCTGCGCCTCCCGTACCTCTTGGGCTTCAGCGGGCGCGGCGGCGAGGAGCGGCGCCCCGGCGAAACATGCAACGGCGATGATTAGGGCTGGAATGCGCATGACGAGTACCTTTCTCCTAGAAGGTACGAAGCATGGGCGTCATCGATTGCCCGGACAATCAAGCTCTCGCGATACGGGAAACAGTAGGGCTACTCGTAGCGCAGGGCGTCGATCGGATTGAGCCTGCTGGCCCGCCAGGCGGGATAGAAGCCGAAGATGACGCCGACCGCCGAGGACGCGCCGATGGCGACGAGCGCGACGGAAGGCGACACGGCGATCTCCAGCTCTACGCCAAGCGCGGGCGCGGCTGCGCTCAGGCCGATTGCGGCGGCGACGCCTAGCGCGAGCCCCATGATCCCGCCCGCGATACAAAGGACGATGGATTCGATCAGGAACTGGTTGCGGATGTCGCGCCGGCGCGCGCCCACGGCCAGACGAAGGCCGATCTCGCGCGTCCGTTCTGTCACCGAGACCAGCATGATGTTCATGATCCCGATGCCGCCTACGAGCAGCACCACCGAGCCCACGGCTCCGAGCAGGACGCCGAAGACGAGCTGCGTCTCGTTGAATGCGCGAATGAAGTCCGCGAAGTTGCGCACGGCGAAATCGTCCTCGTCGCCTGGCCGCAAGCCGCGGCGGATGCGCAGGAAATCCTCCAGCTCGGCGATCGCTGCGTCCATGTCCTCGCCCGGCGCGACCTCGACCCAGACCGTCTGCACCGGATCGCGCACGCCGGCCCTGGAATAGCCGGTGACCCTGTCGCGCACGGTGGAGATGGGCGCGAAGATGATGTCGTCCTGATCCTGGCCGAAGCCGCTCTGACCGCGTTCGGCGAGCACCCCGATGACTTCGAAGGGCTGGCCGTTCACGCGGATGGTCGCGCCGATCGGCGCGCCGGAGGGAAACAGCTCGTCGACCACCGTGCGGCCGAGCAGGGCGACGCGCGCGCCGCGCTCATTCTCAAGCGGGGTGAAGAGGCGGCCCTCGGCGATCTCCCAGTCGCGCACCTCCACATAGTCCGGATGCGCGCCGAAAATCTGGGTCGGCCAGTTCACTCCGTCGACCACGGCGGTGACATTGCCCTGAACGGTCCCGGAAGCGGCGAGGATGAACGGAAGCTGGGTGCGGATCGCATCGACGTCTTCCGAGGAAAAGGGCTCGGCCGAACCCGCGCCGCCGCGGCGTCCGCCCTGGTTGGCGGAGCCGGCGCGGATATTGAGCGAGTTCGCGCCGAGGCTTGCAATCTGCGCCTCGACGGCCCGGCTCGCGCCTTCCGAGATCGAGACCGTCGTGATGACGGCGGCCACGCCGAACACCACGCCGAGCACGGCGAGCAGGCTGCGCAGCGCGTTCACGCGCAGCGCGTTGAGGGCGACAGCGATCGCGGCGAGGGGGCTCATGCGGCGTCCTCCACGATCAGTCCGTCCCTGAAAACGATGCGCCGGCGGGCGCGCGCGCCGACATCGGGTTCATGCGTCACAAGGATGATCGTGATGCCTTGCGCGTTCAGGCCGTCGAAAATGTCCATGACCTCGTCGGAGGTCTGGCTGTCGAGCGCGCCGGTGGGTTCGTCGGCGAGGATGAGCTTGGGATGGTTGGAAAGCGCGCGCGCGATGGCGACGCGCTGCTGCTGGCCGCCGGAAAGCTGGGCGGGCGTGTTCCTCATCCGGTCGCCAAGCCCGACCATCTTCAGGCACTCCTCCGCGCGCTGGCGCCGCTTGCGCGGCGGCATGCCGGCATAGAGCAAGGGCAGGGCGACATTCTCCAGCGCGCTCGTGCGCGGCAGCAGGTTGAACTGCTGAAAAACGAAACCGACGGTCTGGTTGCGGAACTGCGCCAGCTCGCCCGGCTCGCGCTCGGCCAGCGAGACGCCGTTGATGACCAGCTCTCCCGTGGTGGGCTGATCAAGCGCGCCGATCAGGTTCATGAAAGTCGACTTGCCCGAGCCCGAGGCGCCCATGATGGCGACGTATTCGCCTTCGGCGATGTCTGCATCGACGCCGGCGAGCGCGCGGACTTCCTGGCCGCCGAGTTGATAGACCCGGGTGACGCCGCGGGCGCGGATGAGCGGCGCACCGGTCGTCATCACTGCGCCTCGCGCACGCGGGTGACGACCGCATCGCCGGCTTCGAAGCCCTCGCCGAGCACTTCAGTGAACTGGCCGTCGGAAAGGCCCAGACGCACCGGCCGGGCCTCGAGCCGGCCGTCGCCGGTCTCCACCCAGAGCGTGCCGGTGCGCGGGCGTTCGCCGCCGCCCTCGAGCACCTCGTCGAGCCGGGCGCGCTGTTCTTCCGTCAGGATCGGGCTGAGCGCGCGGCGCATGATGGCGCGGAAATCCGGCGGCGGACCGCCGGCCTGGGCCTGACCGCGCAGGCTGGAGAAGGCTTCGCGCAGCGCGGTCTGGGCCTGTTCGCGCTGTTCCTCGGTCAGTTCGAGCTGCTCTGCGAGCCGGTCGAGCATCGCGCCGCCGCCCTGACCGCCGCCGCGTCCGCCGCGCTGAGGCGCGCCTTCGCCTTCCACGACGAGGCGTTCCGCCGCGCCGCGCGGTTCAAACCTCAGGGCCGCGTTCGGCGCGGCCAGCGCGCCTTCGGCCCGGCCGGTCTCGATGGCGGCGTTGGCGGTCATGCCCGGCAACAGGCGCTGACCGCGGTTCTCCGCCTCAATGACGACAGTATAGGTCACGACGTTCTGCGCGGTGTCGGCGGCGAGGCGGACCTGGCGCACCGTCCCTGCGAATTCCGCATCCGGAAAGGCGTCGACCTCGAATGTGGCGGTCTGGCCGACTTCAATCTGGCCGATATCCGCCTCGTCGACCTGCGCCTCGATCTGAACCCTTGAGAGATCCTGAGCGATCAGAAACAGCACGGGCGCGTTGAAGGAGGCCGCAACCGTCTGGCCGACATCGATCTGACGGTCGATCACCACGCCGTCGATGGGCGAGCGGATGATGGTGCGCTCAAGGTCCACGCGCGCGCTTTCCAGCGAGGCCTGGCGCTGCTGGAGCGCCGCGCGGGCGTTGCGCAGATTGGCGCGCGCGACCAGCACCGCCGCGTCCGCGGCTTCATTGGCGGTCAGGGCGCTGTCATAGGCGGCTTCGGAAAAGAACTGCCGTTCAAGCAGGCTTTCGGCGCGGGCCAGGGCGCGTTCGGCTTCGCGCTTCTCCGCTTCGGCGCGGGCGAGATTGGCCTCGCTGACAGCGACCTGGCTTTCGGCAACCTCGAGCGCGGCCTCGGCTTCCCGCACCCGCGTTGCGAAGGTTTGCGGGTCGATACGCGCGATCACCTGACCTTCGGTGACGGGGTCATTGAAGTCCGCGTTGATCTCGAGGATTTGGCCGGAGAGCTGCGAGCCGACCTCAACCGTGACGAGCGGCGCGATCGCGCCGGTTGCGGCTACGACGCGCGCCAGATCGCGGCGCTCCATTTCAGCGGTTTCAATCTGGAAGCCGCCGGGCGCCGCCGCGTCGCCGCCGCCGATCATCCGCCAGCCGAAAAACACTGCTGCGGCCGCAGCGATCAGCGCGCCGCCAACCCAGATTGTTCGATTCATCTCTTCCCCTTCAGCCCCGGCCCGGATCCGGAGCATACGCCGCCGCAACGTTTCCGCCGATTTAGCACGCGCTTGCGGCGCGTCTAAATGAAAAGCCGGAGAGGTCCTGTCCGGACAGCTAAGGGCCGCATCTTGCACCTGATAATGACTTGCAGAAAAACCCCGGAATCGCTGCGCTGATGCGGTGAATCGTCCGCCGATTGAACTTGCAGCGGGTAGCGGCGCGCTCTAGCTTCCGCCGCAACTCGAAGGGCCTCCGGACAGGCCGCGCTCAACGCCCGGGCCGCCGCCCGACAGCAGCGCCCCGCCGGACCGCCCGATGCTCAAGCGACGCGCCGGATCCGTCATGAACGCCCTGCTGCTGGAATACCTTCCGATCGTCATCTTCCTCGGGATCGCAAGCGTGCTCGGGGCGGCCTTCGTTCTGGCCTCCACCGTGCTCGCGCCGTCGGATCCGGATCCGGAGAAGGTGTCCGCCTATGAGTGCGGCTTCAACGCGTTTGACGACGCGCGCACCAAGTTCGACGTGCGGTTCTACCTGGTGGCGATCCTGTTCATCATCTTCGACCTCGAAGTGGCCTTCCTCTTCCCGTGGATCTTCCCGGTGTTCGAAGGGAACCTCTTCGCCCTGTGGTCGATGATTGCGTTTCTCGGCGTTCTCACCGTCGGGTTTCTCTACGAATGGCGCAAGGGGGCGCTGGACTGGGAGTGATCGACCATGGCTGACGCGACCGTTCCGGCCCGGACCGCCGCCCGGGCTTCCACCCCGCTCTACGATCCCAAGAAGCACGATCCGTTTTTTGACGGCGTGTCCGACCAGCTGGCGGACAAGGGCTTCATCGTGGCGGCGGCTGACGATCTGATCACCTGGGCGCGCACCGGCTCGCTGATGTGGATGACGTTCGGCCTCGCCTGCTGCGCGGTTGAGATGATGCAGGCCTCCATGCCGCGCTACGATATCGAGCGCTTCGGCGCGGCGCCGCGCGGAAGCCCGCGCCAGTCCGACGTCATGATCGTGGCCGGCACGCTGACCAACAAGA
>CAZLOV010000109.1:0-8506 GCA_964561235.1 uncultured Caulobacterales bacterium
AGCGGATCGACGCCGGTGAAGGTGATGATGTCGCCGGCGCTCGCCTGCTCGCGCTCGACGCGCTCGAGCCCGTGAAAGCCGAACACCTGCAGCACCTTGGCGCGGCGCGTCGCGCCGTCGCGTCCGATTACGGAGACGGCCTGGTTGCGCTTGAGCTGGCCGCGGCGAATGCGGCCGATTCCGATCACGCCTGTGTAGGAGGAATAATCCAGCGCGGAGACCTGCAGCTGAAGCGGCGCGTCCGGATCGACGTCGGGCGCGGAGACCTTCCCCACGATCGTTTCGAAGAGCGGGGTCATGTCCGGCGTCTTCTGCTCGGCCTCAAGCGTCGCCCAGCCTTCAAGCGCGGATGCGTAGACGATGGGAAAGTCGAGCTGGTCTTCCGTCGCGCCCAGCTTGTCGAACAAGTCGAAGGTCTGATCCACCACCCAGTCCGGCCGCGCGCCGGGCCGGTCGATCTTGTTGATCACGACGATCGGCTTGAGGCCGAGCGCGAGCGCCTTTTTCGTCACGAACGTGGTCTGGGGCATCGGCCCGTCCACGGCGTCGACGAGCAGCAGCACCGAATCGACAATGGAGAGCACGCGTTCAACCTCGCCGCCGAAATCGGCGTGGCCGGGCGTGTCCACGATGTTGATCCGCCAGTCGCGCCAGGTGACGGCGGTGTTTTTAGCGAGAATCGTGATCCCGCGCTCCTTCTCCAGGTCGTTGGAATCCATGACCCGTTCGGCGAGCTCGCCACGCTCGCCGAGCGTGCCGGACTGGCGCAGCAGCTTGTCCACAAGGGTGGTCTTGCCGTGGTCGACGTGGGCGACGATGGCGATATTGCGCAGGTTCTCGACCGAGGCGGTCATGGGGAGGCGGTCCTTGTCTGGTTGGATGCGCCGGGGCCGCCCCGGCGCGCCGTCTCTCTATACGCGGCCGCAGCATCTGGCCAGCGCTTGGCGCGCCGAAGAAGCGCGGCTAGGCTCCGCACCACCGTCCGGTGAACCGCCTCCTTGGGATTTCAGCATGTTCGCACGATTGACTGCGCTGGCCTCGGCCGTCTTCGCTTTCGCCGCCGCAACCGCCTCGGCGGGCGAGCCGATCGGCTTCTTTCAGGTGGAAGGCGTGCGCTATGACGCCTCCGTCACCGTGCCGGAGGAGGCCTTCGGGTTCGAGATCGGCGAACGCCCCGTGCGCCATGACCAGATGGTCTCCTATCTGCGCGAGCTGGCGCAGGGGTCCGACCGGATGTCGGTTGAGACCATCGGGTATTCCCACGAGATGCGGCCGATCCTCTTCTTCGTGGTGACCTCGCCTGAGAACCATGCCCGCATCGACGAGATCCGCGAGGCGCATCTCGCCCGGCGCCGCGGCGAGCAGGCGCCGCCGGACACGCCGATGGTCCTGTGGCTCAATTTCGGCGTTCACGGCGCGGAAAGCTCCGCCATGGACGCTGCAATCCCGACGATCTACCACTTCGCCGCCGCGCAGGGCGAAGAGATCGACACGATCCTCGACGACACGGTTCTGCTGTTCACAGCGGTCTTCAATCCCGACGGCAACTCCCGCCGGATCGACCATGTGAACACGTTCTGGTCGCAGAACGCCGTGACCGATCCCGCCCACGCCCAGCATGATCTCTGGGTGGAGGCGCGCACGAACCATTACTGGTTCGACCTCAACCGCCAGTGGCTGCTTCTCACCCAGCCCGAGCCGCGCGCCTGGGTCGCCAAATGGCACCAGTGGAAGCCGATGGTCACCGCGGACTATCACGAGATGGGCACGGAGAGCCCGTTCTACTTCCACCCCGGCGAGCCGAACCGCCTCAATCCGCTGATCCCCGAGGAGGCGCGCGCGCTGACGGCCGCCATCGGCGACCGGCACGAAGCCTTCCTGGATGCCGAGGCGCGCCTCTACACGAGCGAGGAAGGCTTCGACAATTTCTATGTCGGCAAGGGCTCGACCTATCCGCAGGTCAATGGCGGGCTCGGCATCCTGTTCGAGATCGGCGCGGCGCGCGGCGGCCTCATCGAGAGCGGCCGCGGACTGGTCGACCATGCCGACAATGTGCGCACGCAGTTCCGCACCGTTCTCACCACGATCCAGGGCGCGCGCGAGCAGCGCGAGGCGATCACGGCCTATCACCGCCGCTTCGTTCAGACCGCGCGCACAGAGGCGCGCAGCCATCGCGAGCGCGCCTGGGTGTTCCGCAGCCCCGGCGATCCGGCGAAGGCGGCGCGCTTCATCGACCTGCTCAATCGCCACGACATCGCCGTGTTCGAACTTGCGCGCGACATCCGTGCGGGCGGTTACGAGTTCCCCGCGGGCGAGAGCTTCATCGTGCCCGGCGATCAGGATCAGCACCGGATGATCCGCTCGATCTTCGACCGTCCGACCCAGTTCGAGGAGAACATCTTCTACGACGTCTCCGGCTGGACGCTGCCGCTCGCCTATGACCTTCAGAACGGCGCGCTGTCGGCGAGCGCCTACAACACGTCGCTGCTGGGCGACGCCGCCGCGCCGGAGGCGCCGCGCGGCGAGGCTCCGCCGCGCACGCGCTACGCCTATGTTTTCGACTGGGCCGACAGCCGCGCGCCGGCTGCGCTCTATGACGTGCTCGACGCCGGTCTTCTGGTGCGCATCGCGCGCGAGCCCTTCACGGTGGAGACGGAGGGCGGCCCCGCCGCTTTCGGACGCGGCGCGGTGGTCGTGCCGCTCCAGAACCAGACGTCCAGTCCGGCGGCCATTCACGAAACCCTGCGGGCGGTCGCACGCGAAACCGGGGTGACGATCCACGCCGCCTCGACGGGCGCCAGCGTCGAGCCCGGGCGCGATCTGGGGGCGGGGGGCGTGTTTGAGGCGGTCCAAAAGCCCAGCGTCGTGGTGGCCTTCGATGCAGGGGTCTCCCGCTATGACGCGGGCGAGATGTGGTGGACGTTCGACGAGCGGTTCGACATGCCCGCCACCCTGCGCCGCAAGGACGAGCTCAGCGGTCTCGACTGGTCGCGCTACACGCACCTCGTGCTGCCCGGAGGCTCCAGCAGCCTGGATGACGGCACGGCCGAGCGCGTGCGCCAGTGGGTGCGCGAGGGCGGCACGCTCATCGCCAGCGAACAGGCCGCGGTCTGGGCGCAGGATGCGTTGCTGGGCCTTGAGGAAGACGGTGACGCGGGCGCTGCGGAGCCGGCTGAGCCGGTCCGCTTCGACGTCGCCGAACGGGACCTGCGCGAAGCCGAGCACGTCATCGGGGGCGCGATCCTTGCGGGCGATCTGGATCCGAGCCATCCGCTCGGCTATGGCTACGCCGACCGGGAACTGCCGCTGATGCGGCAGGGCGCGCATCGGCTGGCGCGGCCTGACGGCGATCCCTACGCCGTGCCGGTCGAATATGTCCGGGAGCCGGGCGACATCGTGATGTCGGGCTATGTCTCGGAGCGCCGCCGCAACGAGCTGGCCGGCACGCCCGCGGTCGTCGCTCAGCGCTATGGTTCGGGCGCGGTTGTTCTGATTGCCGACAACCCGGTCTTCCGCGGCACGTTTGTCGGCACCGAGCGCCTGCTCGCCAATGCGGTCTTCTATTCCGGCCTTCTGGAGTACACCCGCGGCGCCTATGAGGAGTGATCCTCCAGGCCCGGGAACGCGCCGCCGCGGCCTTCTCCGGCGGTGAAGCGCCCGGCGCCCTCGGCCGTCTCGCCGGAGGCCAGCGTGTTCATGCCGAGTTTCACCTCGGCAAGAAGCGCCTCGGCTTCCGGCAGTCCCCACTGGTCTCTCGCGCTTTTCAGGTCGTTGCGGAGGCATGTCTGCGGGAAAGCGGCGAGTTGGGCTGCGAGGGCGAGCGCGTCCTCGAGCGCCTGGCCGGGCGGCGCTATGCGGTTGGCGAGGCCCCATTCATAGGCTTCCCAGCCCTCGACGCCGCGGCCGGTGAGGATCATGTCGAGCGCGCGCGACTGACCGATCAGGCGCGGCAGCCGTATCGTCCCGCCATCAATCAGCGGCACGCCGAAACGGCGGCAGTACACGCCGAAGATCGCATCCTCGCTCGCCACGCGCAGATCGCACCACAGGGCGAGTTCCAGCCCGCCGGCGACGGCGTGGCCTTCGATGGCGGCGATCACCGGCTTGGAGAGCGTCATCCGCGTCGGGCCCACCGGGCCGTCGCCATCGAGCTCCACGCGGTTTGCGCGCCCCTCGGCAATCGCCTTGAGATCGGCGCCCGCGCAGAACGTTCCGCCGGCGCCGGTGAGGATGGCGACATCCGCGGCGTCGTCAGCGTCGAAGGCGCGAAAGGCCTCAGCGAGCGCCTGCGCCGTATCGCGGTCCACGGCGTTGCGCCGATCAGGCCGGTCGATGGTGACGATGCGGGTCCGTGCGACGGTGTCCGTGCGAACGCTCATGCGCCGCTGTCCTCCCTGATGCGGGCGCGAAGCCAGCTTGCGGCGCCCAGCGGGTCCTCCATGGGAAACAGATGCCCGGCTCCGGCGTGTTCGTCGAGCCGCCTGACGAGGCGCCGCGCGCGAGATGGCGCGGTCACGGTGGATCCGCGCGCGGCCTTGAGAATGGAGGTGACGGCTCCGGCTGCGCGCAGCGCGCCCCAGGCGTCGTGAGCCTGTGCGGCGTAATTGGCCGCTTCCCAGGCCGGCGAGCAGGACAGCGTGACGCTGTCGCCGTCCGCCTTCAGTCCGTCCTCGAGATAGCCCGCCAGCGCTGCAGCCGCCCAGCGCGCAAAGGCCGGCTTTTCCCTGTAGCGATCGCGCGCGGCTTCCCGGCTCTCAAATTGAGCCCGCCGGCTGCGCGCTGCCCGCGACATCGGATTGTTCGCCGCGAGCACGCCATGAAACGGCCCGCCGGCCGACCAGGAGAACCAGGCCGGCAGCAGGACCGGATCGAACGCATGGATCGACTGCAGCGGGGCGCCCTTTTTCCGGGCGAGCAGCAGGGCGACCGCGCCCATGGAGTGACCGGCGGCCAAAAGCGGCCGATCCGGCGCTTCCTCCTGTAGGCCGAGGGCGAAAGCGGCGAGATCCGCGCCGTAGATGTCCCAGCTCCGGTGCGCGGCGGGATCGGCGGGAAGCGTCGTCCGGCCGTGACCGCGCAGATCCGGCGCGATGATCTCGACCTCGCCTCCGAGCGCTTCGAACAACGGCGCGTAGGCGGCGGCGCAAAAACCGTTGGCGTGGGCGAACAGCAGCCGCGGCGCCGCGCGTGCGCCGGGAAATCGCCAGCCCGCCACGATCGCGCCGGCGAGCTCGGCGCGGAAGCGTTCGCCTTTCGATTGCATCAGATCATCCCGGGCAGTGGTGAATCATGGCAATGCTAGGGCGCTTAAACAGACGGGTCCAAGTGGGCAGGTCATTCAGGAAACATGAACGACTGACAGGCGAAATGACCTTATGACCCAAGCTCTTGCAGGCGCCCTTCGCCCTGACCACGCCTTCCTCGAGGCCGCCTTCGCCTATTCGACCGATGCAGTCGCGCTGTTGAACGCCGACATGACCATCCGCCGCGTCAACCCGGCCGCGGCGCGCCTGTTCGGGGTTTCCGGCGCCGAGCTTGAGGGACGTTGCTGCACCGAGCTGTTCGCCGAAGACCTGCCGCCGCCCGGACCTGAAGAGCAGAACCTGCGCCTGCGCTTCAAGCGGCCCGATGGTTCCGTTTTCGTCGTGGGCGTTCTCCTCTCGCCGGCGGGGGCCGGGCCGTCCGGCGGGCGTGTCGCGATCATGCGCGACACCAGCCGGGAGGACCGGATCGAGCAGGCGCTCAAGCGCCTTTACGACATTTCCACGGACCAGTTGCTCTCCTCCGCCGGACGCATCGCTGCGACCCTCAATGTGGGCGTTGAGGTGTTCGGTCTTTCATGCGGCATCGCCGCCTTCATCGAGGGCCGGCAGTACGTCGTCGAGCAATGTGTCAGCGAAGACGGCGAGCCGCGCCCGGGACAGGTGTTCGACCTTGCCGAGACGTGGTGCTCGATCACGCTGTCCACCGGCGGACCCATCGCCGTGCATGATGCGGCGGAGAGCGAGCACGCCGGCCATGCCTGCCGGAGCGCCACGGGAGCGGAGGCCTATATCGGCGCGCCGCTGACAGTGGACGGGCGCCTGTTCGGCGCCGTGGGCTTCTCCGCACGGTCGCCGCGGCCTGAACCCTTCAGCAATGGCGAGATCGAGCTGATCCGGCAGATCTCGATGCGCATCGGCGACGAGCTCTCCTCGCAGCGCCGCGTGCGCGAGCTGGAAGCCGCGCGGGTGGAGGCCGAAGCGCTGCGCGAGCGCGCCGAGATGGCCAAGCTCGCCAAGTCGCGCTTCCTCGCAAACATGAGCCATGAAATCCGCACGCCGCTCAACGGCGTGCTCGGCATGACCCAGCTTTTGCAGCGCACGACGCTGGACGCGCGCCAGCAGCTTTACGCGGAGACCATCCGGACCTCGGGCCGGGCGCTGTTGGGCCTGATCAACGACGTGCTGGACATCTCGCGCATCGAGGCGGGCCAGCTTGCGCTCAAGCGCGAGCGTTTCAGCCTGGACGCCATGCTCGCGAGCGCGCGCGACACCGTGCTCGCGCCGGCGGTGGAGAAGGGTCTGGCGCTCGATATCGTCCGGGATCCCTCCGCGCCCGCGCAGCTTCTGGGAGACGAGACGCGGGTAAGGCAAATCCTCATCAACCTGCTTGGTAATGCGGTGAAGTTCACCGACGCCGGACGGGTCGAACTCGGAGCGGCGCCGTGCGGCGGCGATCGTGTCCGGCTGTGGGTTTCGGATACCGGCCCGGGGGTGCCGGAGAACCTTCAGGAGCGCATTTTCGAGCGTTTCCAGCAGGCGGACGCCTCGCGCGCGCGCAGCCATGAAGGCGCAGGGCTGGGCCTTGCGATCGCGCGCGATCTCGCTGTGCTGATGGGTGGGCGTCTCTGGCTTGAAAGCACGCCGGGCGAGGGGGCCACATTCTGCGTCGAACTGCCGGCGGACGCGGGCGCGCAGTCCGCCGGTTCCGCCGCGCGCCCGCGCAGCGTGAAGGCGGCCGCGGGCCGGCGCGTGCTGGTCGTCGACGACAATGCCGTGAGCCGGGAGGTTGTCGTGCTCGGCTTGCAGGCGGAAGGATATGAAACCGCCGAGGCCGCCAGCGGCCCTGCCGCGCTCAGGACTGTCGCCGAGAGCCCCCCATTCGATCTGATCATTCTGGATCTGCACATGCCTGACATGCCGGGCGAGGAGACGTTCCGCCGCCTTCGGTCTCTCGCCCATGCGTCCGCACAGGCGCCGGTTCTGTTCGTGACGGCGGATGCGGATGCGCGCGTCGGGGAGCGCCTCGAAGCGCTCGGCGCGGCCGGGCGCGTGCTCAAGCCGGTCGATCTCGACGAACTGTGCGAGGCGGTCGCGCGCGCCATGGAGCCTCAAAAGGCCGCCTGATCGATCGCGATTGACAGGCGGACCGGCCGGACATACCTCCGCGCAGCTTTGCCGCCGCGCCTCACGCACGGCGCCGGACCTCCGCTTCATGACGCCCATGCCGATGTCTTCCGGCGACCTGATCGCCGACCGCCGCGCCGCCTATGCGGACATGTTGTCAGACCAGGGCGATCACGCCGCCGCCGCCGAGGTTCTCGCCGGTGCGCTCGAGCGCGTCCCGGCATGGACCGCTGGATGGTTCCGCTTGGGCGAACTGCGCGAGGCGGCCGGTGATCCCGCCGCCGCCGCAACGGCCTTCGACGCCGCCGTGGCGACCGACCCCACGGACGTGCTTGGCGCGTCGCTCAAGCGCGATCTGCTGCGAAGCCGGCCAGTGGCGGAGTCCATGCCGCCGGCCTTCGTCGAACAGCTCTTCGACGGCTATGCGGAGCGTTTCGACGCCGCGCTGGTCGAGCGGCTGGGCTATTGCGGGCCGCAAATCCTCGTCGAGCAACTGCGCGCGTCGGGCTTTGCATTCGCCGGCCGGGCGCTTGACCTTGGCTGCGGCACCGGGCTCTCGGGACAAGCCCTGCGGCCGTTCTGCGGGCGTCTTGAGGGCGTGGACATCTCCGCGGGCATGCTGCGCCGAGCCGCGGAGAAGGGGATCTATGACGCGCTGTCGCGCGCGGACATCCAGACGCTTCCGATCGCTGCGCCGCCTTATGATCTGATCGCAGCGGCGGACGTGTTCATCTATCTCGGCGCGCTGGAGACCATCATCGCCTGGTGCGCGGCCTCGCTTCGTCCAGGCGGACGGCTTGTGTTTACGGTGGAGGCTGGAGACAGCGCCCCAGTGCGCCTTCTGGAAAGCCGCCGCTTCGCCCATTCGCAGGCGTATGTGGAGGGTCTTCTGGCCTCAGCGGGCTTTACCGGCGTCGGCGTCGCTGAAGCCGTGCTGCGCACGGACCGCGGCGCGCCGGTCTGCGCGTACGCCGTCTGTGCGACCGCACCCGGCGCGCAACCGGATCTTGAAGGCGACGGCGAGGCCGAGGCCGTCGTCTGATCGGATCCGCCGTCGTGAAGGCTGGCGGAGTGGATGGGATTCGAACCCACGATACCCTTTTGAGGTATACTCCCTT
>CAZLOV010000110.1:0-8506 GCA_964561235.1 uncultured Caulobacterales bacterium
CGTGGGGGGCGCACTCCTTCTCGATGAAGCCACGCACGGCGTGGTCGAACATGTTCACGTCTTCCTGGTCGAGCCATTCCGGCTTCGGTTGCCCCAGGATCGCAGCGGCGGCGGCGGTCATGCGTTATCCTCCCTGTGGTCGGTTGCGATGCGTCGAAGGCCGGGGCATGGCCCCGGCCTTCGCGCGCCGTCTGATCAGAATTCCTCGACGTCGAGCGCCATCAGCGGCTCGGCGCCGCTCTCCACCCGGGCGAGATGCGTGCCGCCCTCCGGCAGCCAGCGCGCGAGGAAATACCGGCCCGTCTTCAGCTTTGAGGCGTAGACGGGATCGTCGGTCCCCTGCGCGATCGCATCAAGGGAGACCTTCGCCATCTTCGCCCACATGTACGCAAAGCAGGTCAGGCCGAAGAGATGGAGATAGGCCGTCGACGCCGCCCCGGCGTTGTCGAAATTCTCCAGCCCCTTCTCGACAAGCCAGTCGGTCGCCTTCTTGAGCTTGGCCTTGGTCGCGGCGAGGCCCTCGACGAACGGCTTGAACTCGTCGGAGGCGTCCTGGTGCTCGGCGACATAACCGTCGATCTCGTTGAAGAAGGTCGTGATCGGACGCATGCCGTTCATGGCGAGCTTGCGGCCGACAAGGTCCAGCGCCTGGATGCCGTTCGTGCCTTCATAGATCAGCGTGATGCGCGCATCGCGCAGCAGCTGCTCGATGCCCCATTCACGGGTGAAGCCCGAACCGCCGTGGATTTGCAGGCCGTTGGAGACGCTCTCGAAGCCCTTGTCGGTCAGATAGGCTTTGATCACCGGGGTCAGCAGCGCCATGTAGTCGGCGGCCTTCTGCCGGGTCTCGTCGTCCTGGGCCTTGTGTTCGAGATCGCCCCAGAGCGCGGTCCAGAGCGTCAGCGCGCGGCCGCCTTCCACGAAGACTTTCTGCTCGAGCAGCATCCGGCGCACGTCGGGGTGCACGATGATCGGATCGGCCGGGCCGTCCGGGTTCTTCGGCCCGGTCAGCGCGCGGCCCTGGATGCGCTCCTTGGCGAAGTCGAGCGAGTACTGGTAGGCGGTTTCCGCCAGCGCCAGGCCCTGCAGGCCGACGCCGAGGCGGGCCTCGTTCATCATGATGAACATCGTCTTGAGGCCCTTGTTCTCCTCGCCGACCAGCCAACCCTTCGCGCCGTCATAGTTCATGACGCACGTGGCGTTGCCGTGGATGCCCATCTTCTCCTCGAGCCCGCCGCAGACCAGATCGTTGCGCTTTCCGGGCTCGCCGTTCTCGTCAGGGATGAACTTCGGCACGACGAAGAGCGAGATGCCCTTCACGCCCTCCGGCGCGCCCTCGATGCGCGCGAGCACGAGGTGGATGATGTTCTTGCTCATCGGATGCTCGCCTGCGGAGATCCAGATCTTCTGGCCGGTGATCGCGTAGGAGCCGTCGCCGTTGGGCACGGCCTTGGTGCGCAGCATGCCGAGATCGGTGCCGCAATGCGGCTCGGTCAGGTTCATCGTGCCCGACCATTCGCCCGAGATCATTTTCGGCAGATAAAGCTCTTTCTGCTCGTCCGAACCGCCGATGGTCAGCGCATGCACCGCGCCGCCGGTCAGGCCCGGATACATGCCGAAAGCCATGTTGGTGGCGGTCACCATCTCGTTGAAAGCGAGGTTGAGGTAATGCGGAAGGCCCTGCCCGCCGTATTGCGGATCGGCGGAAAGCGCCGTCCAGCCGCCTTCGGTGAGCTGCTTGTAGGCGTCCGCGAAACCTTCCGGCACGGTGACTTCGCCATTGTTGAGCTTGCAGCCCTGCTCGTCGCCAACCTTGTTGAGCGGATGCAGGACGTTTTCGCAGAACTTGGCGCCCTCCTCCAGGATGGCGTCGACGATGTCGTTGGTCGCCTCGGCGAAGCCCGGCAGATTGTTGTACTGCTGGACGTTCAGGAGATCGTTGAGAACGAAGCGATGGTCGCGAAGCGGGGCGTGATAGGCGGGCATGGTTTCCTCCGGGGCGGGTCTTCTCGAACGGACGGCCCTTGACTGTGCGGGCCATGGAGCCTGAACGCGGGCGGCGCGTCCAGACAGGGTTAATCAATCCTTAAGGCGCATCAGTCGCTGGCGGCGCTCCACTGGGTCAGCCGCGCAGCGGCGAGCGCCTCGAAGGCGCGCGCGCGGCGCTTGACGGCTTCAGGCGGTTCTCGGTCGGCGAGGCGGTCCTGCATCCAGGCCACGCCCGCCTCCAGTTCGTCGATGGCGGCGTCAATGTCGCCGCGCTGGCGGCGCAGATCATCGATGCGGGACCGGAAGCGCTCGACGGCGCGCGCCAGCTGGGCGCGTCCGGACCGGTCGATCGCCTCGAGGTCGAGCATTTCCTTGATCTCGTCCAGCGAGAAGCCGACCCGCCGGCCGCGAAGGATCAGCACGAGGCGCGCCCGGTCGGCGGCGGAATACACCCGGTTGGCGCCCTCCCGGCGCGGGGAGAGCAAGCCCTTCTGCTCATAAAAGCGAAGGGTGCGGGGGGTGACGTCGAAACTTTCCGCAAGATCGCGGATGGTGAATTCGGCGTCAGGCGGCGCGGGCGAGATCATGAGCGTTAACCTGACGCAGGTTTACGTTCACGTCAACGTCAAGCGGGCGCGGCGCCCCGTCGCGGCCATCCTGTTGACGCAAAGCGCGCTTGTCTTTCAGGTGTTCATGATCGCCGCAGGGGTGGATGCGGCGGACCGCCCGGAGCCGTTTTCATGTGGATCGCAGCCGCGTTCGCTCTGGCGCTCGGCCTCGTTCAGCCGGCCGCGCCTGCAACCGCAGCCTTCGACGGGCCGGGCCCGTTTGCAAGTCCGTCCGCCTATGCGCAGGCGCGGGGCGCGTTTACCCCGGGCGTCCTTCTGGAGTGGCGGGTGGAGACCCGCCCCCTGTCCGACGGGTTCGACGCCGCCTCCGGCGGCGCTGAGACGCGCGCCGTGCAGGTGGGAGACGGCTACGCCTTCGAGCCGGATAGGCGGCTGCTGATCGATTTCGCAGCGGAGCGCCGCCTGCGGCCGGGCGCAACGGCTGACGCCTATGTCAACGGCTCCCTGCATGCCGAGGTCCGCCGCCGCCTCGACATCTACGCCTTTCTCTCGGACATGGGCCGGGCGGAAACGGTGGAACTGGGCGGCGAGCAGTTCGACCGGTTCTGGCTCGAGGCGGCCATGGGCGTTGCGGCGGCGCCGGCCGGGCTCGCGATCGAGCTGCGAGACGCAGGCCCGCGCTTCTATCGCGACGGCGAACCGGTTGCTGAGATCAGCTTCAACACCGGCCCGGAATGCCCCGCCGCGGGGCTCGGGGCGAACGCGTCGCGCTCCGCCGTCGCCTGGCTGCGCCACGCCGCGCCGCTGCATCCGGACCTGTACGCCGGCCTGCGTGAAGCCAGCGCGCCGCCGTGCCGGCTGCGCTTCGTGGTGTTGAGCCCCGACAGCCCGGAAGGCCGCGTTGAAACCTGGACACTCGCCGGCGCGCGCACGGCCGCGGCCCCGGACATGCCCCCGGCCGGCGGCGTTCCAGAGGCTCCCGACGCGCGCTTGCTGCCGGAAGGCTATCGCTCCGGCCTCGACGCCGCAGCGGCCTCCGCGCCGCTCGACCCGGCTGTCGTCTATGAAGAGATCGAGGCGGCGCTGGCGGACGGTCAGGCCGCCAGGGCCGTGCTGCTGCTGGAAGCCGAGCAGCTGCATCTTGGTCCCTGCCCCGAACAGTCCATCGGCGGCGCGCGCCTTGCCTGCGCGCTGAGCGGAAACGTGCGCCGGCGCGCAGCCGCCGATCCGGGGGGCTCGGCGGTCATCGAGGGCCTGACGGCGCTGGAGAACGGCGCCGCCCAGGCGGCTGTGGATGCGCTTTCTCGGGCCGGCGACCCCGGCGGCATGGCGGGTGCGGCGCTGCGTGCGCGCCTGTCGGAGGCGGCGTCCCGGCTTGGCCCGGAGATCCTTCAGTCAAGGCCCGATCTCGATCCTGCCGCCCTGCTTGAGCGGGCGATTGCGCTCGACCCCGCCGCGCCGGGCCTGCACGCCATGCTTGCACGGCGCTATCTCGCCGCGGGCGCGCCGGAAGCCGCCTTTGCGGTTTACGACGCCGCACGCGCAGCGTTTGGAGACGACGCCGCCGCACTCGCGGAAGCGGCAGAACTGGAAGCGCGGCTTCGCGCGGTCGCGCCGGATTTCTACCGTGGAAAACCGCCTGACAGCCCTTGATTCGCGAAAGGGCGAACCCGCCGCTGATTCGGTGTGGATACACTATATTTAGCGCCCTCCATCATGGTTTACACTATATCCATGTCTGGCTAGCGTCTCCCAAAGACATGGGAGTTGAGTCGGCATGGCCGCAGCCGCACCGTGGAGCGTCAAGGGCATCGATCCCGAAGCACGCGCCGTCGCCAAGGATCTGGCGCGCCGCGAAGGGCTTACGCTGGGCGCCTGGCTGAACAAGCGGATTCTTGACGAATCCGCAGGTGATGCAGCCCCTGGACAAGGCGGCGGCGACGCGCTCCGCGACGCCGTCGAGCAGCTTTCCGGCCGCGTAGAGGCCGTCGAGAAGCAATCGCGTGACGCTTACGAGACGCTCACGCGCTCGGTCGCCGCACTCGAGGAAGGCGGCGATGCGGGGGCGCTGGCGCGCCTGACGCGGCGGCTTGATCAGACTGAAAGCTACGCCGCGTCCCTTGGCGAGCGCTTCTCCTCGCAGGATCAGCGCAACGCGCAGGCCCTTCGCGCCATGAAGGATCTCTCCGGCGCGCTGGCCAATCGGGTCGGACGCATTGAGACGGCCTCCGGCATCGACCCAGACGCATATGCGCACCGTTTCGACGCGCTGCGCCGCGAGCTTCTCGACGTCGTGGCGTCCACTCGGAACGAACTGGCCGGCGCGATCGAAAGCGCCGCCCAAGCCACCGCGGACGGCGGCGAGCGTGTCGAAATGCTGGAGCGTTCGCTCGCCGAGGCGATCGCGCGGATCGACCGCACCGAGCAGCGCCAGAAAGACGCCTTCCGCCGCATCGGCGAACAGCTCGACATGCTCGCCCGGGTCGCAGCCAAGCCTGCAGCGGAGGCGGACCCGGACGCCGTCGAGGCGCTGCGCGCGGAAATCGGCGCGGTTGGCAAGCGTGCAGACGACAGCGCCCAGAAGCTGGGCGCGGATATGGCTGAACTCGGCCGCGCGCTCGGCAAGCGCGTCTCCGACGGGGAAACCCGCGCAGCAGCAGCGCTTGAAGCCGCCGGCGAGCGCGTTGTCGAGGCGATGGAACGGCTTGATTGCCAGCGCGACGAGCAGGTGCGCGCCTTCGCCGAGGAGACGCGCAAAACGCTGGAGGAGCGCCTTGCGGACAGCGAGCGGCGCACCGCCGAGCGCTTTGACCAGGCGATCGACGCCGTCCATCACAAGCTCGAAATCGCGCGGACCGAGGCTCAGGACGCGCTCTCGCCCGTGCAGCGCGCCATGAACGCGCTCGCCCTGCGGCTTGAAGCGATCGAGGCGGCGCGCACCAGCGGCGAGGCGCAGAGCCGCGGCGCGACGCCGGACGGGGCGGCCCCGGTGGAAAGCACTTCCGCGCTCGAGGACGAAAAGGCTCCGGAGGCGTCAGCCGACACCGCCGCGTTCGGCGACGTCCTCGCCCTCGATGATCCGGACCCGGATGCGGCCGAAGACGACGAGGACGCTGGTTTCGGCGGCGCGGGTGATCTTGCGGATTTCGACGATGCGACGGGGTTCGCAGCCGCACCGGACGACCCGGGCCTCGCGGGGCCGGAGGATGAGTGTCCGCACGACGACGCAGACGACAGCGCAGCGCCCATCGCTAATGACGGCGGCGATGACAGCGGTGACGGCGCATCGCATTCGGACGGGCCGACGCCTGACAAAGCGCAGGACACGGTTGCGCCGGACGCTGACCAGGATACCGAAGATGTCGATGTGCAGACGCTCTTGCGCTTCGCCCCAGCCGGCGTCGGACCGGATCTCGAAACGCCGCAGCGCTTTGATCCCCGCGACGCCGGCGATCCGCCACGGCGCGGCCGGCTCATGCTGATCGGCTCCAGCCTCGTCGGTTTTCTTCTGGTCGGGGCGGCGGGCGTGATGCTGATGCTTGACCGCGGCGGCCCGACGAGCGCGGTCGCGGAAGCGCCCGCCATCGTGGAGACGGCCACAGCCGGTGCGGCGCGCATGGCCGACAACGCCAGCGCGGCGCGCGCCACGGCGTCGGCCATGTATGAAAACGGCGTCCGCCTGGTGCGCGCGGGCGAGCCCGCGCGCGCGCTTCCCCTGCTGCGCAGCGCCGCTGAAGCCGGGATCGCAGACGCCCAGTACCGCTATTCCAAACTGCTTGAGTCCGGAGAGGCGGGCGCGCCCGATCCGGAAGGCGCCCTGCGCTGGACGCTCGCCGCCGCCGAACAGGGGCATCTTCGCGCCATGCACAACGCCGGCGTAATGCACGCCACCGGCGCGGCGGGCGAGCAGGATTTCAATGCGGCGGCGCGCTGGTTTTCGCTCGCCGCCCGCGGCGGCTTCCGCGACGCCCAGTTCAACCTCGCCCTGCTGCACGAGCAGGGGCTCGGCGTGCCGCGCGACCGCACCCTTGCCTATGAATGGCTGCTCATCGCCGCGGCGGCCGGCGATTCAGACGCGCGCGAGCGCGCCAATGCGATGCGGCGCGATCTCGATCCCGATCAGCGCCGCAACGCCGAGACACGTGCGCAGGCCTTCCGGCCGGAGCCGCCGGACAGCTCCGGTCAGGGCCGGTTCGCCGAGGAAGCTGCGGTCCAGCCAGGCGTCGCGCCCGGCGCAATGGCCGCTCTTGCACGGCCCGGCGGCTGAACGGCGACACCGAATCCAGGCCGCAGACCCCGCGCAAGCGGGGTTTTTTCTTACGCTGTAAGCAGCTAGCGCTTACGCTTACGTGGAGCGGATCCATCTGCTCTATTGTTATTTAATGTATATATGCAGAGTTTCCACAGATCTTTACTTTTGGCAATTGACGAATGCGAGCCGAATCCGGCCTAATCCGGTCAATAAAGATCCATAGTTGTATTTTCACTTACAACTTATATCGGGCGTAGGGTGATGACTTACGATGAAACAATCGTAGGCGCGGCGGGGGCTTGCGCTTCAAACGCGGGCAATGGCGTCGATGTCACGCAAATACCTGTAACTGAACAGGATACCGAGAACGATCACGCGCAACTTTCGCCTGACAGTGTAAGCTCTGCGCCTGATGGGCGCGACCGTATCAGCAGGCTGGGCAAACAGATCGAACGCGTAACCCGGATGCTCGATCGCCGGTTGAGCCTGCTCGAACGCAACATGCTGAGCCGCGAGGACGCCGACGCCTGGCGGGCCGCCTCGGAGGCGCGGCTGCGCGCGGAGTTTGAAAACCGTCTCGAGCTGTCCGAGGCGCGCGTGCGCCAGCGGATCAACGCCGCGCTCTCCGTCGGCGGACGCCGGCTTGATGAGATCGGCGCGGGCGCGTCGGCGCGCCTTGAAGCGTCCGAAGCCGCCATTGCCGACCTGCGCGGCCGCATCGAGGCCATCGAGGCCCGCCGCAAACCCGCGCCCGCCGAAGGCCTGAGCGGCGAAATCGGCGGCCCCGGCCCGCTTGCTTCCTTCGGTGCGCCGGACAATCCCGTGCGCCAGCCCCCGGCGCTCGCTGTCATCGAGGGCGGGCGGCTGCGGATCACTCCGGAGCCCGCTCCGGACGGCGAGATCTCCGGGAGCGATCACGCCGGACCGCTTGCAGCGCCGAGTGCAGCCGTGGAGGAGCCGGACACGCCCGCAGGGCTGGAGCCGGAAGATCCCGATACGGATTTCGATCCGCGCGCGCCGCGGACGCTGGATGGTCCGGGCCGGTTCCTGATGCTCGCCGTCGCAGCGGGCGTGATCGCTCTGATCGCCGGCGCCGGGG
This sequence comes from uncultured Caulobacterales bacterium, assembly GCA_964561235.1. Taxonomy (GTDB): domain Bacteria; phylum Pseudomonadota; class Alphaproteobacteria; order Caulobacterales; family Maricaulaceae; genus JBCBSP01. The sequence goes on from CAZLOV010000110.1 coordinate 7,910, forward strand.
CGACGGTCGGCCTTGCCCATGAAAGCGGCGCGGTCTGGGCTTACGCGGGCGCGGCGGTCACAGACGCCTCCCCGCGCTAGGCTGCGGCGCCGAACGCAGGTGCGCGGGCGATCCGATTCGGGGCAGGGTGTCGGGCTCTATCGCCAGACGCGCCTCGCCCCGAAAGACGCCGATGCAGATCTATCTGCCCATCGCGGAAATCTCGGTTAACGTCTTCCTGCTGCTCGGCCTGGGCGCGGGGGTCGGATTTCTGTCGGGCATGTTCGGCGTCGGCGGCGGGTTCCTGATGACGCCGATCCTCATCTTCATCGGCGTGCCGCCGCCTGTGGCGGTCTCGACCCAGGCCAACCAGATCATCGCCTCCTCGGCTTCCGGCGCGCTTGCGCATTTCCGCCGGCGCACGCTGGACGTCAAGATGGGCCTCGTGCTCACCGCAGGGGGCGCGGCAGGCGCGGTCTTCGGCGTGTATCTTGTCGGGTTGCTGAGCCGGCTCGGCCAGATCGATCTGGTGATCTCGCTTTGCTATGTCGGATTTCTCGGCGTGATCGGGGGGCTGATGTTCGTCGAGAGCGTCAACGCGCTGCGCCGGCGCGGGGG
>CAZLOV010000111.1:0-4519 GCA_964561235.1 uncultured Caulobacterales bacterium
GCGCCTCGCGCAGCGCTTCGCTGAGCCGGTCTTCCCCGCCGCTCCCGCCGCCGCCGGCGAATTGCACCTGCAGGTTCTCCAGAAGCGCCTGCAACTGGCGCAGCGCCTCGCGCGCGCCTTTGGTGTCGCCCAGCTCGGCGGCTTCGCGCAGCGCGTCCAGAAGCGCCTGAAGCTGGTCTTCGCCCATGTCGGGCCCGCCGCCGCCGGCCTGCGCCTGCTCGCCGGACAGGATCGATTCACGCGCCAGCGCGGCGAGGTAGTTGTCCATCGCGCGTTCATAGGCGTCGAACAGCGGCCCGAGTTCGAAGGCGTCAGCCCCGCGCGCCAGCGCGTCGAACAGCGCGTCGCGCGCCGCTTCAAGGGCTGCGCGCGCATCCGCCAGACTGCCGAGTTCCGCGCGCAGGGCGATGTTCCAGAGATCGGCTTCGAGATGGCCGAGATCGTCGAACTCGCGCGCGCGCCGCGTTTCGAAAAGCGCCGTTCGAAGGCCAAGATAGACAACCGGATCGTCGAACCAGGCCGAAGGCGCGTCGCTGACGGCGTCGAGCGCGGAGGCCAGCCTGCGCACGGATTGCGGCGCGCGTTCGATGCGAAGCTCGGGCTGATCATCGAGGAAGGGCGGTTCGCCGAGCGGGTGATCGGCGGGTTCGGCCTCAGGCATCTCCGCGTAACGTTCGTCTCCGCGCAGGAAGCGCCGGCGCTCGTCGGCGACGGCCCGCGCAAGTCCGTCAAGGAAGACGCGTTCCGGCAGCACGAGCGCGAGCGGCGCGGTCACCCCGGTCTGTCCCGCCGCGTCGGTTCCGGCCAGGCGAATCTCGACGGGCTCGCCCGCCAGCCGGTCGCGCCCGACCTCCACGCGCACCGTCCCGTTCTCGCCGGAGCGCGAGACGCCTGAAGCGGGAATGTCGAGACGGCGCCAGTCGCCGGGCGCCGCTTCCGGGTCGGCGGCGGGATCGGGACGCAGTTCCAGAGCGAAACGCTCCACGCCGTAGTCGTCCTCGGCGCGGAACTCGAGGCTGAGCCGTCCGTCCGCATCGCTTTCCGGTTCCGCCACGAGCGACAGTTCCGGCGGCGCGTCAGGCAGCACGGTGACGGCAAGCCGGCGGGTGAAGGCGCCGGCGCGCACACGGATTTCGCCGCTTTCCTCAAGCCGCGCCTGCAGGCTGTAGACACGTGCGTCGATTTCCTCGGCCTCGGCCTCGGCGCCGTCGATGCGCGGCCTTGCGTTCACGCCCGCGAGCCGCCCCGCCAGAACGGAGCCGGCGGGAACCTCCACAGCCTCGCGGTCGCGCAGGAAGATCGTCGCGCGGCCGGTATAGGCCGGGGGCTCGATCCACCAGTCGAGCGCGGCTTCCGCGCCGCCGCCGGCGATCAGCCTCGGCCCGAAGGCCTGTTCCAGCCGCACACCCGCCAGGTCGCCCGCGTAGAGCCAGGCCGCGCCAAGAACCATGACCGCGCCGATGCGCAGTCCGGCGGGGTCAAGCTGCGCCCAGGCCGCGCGCGGCCGCCGGGCGCGCGCGGTGGCGAGCGCTTCGCGCATGCGCTCGGCGTGGCGCGACCACATCTCGTCCGAGCCCGCAGCCGGCGCATCGGCGAGCGCCTCGAACGGGCGGCCCTTCAGCCGGCTGTCGGCTTCGACGCGTCGTTCGGCGTCCGCCCGGCTCGGCCAGGAAAAGCCCCGCAGCTGGCGCGCCGCATGGAGGCCGGCCGCCGCAACGAGGCAGAGCCCGGCGAGCAACCGTCCGGGATCGCCCAGCCAGGCGAAGGCGCCGCTGAGCGCCAGCGTTGAAAAGAGGGCGAGCGCGGCCAGCGGCGCGGCGAGCACGGGCGCTGCGCGCTCCCACAGCAGCGCCAGTCGGGCGGCGAAGATCGCGCGGGCGGCGGTCATGAGGTCAAAACTAGCGCGCATGGCCGGGCTTCGCACGGGGCCGGCGCATGACGTTTCGGAAAGAAACCGCTCAGCCGTTCTCGGCTTCGTCAGCTTCGTCCCCGGCGGACGGTTCCGCGTCGGGGTTTTCGTGCGCGCGCTCGGCTTCGCTGCGCTCGTCCGGTCCCCAGAGCGGCGGCGGGCGTTCGAGATCGCCGCGCACCCCGCAGCCGGACAGCAAGAGGGCGGCGAGGGCGGTCAGACCGGCGGCGGTCAGGCGCGTCGTCATGCGGACGTCTCCTCCGTGTTCAGGCGTTCGCGCCAGAGCGCGATCTGTTCGCGGACGCGCACGGGCGACGTGCCGCCAAGGCTCGTGCGGCTCTCCATCGAGGCGCGCGCCGAGAGGACTTTGAATACCCGCTCATCCAGCCGCGGGTCCACCGCCTGCAGCTCGGACGTGGCGAGCCCCGCGAGCGGAACGCCCTTCGCCTCGGCCGCGCGCACGGCGGCTCCCGCGATATGGTGCGCCTCCCGGAACGGAAGGCCCAGCTCGCGCACCACCCAGTCGGCAAGGTCGGTCGCGTCCGAATAGGCTTCACCGGCCGCCCTCTCGAGCGCTTCGCGATTGAAGCTCAGATCGCCGGCCATGCCGGTCATGGCGGCCAGGGCCAACTCCAGATCGTCGATGGCGGTGAACACCAGCGCCTTGTCCTCCTGGAGGTCCTTCGAGTAGGCCAGCGGCAAGCCCTTGCAGACCAGGATGAGGCCCTGCAGCGCGCCTGCGATGCGCCCCGGCTTGGCGCGCACCAGTTCGGCGGCGTCGGGATTGCGCTTCTGCGGCATGATCGAGGAGCCGGTCGACCAGGCGTCGGAAAGCTGCGCGAAGCCGAACCGCTGCGAGGTCCAGAGCACGATCTCCTCAGCGAAACGGGAGAGGTTCACCGCGCAAATCGCGGCCGCCGAGAGCGTCTCGAGCGCGAAATCCCGCGCGGAGACGGCGTCGAGCGAGTTCGCCATGGGCCGGTCGAAGCCCAGCGCCCCGGCGGTCATCGCGCGGTCGATCGGAAACGCGGTGCCGGTAAGCGCGGCTGCGCCCAGCGGGCTCTCATTGAGACGGCGGCGCGCATCCGCGAAGCGCCCCCGGTCTCGCTCGGCGGCTTCCGCCCAGCACAGAAGGTGATGGCCAAGGCTCACCGGCTGGGCGGTCTGCAGATGCGTGAAGCCGGGCATCACCCAGTCGGCGCGGCGTTCGGCCTGATCGATCAGCGCGCGCTGATAGCTCCGCAGCTGCGCCTCGATGCGCAGGCAGGCCGCGCGCGTCCAGAGGCGGAAATCCGTCGCCACCTGGTCGTTGCGCGAGCGTGCGGTGTGCAGGCGTCCGCCCGCGGGGCCGATCCTGGCGGTAAGGGCGGCCTCGATATTCATGTGCACGTCTTCAAGCGCGCGCGACCAGACGAAGCGCCCCGCGCGGATCTCCTCGCGGATGTCCTTCAGGCCGCGCGCGATCGCGTCGGCGTCCTCGCTTGAAATCACGCCGCACGCAGACAACATCGCGGCATGCGCGAGCGAGCCTTCGATATCGGCTTCCGCCAGCCGCCGGTCGACGTCCACCGAGGCGTTGATCGCCTCCATCACCTCGGACGGGCCGGCGCTGAAGCGCCCGCCCCAGAGGTCTGCGCCGGAGGCGGGCTTGCGGGTGTCGGACATGAGGTCTCCCTCCTGCGGCGTCGCCGCGCTGGTGCGGATTAGAGAACGAGGAGAGGGGCGACGTGAATATCTCGCCGCTGAAATTCGGGTTGATCGCGGTGCCGCTCGTCGGACTGGTCGCTGTTCTATACGTGATTTTTTCCGCAGCCGGCACGTCGGAGCAGGGGGTTCTGTCCAGTTTCGCGGTTGGCGAGATGCGCGAGTTCAAGAGCACGGACGGCGACGCGCCGAGCCAGCCGCGCAACACGCTGACGCTTGCGGACGGCTCCACGCTGACCCTTCAGGACAAGCGCGGAAAGATCCTGCTGGTGAATTTCTGGGCGACCTGGTGCGCCCCCTGCGTCGAGGAAATGCCCGCGCTCGACGCCCTGCAGGGCGCGCTCGGCTCGGAGGATTTCGAGGTCGTCGCGATTTCAATGGACCAGCGCATCGAGGATGCTCAGGCGTTCTACGAGCGCCAGGAGATCGAGCATCTCGGCCTGTATCATGATCAGGCCTTGAGCGCGGCGCTGGCCGCAGGCGCGCGCGGGCTGCCGCTTTCGGTGCTTTATGACCGCAACGGCGTCGAGATCGGACGCCTGGACGGCGCGGCGGAGTGGAACGGCGAGGACGCCCGCGCGCTGATCGCCGCTGCGCTCGAACGCTACTGAGCGCAAGCCTGATTGCCAGCGCCTCCGGCTGAAGGCACAAGGCGCGCATGGCCGCGCCGACCCCGCCCGTCTCTGCAAAGCCTGACGCCGCGCCGGATGCGCGCGCAGCGCTCGCGGGCGTGCTCGTGCTGTTCGCCGCCGGGCTGTTTCTCGGGTTCACGCCGATCCTCGTGCGGTATTCAGAGGTCGGCTCCAACGCCACCGCTTTCTGGCGGCTCGCGTTTGCGCTGCCGGCGCTTTTTGTCTGGATGCGCCTGTCCGGCGACCGGCGCGGCGCTGCGCTGCCGGTACATGG
>CAZLOV010000111.1:4529-8262 GCA_964561235.1 uncultured Caulobacterales bacterium
GTCTTCTGGCATGCCGGAATCGCCCTCACCACGGCGGCGAACGCAACGCTTCTCGCCAACCTGACGCCAGTGATCGTCGCCGTCGCCGCGTGGCGGCTGTTCGGAGAGCATCTGTCGCGGGGCTTCTTCATCGCCGCCGGACTGGCGCTCGCGGGCGCGGTGATGCTGTCTGCGGCCAATCTGGAGATCGCGCCGGAGCGGCTGCCCGGCGATGCGCTCTCGGCGATCACCTCCCTGTGGTATGCCGGCTACATGCTGGCGGTGCGCTACGCGCGGCGCGGCGATTCCACGCCGCGGGTCATGTTCTGGACGACGCTGACCGCGCTGCCGATCACGGGCGCGCTTTGTCTTGTGACGGGCGAGACCTTTTTCCCGCAATCCCTCGCCGGATGGGCGCCGCTCTTCGTGCTGGGGTTCGTCATTCACGTCGCCGGCCAGGGCGGGCTTGCATTCGGGCTGGGCCGGGTGCCGGCCGCGCTCGCCTCCCTGATCATCCTCGTCCAGCCCGTCATCGCCTCGATCGCGGGCTGGATCCTTTTCGAGGAGGCTCTGGGGCCGGCGCAGATGGGGGGCGCCGCGCTGGTTCTCGCGGGGGTCTACGCCGCCCAGCGCCTGCGAGGACGGTGACGGCTCAGGACGCCTTGAACCCGTCGAGAAGCAGGGCGAGGCGCGTCTTCATCATCGCGGCGGCCTCATTGCGGCCGCCGCCCTCCGCGCGGACGCGCCGGATGACCCCGAGATAGGCGTCCTGAAGAAGGCGCATGGCCTGTTCGACGTCGAGATCGGCGCGCAGCTCGCCGGCGTCGACGCCGCGCTGGAGCGCGCGTGCGATAGAAGCCCAGGACCGATCCATCTGCGCGTAGGTCTCTTCGTAGGCCGGATCGGTCCACAGCCAGGAATGGCCGACGGCTGCGGCGAAGAGTTCGGGATGGCGCGCCTGCGCCTCGACATGGACCTGGATAAGCGCAGTCAGGCGATCAGCGACGGCGCCCGAGAGCGCCGCCTCCAGACGGTCGGCGCTGTCGCCGACGGCGTCGTATTCGTCGCGCAGGATTTCCACGAGGAGCGCCGCCTTGGAGGGCGCCGCGTTCAGCACCGTGCCCGGCGAAACGCCCGCCACGTCGGCGATCGCCTTGATGGTCGCGCCTTCATAGCCGTGCTCGAGGAAGACGCGCCGCGCCGCCTCGATCACCGACGCCTTGGTCGCCTCGCGCCGGATGTCGCGGCGCGTCAGGCGCCGGGGCCCGTCGTCGCGCATCACTGTAATCTCCAAACCGCCGGCTTGTTGCAAGCCGGTTTCATTCCCAAAAAAGCACTGGCTGAATACATATACCCTGTTCGCGATATGGCAACACAGACATCGCATTGCCCGGCGCGCGCGCACGCTCTATTTCAGCGTGCATGATGGTGTTCCTCAACATCGCGCTCGCCTTCGCCGTGCTCGGCGTCGTGCTTGCGCTTGGATTCGGCGTGTACAGTCTGCTGCGCGGCGGACAATTCGGCCGCGACTGGTCCAACCGGTTGATGCGGCTGCGCGTTCTGTTTCAGGCGATCGCGGTGGTCATCATCCTGTTCGCCTTCTGGCTGTCCTCGGGCTCCGGCGCGTAACGCGCGCGGAGAAGCACGCCATGGTTCGACTGACGAAAATCTACACCCGCACAGGCGATGACGGCCGCACGATGCTGGGCGACATGACCCAGGTGTCCAAGACCGATCGGCGCGTGGCGGCCTATGGAGAGGTCGACGAGCTGAACGCCGCTCTGGGCCTGGCGCGCGCCGCAGCCGGAGAGGGCGAGATCGCAACCCTGCTGACGCGCATTCAAAATGATTTGTTCGACCTGGGCGCCGATCTGTGCGTGCCCGATCCGGAAGCGTCCGGCGGCGAGGCGCTCTCCTGGACGCCGCTGCGCGTGCGTGCGGAACAGGCCGAGGCGCTGGAACACCAGATCGATGCGTTCAATGCGCGTCTGGAGCCGCTCGACAGCTTCGTCCTTCCAGGCGGAAGCGAGCTCGCCGCCCGGCTTCATCATGCGCGCACCGTGGCGCGGCGCGCCGAGCGCGCCGTTGTCGCGCTTGCGGAAACGGGCGCGCAGGTCTCCACGCCGGTGCGCATCTACATGAACCGGGTGTCGGATCTGCTTTTCGTGCTGGCGCGCATCGCCAATGACGAAGGCCGCGGCGACGTCAAATGGGTCCCCGGCGGGGAACGCTGAAGACGCGCCTCATTTATTCGTGAGCCGCTGGAAACGGTTTTTTCGCGCCGCGGGGGTGGAAGCAGGCGGGGGCGGCTCCCTACTTACGCGGTCGCGGCGTAACGCCGCATGCGTTCAACGGGAGACAGTCTGATGAAGATCGCCTACGCCGCCGCCTCGCTTGCAGCCGCCCTGATGGGGTCCGCCGCCCTCGCGGAGCCCGCCGCCTACGAATTCGACCGCACGCACACGACCATCAAGGCGTCGTGGAACCATCTGGGGTATTCCACCCAGTCCCTGTTCTTCACCGACTATGAGGGCACGCTGCTGCTCGACTTCGAGGAGCCGGCGAACTCCACGGTCGACGTGACCTTCAACCTGGCGGACGGCTACTGGGTCGGCGCGAACCAGGAGCGCTTCGAAGGACACCTCGCCAGCGACGATCTCTTCAACATCGCCGAATTCCCGACCGCGCGCTTCGTGGCGACCGGCTTCGAGACCGAGGACGGCGAGACGGGCACGATGACCGGCGATCTCACGCTGCTGGGCGTCACCCGTCCGGTGACGCTGGACGTGACCCTCAACCAGCGCGCGCCGCACCCGTTCAAAGGCACGCCCACCGCCGGCTTTGACGCGACGGGCGTCATCAACCGCACCGAATGGGGCATGGGCTACGCTGCGCCGGCCGTGTCGGAGGAGATCCGCATCGACATCTCCACCGAGCTGGCGCTGGTGCAGGACGACGAAGCGTCCGGCTCGTAGGCGCTTCAGCCAAATTTGAACGGCATGCGGCGGCGCGAAGCGGATCAACCGCTTCGCGCCGAGCGCATGCGTTGACTTGCGCGGTCGCCGCGGGCAGCTTCGCGCCCTATTTTCCCCGCCACCCGCCCGGGACCGCCCGGCGGCCGCTTCGTTTCCTGCGACCGCTTCGGAACCGGATGGACGCGAACACAAGCCGGAGCCGCTCATGAAGATCCTCGTGCCCGTCAAGCGGGTCGTCGACTACAACGTGAAGGTTCGGGTCAAGCCGGACCAGACCGGCGTCGACCTCGCCAACGTCAAGATGTCCATGAACCCGTTTTGCGAGATCGCCGTGGAAGAGGCGATCCGCATGAAGGAAGCGGGTGTGGCCGAAGAAGTCGTGGCCGTGTCCATCGGCCCCGCCCAGGCTCAGGAAACCATCCGAACCGCGCTCGCCATGGGCGCCGATCGCGGCGTGCACGTGCAGACCGATCAGAGCGTCGAGCCGCTCGCGGTTGCGAAAATCCTCAAGAGCGTCGTGGAGGCGGAAAGCCCGCAGCTTGTCATCCTCGGCAAGCAGGCGATCGACGACGACTCCAATCAGACCGGCCAGATGCTCGGCGCCCTGCTGGGCTGGCCGCAAGCCACGTTCGCGTCCAAGGTGGAGAAGGACGGCGACGCGCTGAATGTGACGCGCGAGATCGATGGCGGCCTGCAGACCGTGAAGGTCAGCCTCCCGGCGATCGTCACCACCGATCTGCGCCTCAACGAACCGCGTTACGCCTCGCTGCCCAACATCA
>CAZLOV010000112.1:0-8001 GCA_964561235.1 uncultured Caulobacterales bacterium
ATCAACCCGCGGCGCTCCCATAAAAAGTGAGGGCGGCGCGGGGCGCAGGTCAAAACCATGCTACAAGATGGCGCAGGTGAGGCGCACCAGTTCTTTGTTTTTAAAGGATTTTTATTTTAAGGCGATGGGTCCCACCCTCACCGCCACAAATCTATGAAAAAACGGGGGAAAAGGTCGCGCAGCGTATGGCGGCGCAGGCGCGCGCGTTCCCGTCAACCTGGAACGCCGCCTCCGCCGCCGAACCCGCTTCAAGGAAAACCGCTCAGCCGCCCTGGCCGAGTGGCGGCGCCTCGCTGTCAGGGCCAAAGGGTAGGCGAAGCTGAGACTTGAGCGTGTTACGCTGACAGCGCCACCACAAACCATTGAAAATAAAGATAAAAACAGATCGCGCGGCGTATGTCGGCGCATGGCGGCGCAGGCGCGCGCGTTGACGTCAATCCGGAACGCCACCTCTACCGCCGAACCCACTTCAAGGAGAACCGCTCCGCCGCCCTGGCCGAGCGGCGGCTCCTCGCTGTCAGGGGCCAATGGGGTAGGGGAAGCCGAGACTTGAGCGCGTTACTCTGACAGCACCGCCAGATGCTCATAGAGCTTTGTATTTCAAACGCTTAAGTAGGAATTTCTCATCTCTGTATGACACGCCGTGTCGATGACTGTGTGACGCGAAATTCATAAGAAAAATATCATAGTTCTATCGCCCAGTTTTCTGTTGGCGTTAAGCTCGCGATAATGCAAATTTTATCTATTTTTCTGACTCGAGGCCGCGGTAGAATACAGTAACAACGAAATACACTGATAATGCGGCCAATAATATTGGATATATAAGTTTTAATCGGATAGAACTTATATATTCTGGCGGAATTTGGCTTGTACTATTAAAAGACTCAATTCCACCAATTTCAATTATAGGTACATCCAGTATTCTAAAGACATAAACAAATATGAAATCGGAAGCCAAAGTATGCGGTATATAGAACATAAAAACATCTAAATGAAAAAAGGGAAAATTATCGTCGTCATCAACCTGCAAAATGCAATTACGAATTTTCATTCGATCTTCAATTATATTATCATACATGTAATCGTAGCTTTCGTCAATAAATACTCTGATATAATCTCCTTCTGGCCTTAAGCACGAATGAATGAAAGAATTCCATAATGGGTTAACGTTTTTGCATAAATGCGTGACAGGAACAGGGTAAATTCGTTGTTTCGGTTCGTAAAGTCCGGGATGAATTTGGCTGAAATTGTCGGAAATAGTGTTTTCAATGATTTGAGCTAATAGAAATGCTAATCCCAAAGCGCTTATAAGCGCCATTGCACCTAAAGCTCTTTTTGGCAATAAAGATGTAGCAAAATTAATAAACGTTATAAATAAAACAGAAATTATACTTAGAAGTGCGGTAAAAGGAAATATTATTAAAAAAAATCACTTCACGGGTTGACATCGAGATTGCCCTTAGCGCTTGACTTTTAAAACATATATCAAGGAGGTGTTTTAGAAACAACTTGTTATTTCCATTGGAGAACGCCATTTGCGCAAACGCTTTGAGGGGCAACTGGACGTAAGATGCTTATCAGGTTTTGGCATTTAGGGTCTTCGGTGCGCGCATAAGCTCACAGGCGGGCATTGTCAGAGGAAACGGGTCGGTAAGCGGATAGGCTGACGATCTGGGGATGGCTCGCAATCCGTTCCGCTACTTCAAGACGTCGCCTGAGGTCATCCGCCTTGCGGTGATGATGTACGTCCGGTTCCCGCGCTGTCTGCGGAATGCGCCCGCTTCAAGCCTCTCAGCGATGCCGCGCTCTGCGAATGGCGCGGGCGTCTCGCCGCATGATCGTCGCGGACAGCCGGCCGCCCGAGAGCCATGTGAGTTTGTCCGAGAGCGCCTGTCCGCCGGCACGGCTTGCCGTCTGCGGGTTCCGGCCGCGTTGGGAGGCTCCGCATGGACTCTCCCGAAGACAGCGCCCTAGAATTCCCCCATCGGCGCTCCGGGTTTGGCCGGAGGCCAGATCGGGGAGAGGACAGGATGAAACGTATTGCTTGCGCCAGCGCGGCCGTGCTGGCGGCTGCGCTCGCCGGGTGCGGAGCGCCCGACGCCGAGGATGCGGCCGGCGCCGCACCCGCGGACACGTCACAGGCCGCCGCCGCGCCCGGCGACGAAGCCGCCGGGGCCAGCGCCGACGCGGCTTCAGATAACGAGGTTGTCACCTATGACGCGGCGGCCTTCCACAACACGACCAGCTTCAGCCTGGCGTCGGGCGCGGGACTGGCCTTCGCCCCGGACAACGGCGACCTGCTGATCACGTCGGATGAAACCGGCGTCTTCAACGCCTACGCCGCAGACCCCGCGACAGGCGAACGCACGCCGCTGACCCGCTCGGACGCCGACGCCAATTTCGCCCTGTCCTGGTTTCCGCAGGACCGCCGAATCCTCGTCACCGCCGACAGGGGCGGAGACGAACGCAACCATGTCTACGTCGTTGCGCCGGACGGAACGCGCACCGACCTGACGCCCGGCGAGGATCTCAGGGCGACCTTCGCGGGCTGGTCCGGGGATTATTCCGAAATCTGGATCACGACCAACGAGCGCGATCCGCAGGCCTTCGATCTCTACGCCTACGACGCGGAGACCTTCGAACGCGAGATGGTGTTCGAGAACCCGGGCGGGTTCTTCATCTCCGCCGCCACGCCGGACCGCAGCCATCTGGTCCTGTCGCGCAACAATTCCTCCCGCGATACGGACCTGTTCATCGTCGACATGTCCGCCGAGACCCCCGAGCCGGTGCTGATCACCCCCGGCGAGGAACCCGTCGCCCATACGGTGTTCGACATCACCCCGGACGGCTCGACGCTGGTCTACGGCACCAACGCCTTCGGCGAATTCACCCAGGCCTGGACCTACGACATCGCGACAGGCGAAACCGCGCCGCTGATCGAGGCGGACTGGGACGTATCCTATGTCGCGTTCTCGCCGACGGGGCGCTACCGGGTCACCGGGGTCAACGCGGACGCCCGCACCGAGGTCTCCATTCTCGACACCAACACGGGCGAAGCGCTGCAACTGCCCGACCTGCCTGCGGGAGATCTTTCCCAGATCCGCATGAACGAAGCCGAGGACAGGCTCGCCCTTTCGGTGTCCAGCTCGACCTCGCCGGCGAACATTCATCTGGTTGATCTTGCCGCGGGCGAACAGACGCAGCTGACCGCCGCGCTCAATCCCGCGATCGACCCCGCCGACATGGTGGAGGCTGAAGTGGTGCGGTTCGAGAGCTTCGACGGGCTCGAGATCCCCGGCATTCTCTACCGGCCGCACGGCGCCTCCGCGGAGAACCCGGTTCCGGCGATGGTGTGGGTGCATGGAGGCCCCGGCGGCCAGAGCCGGCTGGGATACTCCGCCACGATCCAGCATCTCGTGAACCACGGCTATGCGATCTACATGATCAACAACCGGGGTTCCTCAGGCTACGGCAAGACCTTCTACCACATGGACGATCGCGACCATGGCGGCGGCGATCTGAACGACGTCGTCGCGTCGGGCGACTGGCTTCGGGAGATGGACTGGGTGCGCGATGACGCCGTCGGCGTCATCGGCGGGTCCTATGGCGGCTACATCGTGGCGGCGGCGCTTGCCTTTCACCCCGAGGCGTTCGACGCCGGCATCAATATTTTCGGCGTCACCAACTGGGTGCGGACGCTGGAATCGATCCCCGACTGGTGGGGCGCCAACCGAGACGCCCTGTATGACGAGCTGGGCGATCCGGCGACGGACGGCGAACGCCTTCGCGCGATCTCGCCGCTGTTCCATGCCGACAACATCGTGCGCCCGATGCTTGTCATCCAGGGCGCCAACGATCCGCGGGTGCTGCAGCAGGAAAGCGATGATCTCGTCGCCGCCGCGCGGGAGGCGGGCGCGATCGTCGAGTACGTGATCTTCCCCGACGAAGGACACGGTTTCCAGCGGAAGGAGAACCGGATCACGGCGTCCGAGGCCTATCTCGCCTTCGCCGACGCGCACCTCAAGGGCGGCGCCGCACCGTAAGCGGCACCGCCCGCCTTGCTCCGCGCCCGTGCGGCCGGCTTTTTCGCCGGCCGCACGGTTTGGAGGCCGGCTTGCGCCCTAGAACGTGAACAGCCTCGTGTCGGGCTCAAGCATCACCGCGGCGATCTCCGGGGGCGTTGCGACGCTGACGCCGTCCATGAGGTCGTCCTCGGCATGATCGCTGTTGGGCAGATAGATCGCGCAGACCTGCACGGTGACGCCCTGTCCGGCGAGCATGGCGAGCAGGCCGTGCGGGCTCATGTCCCGCGGCGCCAGCGGCGCAGTCGCCGCCGCGGGCGGCTCGGCGAGCGCAAGGTCCCCGGCGGCGTCGCAAAGCAGGATGCGGACGTCCGCACCCGCCTGCATGCCGGCGCGGGTGAGAATCAGCGCCATGAGCTGGGTTTGCGGCCGCTCCGAGGTGAGGATCGTCAGCATCTGACCGCTGTCGGATTCCGGCGCCGGGTTTCCGGCCTGGGAAAACGCGGTTCCAGCCGCAATAACAGCCGCGGCGGCTGCGGCGGCGAGGGTCTTGATCATTTCAACTCTCCGTTTCGTGCAGGGCGTCCGAAACGCCGTTCAGATTCTGCAATGGGGTTTTCCGCGCCACCGCGGCGGCGGCTTTGCCGGTTCCGGCCGCCGCGGTGCGGGGCTGGCGGTCCTAGAGCGCCCGTGTCGAGAAGTACCAGTCGACGGTCTCATACCCTTCCGAGGCGCGAGTCTCCGCAGCTTCCGAGGTCGCCGGCGGCGGCACGATCACCTTGTCGCCGGGTTTCCAGCCCTCGGGCGTAGCAACCTTGTTGGCGTCGGAGGTCTGCAGCGCCTCGACGAGGCGGACGAACTCGTCGATCGATCGGCCATTGCTCATCGGATAGTAGACCATCGCCCGCAGCACGCCCTCAGGGTCGATAATGAACGTGGCGCGCACGGCGGCGGTGTCGGACGCGCCGGGCTGGATCATGCCGTAGGCGTGCGCGACGTTCATGGAGAGGTCGGCGATGATCGGGAACCGGATCTCGACGCCGAAGTTCTCCTTGATGTTCCGCACCCACGCGATGTGAGCGTAGTGGCTGTCGATGGAGAGGCCGAGAAGCTCGGTGTTCAGTTCGGCGAACCGGTCCTGAGCCCTTGCAAACGCCATGAACTCGGTCGTGCATACCGGCGTGAAGTCCGCCGGGTGGGAGAACAGGATCAGCCATTTGCCGCGATAATCGGCAAGCGACCGTTCCCCATGGGTGGTGGGCGCGGTGAAGTCGGGCGCCGGTTCGTTGATGCGGGGCAATTGGGTCGAAATCGGTTCGCTCATTGGAGGTCTCCTTCAGGATTGGGTCGGATCGACGCCTTCATGACCTCAAGCATGCGCCAAAAAGTGGTACGTGTCGTACGACTTTTTTCGATGTCGACCATAGGCGTGATCGATAGCGACACATTGACCCATCGAATTTCCTTTAACGCGTGGACCCGTCGCCAAGGCGGGCGAGAAGCGCGCCCCGATTGTGTGCGATGTCGGCGATGGTCACCGCTTCAAGCTCCGCCATGAAGGCGCGCGTGGCGGTCTGAAGGGTTGCGGACAGCTTGCAGACGCCGATCAGAGGGCAGGTGTTCGTGTCCGCGTTGAAGCATTCCACAAGCTCCAACGGCCCCTCGGTCAACCGCACGACCTCGGCCACTGTGATCGAGGAAGGTTCCCGCGCGAGCAGCACGCCGCCTTTGCGTCCCCGCATTGCGGTCAGCAGGCCGTTCTGCGCAAGCAGGTTGGCCGCCTTAAGGAGATGGTTGCGCGAGATTCCGTGCCCGCGGGCGACATCCTCCATCCGGACGGATTCCGGGTGGCGCAGGGCGGCGAACTGCAAGATGCGCAAGGCGTAGTTGGTGAAGTTCGTCAGTCGCATCGGGCTACGCTGGTGTGCGGCTCCGGCAAGCGCAAGAGGGCTGCTTCATTCGGGCGAAACGTCGTCGCTGGAGCGTTCTGCGCCGTGTCGCATCAATCCGCCAGGCTTGAGTTTCACCGCCGCGCGGGTGTTCAATGGCGCGCCGACCGTCGGCGCCGACGCCTTTCCCGCCGCCATCTACGGAGCCTTCCGGTGACCGCCGAGCTCGTTCCTGTCGAACCTTTTGACATCGTTGTCTTCGGCGCAACCGGCGATCTTGCGCGGCGCAAGCTGATCCCGGCGCTCTTCCATCGCTGGTGCGACAACCAGATTCCGCCCGCCTCGCGGATCATCGCGGCGTCCCGCGAGCCGCTTGACCCGCACGCCTATCGCGAGCGCGCCGCGGAGTTCGTTCTCGGGGCCGGGGCGGGCGAGAGCCGCAAGCAGCGCTGGGCGGAATTCGCCCAGCGCCTGCAATACGTGTCGGTGGACGCAGCCGGGGAGGGCCCGGGCTGGCGCGCGCTCGGCGATGCGCTGGATCCGGCTGCGGACAAGATCCGCGTCTTTTATCTGGCGCTGCCGCCGTCGATCTACGGCCAGACCTGCGAGGCGATCGCCGCGCACGGCTTGCGCACCCCGCGCTCGCGGATCGTGCTTGAGAAGCCCATCGGTTCCGATTTCGAGAGCGCGCGCGAGATCAACCGGCGCGTCGGCGAGGTGTTTCCGGAGGACTCGATCTTCCGGATCGACCACTATCTCGGGAAGGAGACAGTCCAGAACCTCCTGATCCTGCGGTTTGCGAACTTCCTGTTCGAGCCGCTCTGGAACGCCAATGGCGTGGATCACGTCCAGATCACGGTCGCTGAGACCATCGGCGCGGGCGAGCGCGCCGGCTATTACGACACGGCCGGCGCGCTGCGCGACATGGTTCAGAACCATCTGCTCCAGCTCATGTGTCTTGTGGCGATGGAGCCGCCGACGAGCCTCGCCGCCGACAGCGTGCGGACCGAAAAGCTCAAGGTGCTCGACGCGCTGCGTCCGATCACTCCTGCGGACGCCGCCCGCACCGTGGTGCGCGGGCAGTACGGCCCCGGGGTGACCGAGGGGCGTTACGCGCCCGGCTATGCAGACGAGCTCGGCCGCAAGAGCGAGACGGAGACCTTCGTGGCGATCCGTGCGGAGATCGGCAACTGGCGCTGGGCCGGCGTGCCGTTTTATCTGCGCACCGGCAAGCGGATGGCCGCGCGGCGGTCCGACATCATCGTGCAGTTCAAGGCGGCGCCGCACGACATCGTTCAGGCCGATATCGGGCGCTTGCGGCCGAACCGGCTTGTGATCCGGCTGCAGCCCGACGAAGGCGTCAAGCTGATGCTGATGACCAAGGATCCCGGCCCCGGCGGAGTGCGGCTCCGCTATGTCCCGCTGAACCTTTCCTACGCGGATCATTTCACGAAGGACTATCCCGACGCCTATGAGCGCCTGCTGATGGCGGTCGTGCGCGGCAATCTCAGCCTGTTCATGCGCGGCGACGAGGTGGAGGCCGCCTGGCGCTGGGTCGACCGGCTGATCGGCGCCTGGGGCGAGGGCGCAACCGAGCTGCTCCCCTATGCTGCGGGCACTGACGGCCCGACGAAGGCCGCGCTGCTGCTCGCCCAGGATGACCGGGAGTGGTTCGATGCCGGAAGCTGACCGCCCGGATCTCCGTTCCTTCGCAGATCGGGACGCCCTGGCCGGCGCCGTCGCCCGCGAAGTGGAGACCGCCCTTCGGAGGGGCCTCGACGCCCGCGGCCGCGCGCTGCTTGCGGTCTCGGGCGGCTCGACGCCGGCGCCGGCCTATGGCCGTCTGTCGACGGCGCCGATCGCCTGGGACAAGGTCGACGTCGTGCTGGTCGACGAACGCTGGGTGGAGCCCGGCGAAAGCGGCTCGAACCAGCGGCTGGTGGAGACCGCCCTCCTTCAGAACAACGCCGCCGCCGCACGCCTGACCGGGCTCAAGACGCCAGCCGCCGACCCGTTCGAGGCGATCGCGGAGCTGGAAAGCCGGCTCGCGGCGCTGAGCTGGCCGGCCGACGCGGCAGTGCTGGGTCTGG
>CAZLOV010000113.1:0-7910 GCA_964561235.1 uncultured Caulobacterales bacterium
GCCGACAGCGCTTGAGCCTCCCGTCACCGTCAAGACCCGGCGCATCCAGACCGCCATGGAGATGCTTGCGACCGTTGAAGCGGAGCTGCCGGCGGACATCTTTGTCGGCGTGGCGGCGGTGGCTGACTGGCGTCCGGCGGAGAGCGCGCCGCAGAAACTCAAGCTGGACAAGAGCCAGGTCGCTTCGCTCTCGCTGGCGGAGAACCCCGACATCCTGCGCACCGTCTCCGGGCTCAAGTCCGGCCGGCCGCGCCTCGTGGTCGGCTTCGCCGCGGAAACCCACGATGTCGAACGCCACGCGCGCGAGAAGCTGGCGCGCAAGGGCTGCGACTGGATTGTCGCCAACGACGTATCCGGCGACGTGATGGGCGGCGCCGACAACGAGGTCGCCCTGGTCACGCGCCAGGGCGCGGAGACCTGGCCGCGCGCGGACAAGACCGAGATCGCACGCCGGCTGGCTGCGCGCATCGCCGAGGCCTTCCAGGACGTGGCCGCGGAGCGCCGCGCGGAATAGGCCCGCCTTGCGGCAGCCGCGCCGGAATTGTTAGGGTTCCGGCGTCCAACGCGCGGACAGCCGCTTGCATCCCGCGGTCAGAGGGGGCCGGAACGGATCCGGGTCCGTGCGGAGCAACCCGGGAAATCCTTCCATGAAAAACGTTTTTCTGACCGCCGCCGCAGGCGCGGCGGCGTTCGCCCTGTCATCGCCGGCGATCGCCCAGTGCTACGCCGTCTATCCGGGCGACACCCCGATGGAGCCGGTCGCGGACTACAATCTGCTGACGATGGCCGACGAGCCCGGCCTCGTGGTCGCGCCGGAGATGCCCGACGGGGCGAATGCGCTCATGTGCGACCGCGACACGATCGTCCCCGGCGCGAACGACTATGAGGTGCTGCTGCACGGCGTTCCGCTCCTGATCCGCTCGGGCGGGGGCGATGCTGCGCGCGTGGTCGCGCTCGACATCGCGGAGAACCAGTTCCGCGTTCGGATCATGCAGGGCGAGCTCTCCGAGGACGAACGCGCTCAGACCGTCGCGCGCCTTGAAGGCTTCTATGAGCGTTACGCCGCGCTTCAGGAAGCCCAGCAGGCGGGCGAAGCCGAGGAAGGCTGACTCCGGCGGTGACAGGCGCGGCGGACGCAGGCTAAGGGCGGGCGATGCAGTCCCGTCAAGGAGCCGCCCATGTCCGCCTCGCCTGTGCGCGTCGATGTCCGCCCGCTAAGCCATCATGACGGCCTCGAGCTGCCGGCCTACCAGACGGCGGGTTCAGCCGGCCTTGACCTGCGCGCGGCGGTGGCGTCGGACGAGCCCATCGTCATTCCGCGCGGGGAATGGCGCCTGATCCCCACGGGTCTCTCGATCGCCCTGCCGGAAGGCTATGAAGCCCAGATCCGGCCACGCTCCGGCCTGGCCGCGAAGAAAGGGGTGACCTGCCTGAATACGCCAGGCACGGTCGACAGCGATTATCGCGGCGAGATTTTCGTGAACCTGATCAATCACGGGCCGGAGGCTTTCACCGTCCAGCGCGGCGAGCGCATCGCCCAGATGGTGATCGCGCCCGTCGTGCAGCTCGACTGGGTTGAAGTCGAGTCTCTTCCGGAGACCATGCGCGGCGCAGGCGGGTTCGGCTCGACCGGGGTCTAGGCCTCGCCCAGCCGCGTCAGGATCGTGCGCAGCGCCGCATCCGCGGCTTCCAGCTCGGCGGCGGAGAGTCGGTCGGACAGCGTGCGCAGCGCCAGCGCCTCGCGCGATTGCAGGGTCTGATAGACCGCCTGCCCTTTCCGGCTCATTCCGATCAGCCAGGATTTCGCGTTCGCTGGATTGCGCGAGCGCAGGACGAGGCCGGAGGCGGCCAGCGCGTCGACGCCGGCCTGGACATGCTGACGCGTCACGCCGCGCTCCCGCGCGATATCCGGCACGGTGCGCGGCCCCTCGCGGATCGCCTCCATGACCGCGCGCTGGACGCCCGTCAGGCCGAAATCCGCGTTGCGCATCTCGGACGCCTTCCTCAAGGCGCGCGCCGTCCGCTCCACCGATCGCGCAAGGTCGCGCAGCGCCCGGGTGGCGGGGTCCATCGGCGTCTCGAACATCCTAACAAACCCTAAATTGATGACAAATAGGTTGTCATCATCAGATATGACAAGTCAATTGTCATAATTAAGGTATTGTTTAGATTTGCGTCTTCCGGGCGAAGCCGTTTCAGCCCAAAAGGCCCGCCGGGGCGGGGTCGCAATAGCTGCGGACGTCGAAAACCCGCGTATCGGTGACGATGTCGCGCGGCGTAAGCGCCCTGGAAAGCTCCAGACCCTCTAGCGAGCGCGCCCGCGACAGAGCCACATAGGCCTGTCCGTGAGCGAACAGCCGCCGGGAGATGTCGAGGAAGACCCGGTCAAGGGTGAGGCCCTGGGCCTTGTGGATGGTCATCGCCCAGGCGAGGCGCAGCGGAAGCTGGGTGTAGGCGCCGACCGTCTCCTTCGACAGCGCCCGGGCGGCGGCGTCGTAGGCGTATCGGTGCCGTTCCCATTTCGCCGGCTCCACGCGCACGACCTCGCCGTTGACCCGCACGTCGGCGGCGGCGTCCGAGAGCGCGACGACCTCGCCCAGCGATCCGTTGACATACCGGCCCGCCGGATCGTTGCGGGTGAGCATGACGCGGGCGCCGGGCTTGAGCACCAGCGGGTGTTCAGCCGGATAGGCGCGTTCCTCGAACTGGCCTTCGACCTTGCCTTCATAGACGCTCGCGCGGGAGGGAATGCCCTCGAGGCGCTGGGCGTTGATGCGGTTGGCGACGTCGTTGGTCGGCGACAGAACGACATGCGTGCCGGAAGCCTCCAGTCCGATCCGGCCGGTGACGCGCGCGTTCAGCCGCGCGGCCTGACGGTCGCTGATCTCGCCCTCGCGCACCGCGTTGAGGATGTCGATGAATTCCGGATCGCTCTGCCGGTAGACGCTTTCCAGCTCGAACAGCGTGAAGCCGGCGTCGCGGAAGGCGGGCGGATGGAAAAAGAACGGCCCGCCATAGGCCATCTCCAGATAGGCCGCCTCCTCGCCCTGCACGACCGGCGGCAGCTGGGCGAGATCGCCGACAAGAATGACCTGCACCCCGCCAAAGGGTTCGTTCCGGTCGCGATTGAGCCGGAGCGAGGCGTCGATCGCCCACATCATATCGGCGCGCACCATCGAGATTTCGTCGATGATGAGCGTCTCCAGCGCCTCCACGACCCGCCGGGCGCGCAATCGGCGAATGTCGGCGGGCTCGACCAGGCGCGGCGGCAGGCGGAAGAAGGAATGGATCGTCTGTCCGCCGGCGTGCATGGCCGCGACGCCGGTCGGCGCGACGACGGCGGCGTTGCGCGCACGCTTGAGCAGTTCGCGGGTCAGAGTGGTCTTGCCTGTTCCCGCCCGCCCGGTGATGAAGGCGTTCGGCCGCTCGCCCAGCAGATGGTCGATCAGGCGCGTTTGTTCTTGGGAAAGCGCAGGCGCTGACAAGGGCGTCTCGGGGCCGGAGGTATGACCGGGTCAGACTCGCGCGCTGCGCCGTGGAGAGCAAGCGCGCGCCTCATCGCGATCCGCCGGCGCTAGTCGATCTCCGGCGCGCGGCAGGCCGGCCCGTCGAACCGGAAATCGCGCACCACGCCGTCACGGATGACAAAGCGCGTCTCGCAATCCGACCACCATTCCCGCGGCGGCTCGTAGACGACGTCGTCATAGGTCTCCACGCGCACGCGCTCGGTTCCGTCGCTGTCGGTGTAGCGCACGCGCCGCTCGCGCTGGATCGTGCGCGGCCCGCCTGGATCATAGAAGTACTCACGCCGGAAATAGGTCCAGACCTCGCCGCCCTCCGACAGCGCGTCTCGGCTTTCCGGCGGCCCAAGCTCGATGAGCAGCGTGTCGGCGCTCGCTCCGAGGAGCAGCGCGGTCTGCTGACGATAACCCTCGGCGGTCTCGCACGCCGAAAGCCCAGCGCCCAAAAGCGCCGCCGCCATGATCAAAACGCCTGGCTTGCGCATCTGTCCCCTCCGTTCGCGCCGCTGGCCCGGCTCGACTATAGAGGCTGAAACGCAAAGGCTGAACGGCGGATGACCGGCATCGACCTCGAACGCCATGCGCGCCATGTCCTGCTGAAAGAGATCGGCGCAACCGGACAAAAGCGGCTGAAGGCCGCCAGCGTGCTGCTGATCGGCGCCGGCGGGCTCGGCGCGCCGGCTGCGCTTTATCTCGCCGCCGCCGGCGTGGGCCGGCTGAAGCTTTGCGATCCCGACCGCGTGAGCCTCGACAATCTTCAGCGGCAGGTGATCTACCGCACCGCCGACATCGGCGCCGGCAAGGCCGAGCGCGCGGCGCAAGCTCTGTCCGCGCTGGATCCGGCAGTCGCCGTGGAGGCGCTCGACGTCCGGGCGTCGCCGGAGACCCTGCCCGGCCTCCTCCAAGGCGCGGATCTGGTGCTGGACGGGTGCGACGATTTCGAGACGCGGTTCGCCGTCAACGCCGCCTGCCTTGAAGCCGCAACACCCCTAGTCTCTGGCGCGCTTGGACCCTGGACGGCCCAGATTTCCGTGTTTGCGCGCGGATTGGATGAGGCCTCGCCCTGCTATCGCTGTCTCGTTCCCGAGACGCCTCCGGAGGCGCAATCCTGCGAGACGCACGGCGTGGTGGGGGCGCTTGCCGGCGTCGCAGGGGCCATGATGGCGCTGGAGGCCGTGAAGCTGATCGCGCGTGCGGGCGATCCGCTGATCGGCCGGCTCTGGCTGATGGACGCCTTGAAGGCGACGGGCCGGACCGTGCGCCTGCCGCGCGATCCGGCCTGTCCGGCGTGTTCGCGCTATTCCAGCGCGCCGGTGATGTCCCAGTAGAAGGTCGTCACCATGCGCTCGGTCGTGATGAAGCCCCAGTTCCACTCCTCGTGGAAATCCGCGAGGGGCTCCGCGGCGACGACCTGTTCCAGCGTCATGCCCTCGTCGACGAGCGCCTGAACCCGCGCCTTGCCCTCGCGCAGCATCGCGATGGAGGCCTCCAGATCGCTCTCGCGCGAGATGGGGCCGTGGCCGGAGATGATCTGCGTGTCGGGCCCCGCCGTCTCCACGATCTGCTCCATGCCGGCGATGAAGCCGTCCACCGTGCCGCCGGCGGAGATGTCGATGAAGGGGTAGAAGCCGGAGAACAGAAGGTCGCCGGCGTGGATGACGTCGGCCTTGACGAAATGCACCCAGAGATCCCCGTCGGTATGGGCGTCCGGCTCGAAATACACGTTGAGCGTCTCGCCGTTGAGCGACATGGAGAAATCGCCCTCCACCTCGCGCGTCGGCAGATAGGCTTCGCCCAGCGGCTCGGTCGAATTGCCCAGCATGGCGTTGCCGCCGGGCGTGGTGAGCCTCGGCTTCACGTTCTCATGCGCGATGATCTCCGCGCCGCGTTCGGAGAAATAGGCGTTGCCGCGCACATGGTCGTAATGCCAGTGCGTATTGAGCACCGTATCCACGTCCGCGCCCGAAATCTCGCGCTGGGCGGCGTCGAGCAGCGGGGCGAGCGGCTCGAACTGGGTGTCGATCATGAACACGCCGTCTTCCCCGACGCTCACGCCGACATTCCCGGCGCGGTCGGTGATCAGCGCATAGACGCCCTCGCCAAGATCGATCGTGCGCACCTCGGCATCGGGCGCGTCCTGAGCGAAGGCGGCGGAGGCCAGAGCGGCGATCGCGGCGGCGGAAACGGGCAGGTGACGGTGCATGAAGCTCTCCCGGTTGAAACGCGCCGGGCCGGAGCAGGGCTCCGGCCCGGGCTGGACCGCTGCGGACCATGGCCCGCGGCGCGATCTTCGTCCACCGCGCAACCGGGGCGGACGGCGCGCGGTATGCCGGCTTACCGGCCTTGGGGCTTGGCGGCCGGCTTCGCGGCGGGTTTCGCCGACGGCTTCACTTGCGGTTTGGAGGCGGGTTTAGACGGGGCGCTGGTCATGGCGCCGGTTCCTTCCTGAACGCTGAACGGCGGAGATCGCCGCAGCCCTCACGATGTGGCGAGCGCCGCCGGCGCGCGGAAGGCCGCCGCTTGCGATTTGATCGCGGTTTCCGGTCTGAAACGCTCTGTGATGTCGGCTCAACCGCCGAAACGACTCATGGCTTAATGAAGTCTTAACACGCTTCATCGCAAATCTCGGGACGCCATGACGCTTCTATCGATCGCCCTCGGTTTCGCTGCGGCCGCCGCGCTGTCCGTCTCCGCCGCCTCCGCGCAGGAGGCCGAGGAGCCCGGAACGCATGTCTGTCCGACACGTTCGCAGATCTCCATGCTGGAGGTGCCCCGCTTTGTCAGCCTCAAGGCCGACGAGGTGCGCGGCCGCCGCGGCCCCTCGACCAATCATCCGGTGCGCTGGGTCTATCGCCGCGAAAGCCTGCCGGTGAAGATCGTCGGGGAGGTGCAGGACTGGCGCGAGATCGAGGATCCCGCAGGAGACCGCGTCTGGGTGCATGCGAGCCTTCTGACCGGCGCGCGGACCCTCATGACGCTGCGCGCCACGACGCTGCGCACGCGGCCGCAGGACGACGCCGCGGAAGAGGCCGCGGTGGAGGCGGGCGCGATCCTTGCGCTTCGCACCTGCCGGGACGGCTGGTGCCAGGTCAGCGCGCAGGGCTTTCGCGGCTTCGTGCCGATGGATGCGGTCTGGGGCCTTTTCCCGTGGGAGCGTGACGACAGCGACGCGGCCGCGTCCGGCTGCGAACCGGCCCAGAGCTGAATTCGCCGCCGCCAAGCTGCGTCGGCGGTCTGGACGCACGCCGCTTCAACCGCATTAATCAGCACCGCCGCGACGCGGCGCTCGTTTCCGCCGCGCTGACGCGGCGCCGCCCCGGATGGCGCACCCATGACCGAACGGCCTGCCGCCCTGAACTATGACGCCTTGATCGAGTGCGGCCATGGCCGCCTGTTCGGCGAGGGTAACGCGCAATTGCCGCTGCCGCCCATGCTCATGGTGGACCGGATCACCGAGATCCGCGCAGACGGCGGCGCCTTTGGAAAAGGCTGCGTGGTTGCGGAACTGGATATCAATCCCGACCTCTGGTTCTTCGAATGCCATTTCGAGGGCGACCCGGTAATGCCGGGCTGCCTCGGTCTGGACGCCATGTGGCAGCTGGTCGGCTTCTATCTCGGCTGGATCGGCGCGCCGGGCCGCGGCCGGGCGCTCGGCGTCGGCGAAGTGAAATTCACCGGCCAGGTCACCCCGGACGTGAAATCGGTGCGGTATGTCATCGATCTCAAGCGGGTCATCAATCGCAAGCTGGTCCTCGGCGTCGCCGACGGCCGGGTCGAGGCGGACGGACAGCAGATCTACGCCGCCACCGACCTGCGCGTCGGCCTGTTCTCCGCCGAGAACCTCAAGGGCAAGGACGTTTCATGAGGCGCGTGGTCGTCACAGGCGTCGGCATCGTCTCCTCCATCGGAGCGGACGCCGAATCCGTCGCGCAATCGCTCAAGCAGGGCCGCTCGGGCGTGGTCGCCGCGCCCGAATACGCCGAACTGGGCTTCAAGTGCCAGGTTCACGCCCGGCCCTCGGTCGATCCGGCCGAACATGTCGACAAGCGCGTCTACCGGTTCATGGGCGAGGGCGCGGGCTGGTGCTACATGGCGATGGAGCAGGCGATCGCGGATGCGGGCCTGGTGCCGGACGAGGTCAGCCATGAGCGCACCGGGCTGATCGTCGGCACGGGCGGGCCTTCGACCGAGGCGATCGTCACCGCCGCCGACGTCACCCGCGAGAAGGGCCCGCGTCGCGTCGGGCCGTTCGTCGTGCCCAAGGCGATGTCCTCCACCGGCTCGGCCACCCTCGCCACGCCGTTCAAGATCAAGGGCCTGAACTATTCGATCAGCTCGGCCTGCACGACGTCTCTGCACTGCATGGGAGCGGCCGCTGAACAGATCGCC
>CAZLOV010000114.1:0-7785 GCA_964561235.1 uncultured Caulobacterales bacterium
GGTCGGTGAAGGCATCAAGAACAACTGCCCTGACGCATTCGTCATCTGCATCACCAACCCGCTCGACGCGATGGTCTGGGCGCTGCGCGAGTTTTCCGGCCTGCCCCGCCACAAGGTGTGCGGCATGGCCGGCGTGCTCGACAGCGCGCGCTTCCGCTGGTTCCTGGCGGAGGAGTTCGGCGTCTCGGTGGAGGACGTCACCGCCTTCGTCATGGGCGGACACGGCGACACCATGGTCCCGCTCACACGGTATTCGACGGTCGCCGGCGTGCCGGTTCCCGACATGGTCGCACTTGGCTGGTCGAGCCAGGAAAAGATCGATGCGATCGTCCAGCGCACCCGCCAGGGCGGCGGCGAGATCGTCCAGCTCCTCGGCACGGGTTCAGCGTTCTATGCGCCCGCTGAAAGCGCGGTCGCCATGGCGCGCAGCTATCTCAACGACAAGAAGCGCATCCTGCCGGCCGCTGCGCACCTTACCGGCCAGTTCGGCGTGGACGGCATGTATGTGGGCGTGCCGGTCGTCATCGGCGCGAACGGGGTCGAGAAGATCGTCGAGATCACCCTCAACGACGAGGAGCAGGCGATGTTCAACCACTCCGTCGAGGCGGTGAAAGGTCTCGTGGAAGCCTGCAAGGGCATCGATCCGAGCCTCGCCTGACCGCGCCTCACCGCCGGTCACATCCCCGTGGGGCGGCTGTTCAACCGGCCCTGGACGGCGCAGTTTGGCGGCGCGGATGAAACCATCCGCGCCGTTTCTGCGCCGGGAGACCGCCATGACCGTCTTCGCCCTGATCGCCGCCGCCGTCCTCGCCGGGCAGCCCGCCGCAGCGGCCCCGTCCGCGGCGACGCCGGCCGGTGAGGCCGCGCTTGCCGAGTTCGGCGTGGGGAGATCGGTTCGCTCGCCCCGGCCTTCACCGCGGAGACCTCCATGGGCCGCCTCGCCGGGTATGAAGAGCTTGCCGGTGAGAACGGACTGGTCCTGTATTTCCATCGGTCGCTTGACTGGTGTCCGAATTGCCTTTCCCAGGCGATCGAGGTGAATGCGAACGCCGACGCCTTTCTCGAGATGGGTTACGGCGTCGCGTTCGTTTCGACGGACACGCCCGAACCGCTTCGCACCGCCGCCGAGCGCCGCGGGCTCACCTCCGTTGAGTTTCTCGCCGATCCGCAGAGCGACATCATCAACCGCTTCGGGGTCCGCGATCCGCGCTACACCGATCCGGACAACCGCGCGTTCGGCGTCGCCTACCCCGTTGCGATCGTGCTCGACGAGGCCGGCATGGTCTCCGCGAAGATCTTCGATTTCGACGGCCTCGATCGCGAGGACGGACATGAACAGCCCGTCGAGACGCTGCGGGTGCTGTCCAATCTGGGCGACTACGTGCCCGAGAACTGATTCTGGCTGGAGAACTCTGATGCTGCTGCGTTCCGCTTTCGCCGCCGGCCTGCTGGCGCTCGCCCCCGCCGCCTTCGCCCAGGCCCCCGCGCTCGACGCCGCGCGTGACGCGGCGGCGCCGTTCGGACCGGCCGTGGGCGAGACCGCGCCGGCGCTTTCGCTGAGCGACGCCGGCGGGGAAACCCGCACGCTGGAGGAACTCGCCGGGGAGAACGGTCTTGTTCTCTACTTCAACCGGTCGCTGGACTGGTGCCCGATCTGCCTGCGGCAGACGCTCGAGATCGACGCCGAGCGCGCCGGCTTCGAAGCCAAGGGCTATGAAGTCGCCATCGTGACTTATGACAGCATCGAGGCGCTCGCCGAGGCGTCCCGGCGCCGGGAGATTTCGCTGACGCTTCTCAGCGACGAGGGCTCCGCGCTCATCGACGCCTACGGGATCCGCGATCCGATCTACGCCGATCCGGACCATCGCGCGCATGGCGTGCCGTATCCGATAACCTTCGTGCTCAGCCCGGAAGGCGAGGTGAAGGCGAAGTTCTGGCACGAGGCGGGTCTTGGCGATCAGCGCGGCTACGCGGTGCGCGTCACCGTGGAGGACGTGCTCGCCGGTCTCGACGGGCTTTGACCGCGACGCCGCTGGAGCGTAAACGGCGCATCCGCCCAGCGCCGGAGCGCCCCGATGTCCGACATTCCCGTTCCGTTTGCGCCGGTTCTGGAAACCCCGCGCCTGATCCTGCGCGCGCCGCAGGCGGGCGACGAGCCGCATTTCCTCGCGCTGATGGGCGATGCGGAGAATTCACGCTTCATCGGCGGCCCTCAGGCGCCCGACCTCGCCTGGCGCGGCTTTGCGGCGCTGGTGGGACATTGGCATCTGCGTGGCTACGGCGTGTTCTGCGTGATCGAGAAGGAGACCGGCGCGTGGGCCGGCCGGGTCGGCGCGATCAACTATTTCGGCTGGCCGTCGCCTGAGATCGGCTGGACGATCCTGAAATCGCGCTGGGGCCGGGGCTACGCCACGGAAGCGGCCGCCTGCGCGATGGACTGGGCGATCAACCGGCTGGGCTGGGAAAAGGCGATCCATCTCATCGTCGGCCACAATGCGGCGTCTGCAGGCGTGGCGCGCAAGCTGGGCTCTGCGGACACCGGCGAAGACGTCTACCTGCCGTTTGCGGACGCCACGCCGGACATCTGGGGCCAGAGCGCGGCGGACTGGACGCAGAACCGCAGGCGGTTTTCCTGGCTGGGCTAGAACCAGCCTGCGTCGCGCAGGGCGGGATAGTAGGTGCGGCTGACCGGCGCCTCGGCGCCGTCCTTCAGGATCAGCACCCCGCGCCCATCGCCCTTTTTGGCGTCGGCGACAGCTGAACGCGCCACCCACCACGACCGGTGCGTGCGCGCGCCGTCGAGGCGGTCGCAGGCCGCAGCCGCATCCGACAGGCGCATCAGGATGAGCGCCTCGCCGCGGTCGGTGCGCACGCGCAGGTAATGATCCTCCGCCTCCAGCGCCCAGATCTCCGCGCTGCGCAGCCGCACGGGCAGTTTCTCGACGAGCGCTGCGCCCGCCTGCGCAACGTCGGTTGCAGCGGCGGCGGGCCGGTTCTGCAGGGTGTCGATCACCCAGCTTACCGTGCTCGCGAACGCGCTGATGACGAAGACGAAGAAGAACGTCACAGGCAGCCCCGCCCAGACCGCCCGGCCTTCCAGATGGCTGTTGATGCCGAAGACCATCGCCGTCACCGGGATGGAAAGGGTCACAGTGGCGGCTGCGTACTGGACCCAGTGCGGCCAGGCGGGTTTCCAGCGGTTCAGGGCATGCCCTGTACCGAAGCCGAAGACGGCGCCGACGGCCATCAGCACGGTCCAGTAGATCCAGACCCACGGCCAGCCGAGCGCGGCGGTGCCGTACGGCGCGAGGATCGACAGGAACGTGCCGAGGCCGAACACCACGGCGAGGGGACGTCCCGATCCCGACAGGCGCTGCGCCCAATCCGGCATGCCGCTTCCATCCTTCCGTTCGCGAAGCGCGGACGGAAGGCATACCGCCGTTCACGCACAGGTCCAGCCCTGCCGCGTAATCGCGCTTCAGGGTCCGCGCCGGCCCGGGCATCACCGGGGCGTCTTCCGGCGGCCGCACACGCCGCCCGCAACATTCACGGAAAGGACCCAGTCATGATCCACGCTTCCCTTTCGGCGCTTCGCACCGCCGCCTTCACCGCTGCTGGGCTCGTGCTTGCGCCGGCCGCCCTGGCGCTGGTCGAGCCCGCCACCGTCACCGTCATCGTGGACGGCCTGCGCTCGGACGGCGGGGCGGTGGAGATCAGCCTGTATGACAGCGAAGACGGCTGGAACGAGACCGGCGCGCGGGAAACCGCCCGAATTGACGCTTCCGGCCGGGTCCGCGCGGTCTTCGACGCGTTGCCGGCTGGCGATTACGCCGTGCGCGTCTTTCATGACGCCGATGGCGACGGACAGCTCGACACCGGCATGATGGGCGTTCCCTCGGAGCGCTACGGCTTCTCCGCCGGCGCCCGGCCGCGCTTCCGCGGCGCGCGCTTCGACGAGGCTGTCTTCACGCTCGCGCCTGGCGAAACACGGCGGGAACGGATCACGCTGCAGGGAGCGATGGACGGATGAACCCCGACGCGCTCCTGACCGCGCCCTGGCATATCCAGCTGCATGCCTATTGCGCCATCGGCGCGCTGGCGCTGGGCGTCGTCCAGTTCGCCGCGCCCAAGGGCACGATCCCGCACCGCTCGCTGGGCTATGTCTGGGTTTTCCTGATGGGCGTCACGGCGATCACCGCCATCTGGATCCGCAATCTCAACGACGGGAGCTTCAGCTGGATCCATCTGCTCATCCCGCTGACGCTCTACGGGATCGTCGAGATCGCCGTTCAGGCGCGGCGCGGACTGACCGGCAAGCATCGCGGCAACGCGATCCTGATCTTCATCGCCGCGCTCATCGTGCCGGGGGCGTTCAGCTTCCTGCCCGGCCGGCTGATGTGGGAGGTCGTCGCCGGCGGATAGCGCCCGGCTGTCACCAAACTGTCGCGGGGGCGGACTAAGCCGGACGGCGACGTCCTTCCCTCGCCGTTCCGGAGACCGCCATGACCCGCCCCCGTCTGCTGCCCGCGCTGCTCGCCGCCGCATCCGCCGCCGCCCTGTCGGGTTGCGTCATCGTCGCGGACACCGCGACCGTGCGCCATGAACGCGAGGTGGCCGAAGCGCCCGCCAAGTCCCTTCAGCAAGACGATATCGGTTATGTCGCCCCGGTTGCGCCGGCGGGATCCGCCCTGCCGGCGGCCGACGCCGTGCTCACCTCGATCGCGTTCGGCTCGTGCAACACCGCCGAGCGGCCGATCCCGATCCTCGATGCGATCGTCGCCCAGGCGGATGAGCACGACCTGTTCCTCTATGTCGGCGACAATGTGTATGGCGACGTGGACAGCGACGATCCGGAGATGCCGGAGCTGCGCAACGCCTATGCGATGCTGGCTGCGCGGCCCGAGTTCCAGCGCCTGCGCTCCGCCCTGCCGATGGAGTTCACCTGGGACGACCATGATTACGGCCTGAACGACGCGGGCGGCGAGTTCCCGCTGAAGGCCGAGGCGCAGGCGATCTTCAACAATTTCTGGCGCGTTCCCGCCGGCGACGAACGCCGGATGCGCGAAGGGGTCTACACCTCCCGCATGTTCGGTCCGGACGGCCGCCGCGTGCAGCTGATCATGCTGGATACGCGCTATTTCCGCGGCCAGCTGACCCCGACGGACGAGCGCGGCGCTGTGGGCAAGGAGCGCTACCTTCCCAGCGAGGACGACAGCCAGACCATGCTGGGCGAGGCGCAATGGGCCTGGCTTGAGGACCAGTTCCGCCAGCCCGCCGATCTTCGGCTGGTGGTGAGCTCCATTCAGGTGCACGCCGACGGCCATGGCTGGGAAGCCTGGCGCAATCTTCCGCATGAGCGCGAGCGGCTTTACGGCCTGATCCGCGAGACCGGCGCGAACGGCGTCGTCTTCGTGTCCGGCGACCGCCATTCCGCCGGGCTTTATGTGCGTGAGGACGTGGCGGATTACCCGCTCTACGAGATCACGTCCTCCTCGCTCAATCTCAGCTTCCGCGACGAGAACAACGAGCCGGGCCCGCATCGCATCGGGGAGATGTATGCGCGGGAGAATTTCGGCGTCATCGAGATCGATTGGGACGAGGGCGAGCTTGAGCTCGAACTGCGCGACATCGACGGCGAGGAAGTGCGCGAGGTTGAGATCGACCTCGCCGAGATCGGCGCGCTGTAGAACTGGAAAGACCCCAGCCGGCGGCATGGCTTCCGGGGGCGGCTCCTGCTAGGACGAAATCCTGATTTCGCGCCTGCCGACCGGAACCGCGCCCGCCATGCTCATCTATCGCAATGTCGCCGCCGTGCTGGCCGCCTCAGGCGTGTTCCAGGTGACGCTCGGCGTGCTGCTTGTCGCCATGCCGCTGGCGATGGACGCGGCAGGCTGGTCGGCGTTGGCGATCGGTTCGGTCGCCGCCGCCTATGGCGCCGGCTTTCTCGTCGGGGCGTTCGTCTCGCCGCGCCTGATCCAGCGGGTCGGCCATATCCGAACGTTTGCGGCGATGGCGGGGCTGGCCGCCGCCCTGACGCTGATGCTCGCCCTGTCGACAGACTTTGCGTGGTGGATGGCCGCGCGCTTCGGCTTCGGGCTGTGCGCGGCGGGACTGTTTGCAGTGGTGGAAAGCTGGATCGCAGACGCCACGCCGCCGGAACACCGTGGATCGGTGATCGCCGCCTACCAGGTGCTTGGCCGTGCGGGCATCATTCTCGGCCCGTTCCTTGTCGCGCTGCCGGGCATCGATCTTGTCGACAGCTTCATCATCGGCGGGGTCTTCCTGTGCCTTGGCCTCGTGCCGATCACGGCGACCGCCCGGAGCCAGCCCGCCCTGCCCGAAGGCGAACGCGCCTCGCCCATGCGGCTTTTCGAGATCGCCCCGGCGGCGGCGCTCACCGCATTCGCCGCAGGCTTCGTCAACACGGGCGTCCTGGCCTTCGTGCCGCTCTGGGCGACGACGCTTGCGCCCGACGACGCCGGCGCCGCAGCGCTGGTGATGGCGGCGATCTATGGCCTCTCGATGCTGGTGCAATGGCCTGCGGGCCGGATATCCGACCGCCTCGACCGGCGCCTGGTGATCGCCGCGCTGGCGGGGTTCGGGGCGGTGGCGGCGATCGTGCTCGCGGTCATTCCGTCGCCGCCGCTGGTGCTGGGCGCCCTGATCGCGGGCGCATGGGGCGCAGGGGCGCTGACCTATTACGGCGTCGCCGTCGCGCACGCTGCGGACCGCTCGCGCGCCGAGGAGCTTCCGGCGATCGCGTCGGGCCTTCTCATGGTGTTTGCAGTCGGTTCGATACTGGGCCCGATCGTGACCGGCATCGTCTATGGCGGTCCGCTGGAGGGGCGCGGCCTCTTCCTTTACGCCGCGCTGGGCGAGATCCTGCTCGCCGGCCTCATGATCTGGCGCGCGCGGGCGCGCGCGCCGGTGACGGAGGCCGAGCGCGAACCCTATGTGAACCTGCAGACAACCTCGGCCGAACTGGCCGAGATCGACGCGCCGGAGCTTGTGGAATAAGGGTCGCGCACGCGACTTTCGCCGCGTTGCCTCGCAAGCCTCGGGTGTTATAACCCGCACGCCCTTCCGGCGCCGGCCGGCGTTCGGCCGGCTCCCGCCTACGTCCCGCTTTCTGGACCTGCGCGCGCCGCGCAGCAATTGGAGCCCTCATGAATATTCACGAGCATCAGGCCAAGGCCCTTCTCAAGGCCTTCGGCGCGCCGGTGGCCGAAGGCGTCGCCGTGTTCTCCGCCGAGGAGGCCGCAAAGGCCGCCGAAACGCTGCCCGGACCGCTCTGGGTGGTGAAGTCCCAGATCCATGCGGGCGGCCGCGGCAAGGGCAAGTTCAAGGAGCTGCCCGCCGACGCCAAGGGCGGCGTGCGCCTCGCCTTCTCCAGGGAGGACGTCGTCAAGCACGCCGAAGAGATGCTCGGCAAGACGCTGGTCACCCATCAGACCGGCCCGGAGGGCCGCCAGGTCAACCGCCTCTATGTCGAGGACGGCGCGGACATTGCGCGCGAGCTGTACTGCTCGCTGCTGGTCAATCGCGAGACCGGCCAGGTCGCCTTCGTCGTCTCCACGGAGGGCGGCATGGACATTGAGCAGGTCGCCGAGGATTCGCCCGAGAAGATCCTCACGCTGGACATCAATCCGGCGACCGGCGTGACCGGCGACGACGCCAAGCGCATCTCAGACGGGCTGCAGCTCGACGGCGCCGCCCGGGAGGACATGGCTCATCTCGCGCCGACGCTCTACAAGGCCTTCACCGAGAAGGACATGAGCCTGCTCG
>CAZLOV010000115.1:0-7765 GCA_964561235.1 uncultured Caulobacterales bacterium
TCGCCTGTCTTTTAGACGGCGGCGGGCGCGTTCTTCTGCCGAGGCGCGCAAAAATATCTTCAATTCGGCATCCGGCAGGCCGCCATAGCGCAGTTCGTATCCCGTGCCGCCTTCCTTGTGGATGTAGAAGAACTGCGGGACGAGGCGCTCGTCGGTCGGAACCGCCCAACCCGAGGGCTGGACGATCGTCAGGTTCATGTCGGGGCGCACCGCGATCTCGTATTCGCCGCGGCGGTTGGTGCGCGTCCAGGCCTCGCCGTTGGAGACCAGCACGTCGCGCACGCCGCGCTCGCCGCGGTCGCGCAGGCCGTTCCGGTTCTCATCGTTGAAGACGACGCCGGATATCGTCGCCGCGCCGCCGCCTTCGGAGACGACTGAAGGCGCGCCGATATAGGGCTGGGCGAAACCGGACGCGATGAAGACGAGGCCGAGCGCAGCAGCGCTCAGGAGACGGGCGAGCATGAGCGGGTCCTTCCGTTAACGACAGGTCCCCGGCTTAGCGCCCGGAGTTGACGCGCGCATGACGGTTCCCGCGCCGTGCGAAGGGGTAATCCCGTCAGCGAGCGGGCCCGGCCGCCGTCCCGCCTGCGCTCCCGGCCGCGCCCGGCTGATCGGTGATCGCTGCGTCCCCGTGGACATGCCGGCGAACCTGAGGCGGAACGAACACCTCGGTGCCGTCGTCCATGTAAACAGTCGTGGAGGGGAAGGCGAAGGACGTGCCCGCCTCGTCCTCGACAACGCGCTTGATGACGAAGGCCAGTTCCTCGCGGATGCGCAGCCACTCCGTCCAGGCCGTCGTGCGGGTGAAGGCGTAGAGCATGAAGTCGATGGACGACGCGCCGAAGCCGTCGATCCGCATGAAGGTCGTCACCTCCGGCGGATGGGCGAACTCGTCATTGTTGAGGATGTATTCCAGAACCTTGTCGCGGATGTATTTCAGCTGATCGGTCTCGGTCTTGTACTCGACGCCGATCACCCATTTGATCCGGCGATGGGTCATGCGGGTGAAGTTGGTGACCGCATTGTCCGCGAGGAACGCGTTGGGGACGTAGACCGGCGCCTTGTCGAAGCGCCGCACCAGCGTGGAGCGGAAATTGATCGTCTCCACATGGCCTTCCACGATGCCGTCGACGAGCACCCACTCGCCCGGCAGGAAGCGTTTCTCCGCCAGGATCAGGATGCCGGCGATCAGGTTCTTGAACAGGTCCTGCGCGCCCAGGCCGATCGCCACGCCGAAAAGGCCAAGGCCCGCCACGATCGGCGCCACCGGAATGCCCCACACCTGCAGCACCGCGGCGGCGCCGACGATCACGAACAGCACGCGCGCGGCCTTGGCCAGCCAGTCGATCATGACAGGCGTCAAAGCCCGCTTGAGCGGACCCATGAGATGCGCAACGGGCTCGACGGCGTTGTGCAGCCCCCAGAACAGCGTGATAACGATCAGAGACTGCACCAGCCGGTCCCCGTCGAGCACGCCGGATTGACCGCTATGCAGCTCCAGCACCCGCGTCGCGGCATAGACCGCAACGATCAGCGGCAGCATCTTCGCCGGGTCGTAGAGCCCCTCGGCGAGCTTGTCGTCCAGCTTGGTGTCGGTGCGCTTGGCGTAGCTGAGCAGGTAGCGCGTGAACAGGCGCGAGAAGAGCCCGCGAAAAACAAAACCGATCAGCAGGATGAACAGCGCGATCAGCGCATCGCCGACATCGTATCCCAAAAAGCTCGTGTGCCAGACATCAAGCGCCATCGCCCACAGGTCCGCAAACGGGCCCTCGCCGTCCGCGGGGGCGTCCTGACGGATCAGACGGGTCATCAGCGTCGCTCCTTGGCCCGGTCGAAGGCCAGATCGGGGTGTTTCTCCTGGGAGTAGGACACCTCCCAGGCGGACTTGGCCAGGAACACGAGATCGCCGTCGATGTCCTCCGCAATCGCGGTCTTGTGCCGGTCCGCAAAGGCCTGAACTTTATCGTCCGGCCCGGAAATCCAGCGGGCGGTGTCGAACGGCGCCGGTTCGAAAACGACATCAACGCCATATTCCGCCGCCACGCGCTCGGCCATCACGTCGATCTGCAGCGCGCCAACCGCGCCCACGACGAAATCCCCGCCGACCTGCAGCCGGAAAAGCTGTGTGACGCCTTCTTCTGCGAGACTTTCGAGCGCCTTCTTGAGGTGCTTGGCCTTGAGCGGGTCCTTCAGGCGGGCGCGACGCAGGATCTCGGGCGCGAAGTTCGGGATGCCGGCCACGCGCCATTTGCCGCTCTCCGAAAGCGTGTCGCCGACCCTGAGCACGCCGTGATTGGGGACCCCGATCACGTCGCCGGCGAAGGCTTCCTCGGCAAGCTCACGGTCCGATGCGAAGAACATGATCGGATTGTGCACCGAGAGCGTCTTGCCCGCTTCGGTCTTGAGCTTCATCCCGCGCTTGAACCGGCCGGAGCACAGCCGCATGAACGCCACCCGGTCGCGATGGTTCGGGTCCATGTTCGCCTGAACCTTGAAGACGAAGCCCGCAACCTCCTTGCCCCCTGGATCGAGCGCCTCCGCCGGTCCGCCGGACGCCGGCTGCGGGGACGGCTCGGGGGCGACCTCCGCAAGCGCGTCGCGCAACTCCCGGACGCCGAAGCGCCGCAGCGCCGAGCCGAAATAGACCGGCGTCATGTGGCCCTCGCGATAGCTCTGGGGCGCAAACGCGGGACAGACCTCGCGCGCCATCTCGGCGCCCTCGCGCAGCTCGGACAGCTCCTCGTCGGAGAGATGCGCGCTGATCGCGTTGCCTGAAAGGCCGACGCGCTCGGAGGCTGCGGCGGGATCGTCGTCCTCCTCCGGACGGCGGTAGACGACAAACTCGTCGCGGGCGAGATCGGCGACGCCCTTGAAGCGGTTCCCCGAGCCCGCCGGCCATTGCATCGGCGCGGCGTCGAGCGCGAGCTTGTCCTGGATGTCGTCGAGCAGCTCCCAAGGCTCCATCGCCTCGCGATCCATCTTGTTGATGAAGGTGAGGATCGGGATGTCGCGCAGGCGGCAGACCTCGACGAGCTTGAGCGTGCGCGGCTCCACGCCCTTGGCCGCGTCGAGGACCATGATGGCGCTGTCGGCGGCGGTCAGGGTGCGATAGGTGTCCTCGGAGAAATCCTCGTGACCCGGCGTGTCCAGCAGGTTGAACACCAGCCCGGCGTGTTCGTAGGTCATCACCGAGGCGGACACCGAGATGCCGCGCTCCTGCTCGATCTTCATCCAGTCCGACCGGGTCCGCCGGTTTTCGCCGCGCGCCCGCACCTGGCCGGCGAGGCGGATCGCGCCCGCCGCAAGCAGCAGGTTCTCGGTGAGCGTGGTTTTGCCGGCGTCTGGATGCGAAATGATCGCGTAGGTGCGCCGGCGGGCCCACTCTTCAGCGGGTGCGGTCATGGCGGGGGTCCGGGAGGCTGAACTCAAGACCCGCGTCGGTAAGCGATGCCCGCTAAGCGCGCAAGGCCTGGGGCGCCAGCGTCCAGACGGACTGATTGACCGCGCGCGGCGTGAGACGGTCAGCCGCCTGCAGGTCCTTCAGCTCCGCGATGAGGAACAGCGACAGGTTCGCCAGCCGCACGCCGACCTCGCTTGGCCGCTTCGCGCCCTGGAGCGGCACCGCCAGAAGCGCGTTCGCCTCCCCTGTCTTCCAGGCCACAAGCGCGGCCAGATAAGCGGCCTTGTCGGGCTTGGCCCGCGCGAGCTTCGGCGTTTCGAACACCGCCTCGCGCACCAATTGGAACACCTTGGCCAGCGGAAGGACGCGCAATTCCAGCTCGCTCAGCGGCCCGCCCGCATTGAGCACGGTCTCCTCCGGATCGCCGAGGTCGAAGACGACGTCGTTAAACAAGAACAGCATGGCGATGAAACCAAGCGAGGCGGCAGCCCCAACCCTTCACCTCCAGCCTGCCACATCGCCTGTTAAAACTTCGCTGCCGGTTCGGTGAGGAAGGCGCGTCCCCGCCGGTCCTCGATCTCGATCACCCACAGATCGGGATCGTCCTCCACGCGCCGGGCGGCGTAGGCGTCGCAGCGAGCCTCCTCGACGAGCGCTTCGCCAAGCGGCGTCATCCAGACGCGCGCGCCTGTCTCATCGCGGGCCGGGGCGTAGATCTGCGCAAGGCCGTCCAGCGTGGCGACCTTCACCAGAACGGCTCCTGCGTCGCGATCGCCGCGGCGGGCGACATGGGCGAACGCGCCGCCCGCTTCCGCCCGGCGGCGCAGCGCATCGATCCATATCCACGTCTTGAGTTCCGACATGTCGGTTGATGGCCTGGCGTTTGCTTAATAATCTCTTAAGCGAGAGGGGCCCCTTCATGCATTATCGTATCGTCCGCGCCGTCCTGGTGATTGTCGCGATCCTCGCCGCCGGTTCGCAGGCTCTGGCGGCGGAGGAGATCGAGGCGCGCGCCGCCCGGTCGGAAGAACGCCTGATCGCAGACCTGGCGGGCCCCGACGCCGTGCTGCGCCTGTCCGAGCGCCGGCCCGTTCTGCGCGCGCCCTTCACGATCGCCCCCGGCGCGCAGGTTGCAACCGTCGAACTCGTCCTGTCGGCGCGCCCTGAAAGCCTGGCCTCGGGCGGCCGGCTTTCGGTCTCCGTCAATGGCGGCCGGCCGATTGTCCTGACCCCTCGGCCGGATCCGTTCGAGGCGCGTTTCGCACTCTATTCCGCCGATCTGCGGCCCGGCCGGAACCTTCTGTCGCTGAGCTTCGAAGCCGAGGGCGACGACGGCTGGGTCCTGGATGCGGCCGGAACCCGCCTGCGTCTCGAGACAGCACCCGCCTCGGGTTTCACATCGCTTTCCGATGTCGAAGCGGCGCTGGCTGCGGATTTCGCAGCGCCGTCACGTATCCATGTCGATGGCGGAGACGGCGCGAACGCAGCTGCACACGCCGCCCTCGCCGCACAGGGCGCAGCGCTGCGCGCCGGCGTAACGCCGGTGTTCACCGCTTCACCTGCGACTGCGGAACTCACCATCCGCGCGCGCATCGCGGCGGGCGACACCGCGGCCGTGACGCTGGCTGCGCCGGCGGTGATCGAACTGACCGGTCCCGGCGCTCCGGGCGCGCTGGCGGCGGCGCGCCTGTTCGCCGACCGCAGCCTTGCGGGCGCGGGCGCGCGCTTCACCGCAGCGGACGCGCTTGGCGCGCAACGCCTCGGCCGGACCTCCGCCGCCGCGGCGGCGGACGGCGCGGCGGCGCTCGCGCGCTTCGCGGCCTCAGCCTCGCCAGTGGGTGACGACCAGGGCGCGCGTTCGGCGATCATCATCGCCGGCGCCGGAGCGGAGAACCGCGCCGCTGCGTTGTCGATCCTCGCGCGAGGGGCCCTTGCATCGGGCGGCGCCTGGTCATTCGCCTGGTTTGGCGAAGACGCCGCCGCCGCCCCTGCTTCGCTGGACCGCCTGATTCTGGGTCCTGCGGATACGCTGGACGAAACCATCCTGCGCGGCGCGCCGGCCATGGTGCTTGAAGCCGTCGAGAGCGCAGGCCGCAACGCCGCCCCGCGCCGTCGCGGCTTCTTCGGCTCCGCTGCCTATGCCGACAGCCCGTCTGCGGACATCGCCGGCGTCGCTGCGGTGTATGAAGACCGGGCCGGCCGGACGGTCGCGCTGTTCACTGCGCCGGAGGCGGAGGGTTTCGCCCGTGCGGCGATCCGGCTGTCCCGGTCGGATCTCTGGAACCGGCTTGACGGCGAGACCGCCGCCTGGACGGCCACCGCCGTCACGCCGGTCTCGGAGGCCCCGCACGCCGCCTCGCTTCTGCCCTTCGATCTTTCGACGGCGGGCCGCTGGCTCGCGCTCACGCTGTTTGCAGCGGCGGCGCTGATGATTGCAAGCGCCGGCGTCGTCAACCGCTCGTCAAGCCCGGCCGAGTAATACTCTGCGGGCATGACGCCCGCACTCTTCCTCGCCGCCGCGCTTCAAATGGCGACGGCCGATCCCTTCGCCTCGTTCGAGCTGCGTGCGCACGCGATTGCTGCGGATGAAGCCTGCGGGCTGTTCGACGACCCGCGGCACCGCGCGGCCTTGCGCGCCAGCCTGTCGCGCTCGGTAAGCGAAGTGATCGCGCTTGGCGCCGATCCGGAACGCGTCGACACGGAAATCGCCCGCATCCGCGCAAGCCGGGCGGCGTCGGATTGCGCGTCTCAGGCGACCGCCGATCTTGGCCGCGAGGCGCGCGCGGCGGCCGAGGCCTATCTTCGCGCTTTCCGGATAAGCGCCCCCTCGCCTGCGCCCGGCCGCAGCTGGAGCGCAGACCGGACGCCGCGAAACACCGGCGACTTGTTGTTGCGCCAGGATGCAGGCGCTTCACGTCTCGGCAAGGCCGTGCTCGCCGACGGCGACCGGGTCGTCTTCGCCGTTGATGCGGCGCGCCGGCCGGTCTCCGTGATGCTCGCCGCCCGCGATCCCGGGCTTGCTCCGCAAAAGATCGACGCCACCCGGAACGGCCTGTTCCCGGCCCCCGATGAAAACGGCCTCGCGCGCTTCGCTCCGCCGGAAGAGGCAAGCCTTCGGTTCTGGGCGACCGGCCGCATCGACGCGGCGCCCGCGCGTGCGCTGATGCCGGAGGCGCAAAGCGCCCACGCCTTCATCCTGCCGGAGACAGCGCTCGCGGCGGTCGCCGTCCTTGATCCGCGCGAGGCGGTCTTCATCGAGGTGCGCTATGCCGGCGGCGCGAGCGAGCGTTTCTGGTACCAGGCTGGCGGTCTGTCGGCCGCGCTCGATTTCCTGCGGCTCGCGCGCCGGCCAGCCTAGGCGCGCGCCCTAGCTCGCCGCCTTGCGTACCGGCGCCGCTGCGCTGTTGATTTCAGCCCCGGCGGTCTGCGCCAGCCGGATGCGTTCGCGGACGTCGAGCGCGTCGGCGGGCGATACCGCCTCAGGCGGCGCGGAGCCTTCCAGAACCGGCAGATGCAGCGTCACGGTCGTGCCTTCGCCGGGCCGGCTTTCAATCGTCACGCGGCCGCCATGGAGTGCGGTGAGCGCCTGGACGAGAGACAGGCCAAGCCCGGTGCCGCGCTCGTTGGAATGCTTGCCGGAGCTCGTCTGCGCATAACGCTGGCCGAGAAGCTCGAGCTCCTCGGGCGCAATGCCGACGCCGCTGTCGCCGACCGCCAGGGTCAGTTCGCCGGCGCTGGCGCGCGCCATCACAGCAACCGCGCCTCCGGGCGGGGTGAACTTCACGGCGTTGGAGAGCAGGTTGAGCAGGATCTGATTGAGCGCCTTCCGGTCGGCGACGACGTCGATGGGCTCCTCGCCGAGGTCGCAGACAAGCGCCAGCCCGCGATCCTCCGCGCGCAGCCGGATCAGCTTGACCGCGGTCTCGATCACGCCGCGCGCGTCGAACGGCTCAAGGCTCAGTTCATAGCGATCCGCCTCGATCTTGGACATGTCGAGCACGTCGCCGATCAACTCCAGCAGATGCCGCCCGCTTTCATGGATAAGGTCGGCGTACTCGGCATAGCGCGCCGGCATGGGACCGAAGAGCCGCTGCTTCATCACGTCGGAAAAGCCGATGATCGCGTTAAGCGGCGTGCGCAGCTCATGGCTGACGCTGGCGAGGAACTCGGACTTTGCCCGATTGGCCTGAACAGCCTCGTCCCGCGCCTCGCGCAGGGTTTCGAGCTCGGCCTCAAGCCGGGCGACCCGCGGATCCGTTACGGCGACAGGCGGCGGCGGCGCGGCAGCCGGTGCGAGATCCTCGCGGTGGAGATCAAGAGGGATCACCGCCCCGTCATTGGCAGGCTGCGACATGGCGGCGAGCC
>CAZLOV010000116.1:0-7753 GCA_964561235.1 uncultured Caulobacterales bacterium
GCCGCAAGTGCGGCGGCGGCGCGAAGCATGGCGGCCGTCCTTTCTGTTGTCCGCAGCCTTCCGGCGGCAGCCCTGCAAGAGGCGAGCCGGCGACAGGCGCACTCATCGTGAGTGTAATCTGCCAAACCGCACATGAGCGAGAGATGAACGAAATCTTGACGCGGGCCCGTCGCCTGCGCCTGTTGCGGCCATGACCCGCCGCCCCGCCCGAAGCCGCCCGCGCCGCAAACCGCAAACCGCCCCGGGCGAAACCGTGCGCGGCCGTGCGGAAAGTCTCGGCGCGCGCGCTGACGCCATTGTCAGGCTGGAGAACGGCGCGGCCACCTTCGCGCCGAGCCTGCTGCCGGGGGAGGAAGCGCTTCTGGAGGTGCGCGGCGACAGGGGGCGCATCGTTGAACGCTTCAGCGACGCTCCCGAACGCATCGCGCCGGTCTGCCCGATCGCCGATCCGTGCGGCGGCTGCGCGCTGCAGCATTTCGAGGCTGGCGCTTACGCGCAATGGAAGCGCGGGCTTGTCGTCGAAGCGCTTGCGCGGGAAGGGCTCAGAGCGGAAATCGAGCCGCTCGTCGAGGCCTGGGGCGAGGGACGCCGCCGCATCGTGCTCCATGCGCTGCGGCTTGGCCGCCGGCTGATCACCGGTTTTTCGGAACGCGCGGGCGACCGGCTGGTTCATGCGCAGGACTGCCCGGCCGCCGTTCCCGCCATCCGTACGGCCTTTCCCGGTCTGCACGCGCTTGCTGAGACCGTCACCCCCGCAAAGGGGCGCGCAGACATCGCCGTCACCGCGACCGAGACCGGGCTCGACATCGCCGTTTCCGGCGGCGCTGCGCTTGATCTCCCGGCGCGCGAGCGGATCGCGTCGCTCGCCTATGAGCATGATTGGGCGCGCGTAACCGTCAACGCCGATCCCGTCATAGAGCGCGCCCGGCCGGAGGTGAATTTCGGCGCAGCCCGCGTCTGCCCGCCGCCGGGCGGGTTCCTGCAGGCCACCGCCGCCGGCGAGGCCGTGTTGGCGGAGCGCGTCGAAGCGGCGCTCAAGGGCGCGGGCAAGGCGGCCGATCTCTATTGCGGCTCCGGCGCCTTCGCTCTGCGGCTGGCGCGCTTTATGCCGGTGCTGGCGGCGGAGGCCGACGAGGCCAGCCTCGCGGCGCTGGAACACGCCGCGGCGCGCACGCCGGGTCTCAAGCCGGTCGAGACCCGGCTGCGCAATCTTGTGAAGGAGCCGATCAGCGCGGGCGAACTCGCCGGCGTCGACGCCGCCGTCGTCGATCCGCCGCGCGGCGGCGCGGAGGCGCAGATGCGCATGCTGGCGGCGTCCGGCGTCAGCCGGGTTGCTGCGGTTTCATGCAACCCGAAGACGTTCGCGCGCGACGCCGCGATCCTGCTCGGGGCAGGCTTCTCGATGGGGCCGGTCACGCCGGTCGATCAGTTCCGCTGGACCGGCCATGTCGAACTGGTCTGCGTGTTTCGGCGTCAGCCCGTCTGAGCGCGGTGGCGGAGCATGTGATCGGCCAGCACGAGCGCGGCCATGGCTTCGCCGACGGGCGCGGCGCGTATGCCCACGCATGGATCGTGGCGGCCTTTCGTGGAGACCTCCGTTTCCTCGAGATCGCGCGTGAGCGTGCGCTTTGGCGTGAGGATCGAGGATGTGGGCTTGATCGCGAAGCGGATGGTGATCGCCTGGCCCGTGGTGATGCCGCCGAGCACGCCGCCGTTATTGTTCGACAGAAACACCGGCGCGCCGTCGGCGCCGAGGCGCATTTCA
Organism: uncultured Caulobacterales bacterium; assembly: GCA_964561235.1. Classification (GTDB taxonomy): domain Bacteria; phylum Pseudomonadota; class Alphaproteobacteria; order Caulobacterales; family Maricaulaceae; genus JBCBSP01. Next base: position 1,766 of record CAZLOV010000116.1, read on the forward strand.
TCCGCCGCCGCCGATCCGGACATGGCTGCGGCCTGCATGCCCGCGCCGATCTCCACGCCCTTGACCGCGTTGATGGACATCATCGCCATGGCGAGATCGGCGTCGACCTTGCCGTAAACCGGCGCGCCCCAACCCGCAGGCACGCCGTCCGCGACGACTTCGACCATGGCCCCGAGGCTGTCGCCGGCCTTGCGAGCGGCGTCGACATCGGCCTCCCACAGCCTGGCGGTCTCCGCATCCGGGCAGAAGAACGGGTTCCGGTCGACCTCCGCCCAGTCCCAGCGGGAGCGGTCGATGGCGCGCGGCCCGATCTGCACGAGGGCGGCGCGGATGGTCACTTCCGGTCCGAGCACCTGCCGCGCGACCGCGCCGGCGGCGACGCGCGCGGCGGTCTCGCGCGCGCTCGATCGGCCGCCGCCGCGATAATCGCGCAGGCCGTATTTCACGTCATAGGTGTAGTCCGCATGCCCCGGCCGCCAGGTGTCGCGGATATCGGAATAGTCTTTCGAGCGCTGGTCGACATTCTCGATCATGAGGCTGATCGGCGCGCCGGTGGTGACCGGACCGGCCGTGCGATCGTCCTCCATCACGCCGGAAAGAATGCGCACGGCGTCCGGTTCGCGTCTCTGAGTGACGTAGCGCGAAGCGCCCGGGCGGCGCTTGTCGAGCCATGGCTGGATGATCGCCTCCGACAGGGGCAGCCGCGGCGGGCATCCGTCAACGACGCATCCAAGCGCCGGTCCGTGGCTCTCGCCCCAGGTCGTGACGCGGAAAAGATGGCCGAAGCTGTTGTGAGACATCGCAAAACGGGGATCAGACGGATGGTCCGCTCACTCTAGACCCGCAACGCCGCAGGCGCGACCGCTTCAGGCGGCGTCCTTGTTGCGGTTGAACAGCTTGCCGACCTTGCCCAGCAGGCCCCCGAGCGGATTGGCCGCGCCGTCCTCCTGTTGGCGGGCGGCCTGCGCCGCACGGAACGCGGCGATGCGCTTGCGCTCGGCCTCGCGCTGTTCCTCAAGCTTCGCAAGCTCCGCCGAGGCGTCGAGCATGATGTCCTTCACTGTTACGCGCACCGTCCAGCGGCTGTCGCCGACCGGCTTGAAGGTGTCGCCGGACTTCACCTCCGGCGGCAGGCGGAGCAGGGCGCTGCGCTCGCCGAAATCAACCGTGCGCAGCCCGCCCTTGCGGGCTTCATCCGGGGTCAGCACCAGGTCGAATGTGCGCGGCGCATGGATGCGAAGCACCTCAAAGGCTGAAAGCAGCCTTTGAAGATGCTTGCGCGTCTCCGGCGTATCCGGCGTGGTCTCGGGCGAGAACGCCCCCACCTCGCGGCGGAAGGCGACCTTGACCAGATCGAAGTCGTCGCCCGGGTTGAGACCCAGTGCCTTGTACGCCGCGGCGAGGGCGCGTTGATGGTCCGTCATCGCGTTGCATATTAGCCGGACAAGGCTTTGAGAATGGTTAGCGTGGCGCGCCAAGCGCCCGAAAGGTCTGGACAATGTCCGAGAAGGTCATCCCGCCAACGCCCAGCGAGGCGGAATACGCACAGGCGCAGGGCGCCGACGCGCCGCCGCTTGACGCCGAAGAGCCGCTCTCACTCTTCCGTGAGTGGTTGGCGAAGGCGGGTGAAAGCGAGCCGAACGACCCCAACGCCGTGGCCGTGGCCACCGCAGGTCCCGACGGCCTGCCGGACGTGCGCATGGTGCTTCTCAAGGACTTCGACGCGCGCGGGTTTGTCTTCTACACCAACACCGAGAGCGCCAAAGGCCTGCAGCTTGAGGCCAATCCGCAGGCCGCCATGTGCTTCCACTGGAAGAGCCTGCGCCGTCAGGTCAGGCTGCGCGGGCCGGTGGGCCGCGTTCCCGACGAGGAAGCCGACGCCTATTTCCGGAGCCGCGCGCGCGACAGCCGCATCGGGGCCTGGGCGTCGAAGCAGTCGAGGCCGCTCGAAGGGCCTGTGGCTTTGCAGAAGGCGATCGCCCGGGAGGCGGCGCGCTTCGGGCTGGGCGAAGTGCCGCGTCCGCCGCACTGGACGGGCTTTTGCCTGTCGCCGCTGCACATCGAGTTCTGGCGCGACCGCCCGTTCCGGCTCCATGACCGGCTGGTGTTCGAGCGGACCGGCGCAGGGTCGACCTGGAGCAAGTCCAGACTGTATCCTTAACCATGTTTGCAAGGGGCAGGGCGGCGCGCCGCCCCGGGGCTTGGAGGACGTCATGAAGGAACTGACCGGGCGCTTGCGCGCGGGTTCGACTTGGCTCGCCTGGTTGGCGGCTTTCGGCGCGCCGCTCTGGTTCGCGGCGGCGGCGCTGGGCGCGAAATTCGACCTCATCGGCTGGCGCTATGCGCTCTCCACAATGACCTTCAGCTGGGGGCCGAATATTCTCTTCGCCACCGCAGGGATAGGAGCGGCGGCCCTGGTGCTGTCGCTGATCTACCGGTTCGTCTTCGGGCGGATGCGCGGGGGCTGGCTCGCGCCGGTTCTGGCGCTGGCCGTGGCCGGGACGGGCCTTGGATACGCCAATCATGTGCGCAGCACGGCGCAGAGCCTGCCGCCGATCCACGACATCACCACCGACACCCAGAACCCGCCCGGCTTCACTCAAGCGCTCATTGAGCGCCGCAGCCAGGTCGAGGGCGTCAATTCGCTCGATTATGCGTCCAAGACCGATCCGCGGTCGGGCGATCCGCTGCCGGTCGTGCAGGCGCGCGCCTATCCCGAAATAGCCCCCGTGGTTCTCGACAGCGCACCCGAGATCGTCTTCGAGGCGGCGCTCGGCGTGGCCCGTGACATGGGCTGGCGCGTGCCGACGGCATCGCGCGAAACAGGCATGTTCGAGGCGACCGATGAGACGTTCTGGTTCGGCTTCGAGGACGACGTCTCAGTGCGGATCACGCCGCGGGAGAATGGCGGATCGCGCGTCGACATTCGCTCGGTGAGCCGGGTGGGCGTGTCCGATCTGGGCAAGAACGCCGAGCGGATCCGCGAGTTCGAGCGCAGGCTGCGCCGCTCTGTGGGCGAGCCGGCCTAGAGCTGCGCGTCAGGCCGCCAGCGCATAGATGGTGTCGAGCCCCGGCTCGCCCTCGCAGACGAGTTCCCCGCGGCGCACCATGTCGATGACATGGGCGAGGACGGAATGCGCGGCCGCCGGGTGCAGGCGCTTGTCGACATCCTTGTACATCGCCGCGACCATCGTCTTGACGCCCTGGGGTCCCGCTCCGAGCTGGGCGCGGATCTGGCGCTCGCGTGCGCGGCGATGCTCGATATAGGCGCTGAGGAACGTGTCCGGGTCGTCGACGGCGGGGCCGTGCGTCGGCCAGAGGCGGTCGAAGCCGGCCGCACGGATGCGTTCGAGCTGGGCCATGTAATGGCCCATATCGCCGTCCGGCGGGCTGACCACCGAGGTCGACCAGGCCATCACGTGATCGCCGCTGAAAAGAACGTTTTCCTCTTCAAGCGCGTAGCACATGTGGTTGGAGGTGTGGCCGGGCGTGTGCCAGGCGCGGATGGTCCAGCCAGGACCGGTGAAGACGTCGCCGTCCGAAATGACGACGTCCGGGCTGAAGCCGAGATCGTCGCCGGCTTCCATGCGCACTTCGCCGCCCGACGGCGTCAGGCTGCGCGGCGGATGCGCGTAGACGCGGCAGCCATGTTTCTCCGCCAGCAAGGGCGCCATGGGCGAGTGGTCGAGGTGATGGTGCGTAACCAGCACATGAGTGACGCGTTCGCCCTCCAGCGCCCTGTCGATCGCAGCGGCGTGGTCGGGCATCACCGGACCCGGATCGATCACCGCGACCTCGCCGTGGCCGATGACGTAGACGCCCGTGCCGGTGAAGGTGAACGGGCCCGGATTGGGCGCGACGATGCGGCGGACGAGCGGGGAGAGCCGATCGCATCTGCCGTACTCGAAATCGAACTCGCGCTTGAAGGGGATGGCGCTCATGACGTCGTTGTCTCCGGGACCTGACCGTTTATGCGGCGCTCGCAATAGTCTCGAAGCGCCGCGCTGAGGCGTTTGACCGAGGCGAGCTTGTCTTTCATGGGGAGGGCGGTGGGCGGACCCATGTCCGTCTTGTTCACGTCGACGACCCAGAGCTCGCCGGTCACGCGGTCGCGCAGCACGTCCATGCCGCCCCATTCAAGGCCCATGGCGGTCGCGAAGCGCTTGAGGAGCGCGCGGTCCTGCGCGGAGAACACCTCGTTCGGATCGAGCAAGCGCACTTCGGTGTTGGCGTTGGCGAAACGGCGACCGGCCGGCCTGCGCTTGAGAAACACCACGGGAATCTCGCCGCCGACAGTCGGGCAGCGCAGATCCTCCACGCAACCGTCGCCGGCAAGATTGTCGATCAGCCGCTGGTATACCCGGTCCGCGCGCGGCGCGGTCATCGGGCCCTGTTCGAGCCGGCCGTCATGCGCGCCGTTGATCTCGGACTTCTCCACCATCAGGCCGTCAAACACCTTCGGATCCACCGCAAGCGCACGGCCGCTCACCGACTGGAAGACTTGCGCGACGCGCGTCTTGGAAACGTCAAGGCAGCGCGCGTTGATCAGCGGCAGACCCGCCGGCGCGCCCGGGTCGCAGCCTTCGGTGGCGTCCTCGAAAACAAACCCGAGATCAGCTTCTTCCGGCGAGGCGGCGAAGCGCAGCCCGGCGAGCTGCGCGGCCGGCCAGATCAGATACCAGGGCCGCGGCCGGTCCGGCGCAAACCAGACACGCGGGCCGTCGGCGCGCCGCCCCAGGCGTTCAATCTCCAGGCGGAGGTGAAACGCAAGCCAGGTGAGGCTTTCGCCCACGACGCCAGGCTCGACCGGCACAAGGGCGCCGGTCTTCTTCACGTGCACGACGCCGCGCGCGTAATGAAAATCTCGCCACCAGGCCGTCGCGGTCATTCCGGGTCCCTCGAAGAATCACACCCGTCCGCGTCGTGCGAACTCGGGCGCGATCATATCCGGCGGCTAGGGCCGGTCCAGTCAAGGCGGGGCGGATCGGCCCAAACTTTGCGTGAGGTGCGTCACGACGTTCGTGAACACGAACGTGACGCGCGACAGCAACAGGGGACCTTCATTCATGTCGACCGACCATGCCTCCGCTGCAGCGCGCGCAGCCGCCTCCGGCCTTCGTTTCCTCGCGGCGAGGCTGCGCACCATCTGCCTGACGGTCTTCCTGCTCGGGCTGGTGCAGACGCTCGCCGCCGCCTCCGCCTCCGCCGGGGCCGCCGACCCTTGCGGAGCGGCGTGTGCGCGCGCGCCGATACCCGCGGCGAGCAGCGCGGTGAGCAGTTGAGCTGTTGCGTCTTTAAGCGTCTCGGGGATGACTAGGGCTTACGCGCGGTTAAGCGACCGGGCGGGGCAGGTGGACTGAACAGGGCTTGCATGCTGAGCTATGTCGCACGCCGGGTGATGATCGCGATCCCGACGATCCTCGTGATCATCACGGCGGCCTTCTTCATGATGCGGGCGGCTCCGGGCGGGCCGTTCGATCTCGAACGCCCGATGCCGGAGGAGATCCGCCAGAACGTGCTTGCGGCTTACGGCCTCGATCAGCCCGTCTGGAAGCAGTATCTCGATTACATGGGCTCGCTCGCGCGCGGCGATTTGGGCCCGTCGCTGAAATTCCGCGACAAGAGCGTCGCGGACCTGATCTCCGAGGGGTTCCCGGTGTCCGCCACCATCGGCCTGCTTGCGATGTCGCTTGCGGTGTTTGTGGGCGGGATCATGGGTTCGATCGCCGCGCTCAGACAGAACTCGCCTGCGGATTACGCCGTCGTCGGGGTCTCCACCGTCGGCATCGTGATACCGCCCTTCGTCATGGGGCCGATCCTCGCGCTCGTGTTCGGCCTCTATCTGGGCGTTCTGCCGTCCGGCGGCCTGGATCCGCGGCACGGCATGACGCCTGAGCGCCTGATCCTGCCGGTGGTGACGCTCGCCCTGCCGCAGATCGCGATCATCTCGCGGCTGATGCGCGCGAGCATGATCGAGGTGATCCGCTC
>CAZLOV010000117.1:0-7663 GCA_964561235.1 uncultured Caulobacterales bacterium
CGCACCGGTCTGGGGGACCGGGGGTCGCCGGTTCGAATCCGGCCGCTCCGACCATCACTTACGCTCGCTTCAGCAGACACGCGCCTTGGTCAGGCCGGGCGCAAATCCCGCTCGACGCGGCCGGAGGCCAGCATCAGGAGCAGGGCGGACGCGGCGAACAGATAATGCCCGGGAAGGGTCGACGCGCTCGCGATCCCCGACCCTGATAGGCTCACGACGACAAGCGCCGCGACGAACACCTCAAGCATCGACCATTTGCCAAGGTTTCGCAGGAGCAGAAGACCCAAGGACCGCATGCCCCGTCTGCCTGCAAGGTTGAGCCAGAGCAGGACGGCGGTCTTGAGACCGGGCAGCAGCACCGAGAACGCCGCAACCGTCAGCGCAAGCGCGATCTCTCCGCTTTCCGCCAGCGCCTCAAGCGTCTCGATCAGCGAATACTGGTCGCGCACGAAGAAAAATCGCCGCGTCTCCAGCATGGGCGCAAGCCATCCCAGCGGCAGAAGCAAGGCGCCGAGGACCAGTCCGGCGCGCGCCAGCGCTCCGCCGGGACCGTGAGGGCGGCGGGTGAGGTTGGTCGCGTTCTCGGACGCTGTCGGAAGCGGGGCGGCGTCCGGATCGATCGTCATTACGCCGCCCCCTGTCCGTTTCGGTCAGTACCCGCTTAGCGCGGCCACCCGTCCGGCGCTGTAGTGCTGGTCGCCGAGGAATTCGCCGGCCGCCTGCGCACGTTTATAATACAGGCCGATGTCGTATTCATCCGTCATCCCGACGCCGCCGAACATCTGGATGCCGTCCGACGCGGCCAGGCGCGAGACTTCGGTCGCCTTCGCCTTGGCCGCCGCCGCCCACAGCGGCGCCTGGCTTGGTTGTTCATCCAGCACCCGCAGCGCCTTGATGACAAGCGAACGGGCAAGCTCGAGCTCGGAATAATTGTGCGCGGCGCGGTGCTGCAGCCCCTGGAACGCACCGATCGGCTGGCCGAACTGTTCGCGGCCCTTGAGATAATCCACTGTGATGTCGAAGGCCTGTTCCGCCACGCCGAGGCTTTCCGCCGCCACGCAGGCGCGGCCGGCGTCGAGGATCTGGCGGAACACCTGTTCGACGTCCTCGGCGGCGTCCATCCTGGCGTCGGCGCCGACCTGGACATCGTTGAAGGTGATGTCGGCGGGGACATGGCTGTCGACGGTCCGCCGCGGGGTCTTCTCGACACCGTCCGCATCGGCGGGCACGAGATAGAGGCCGAGCGCGCCCGCCTCGTCGCGCGCCGCGACAATGTAGGCCTCCGCCGACATGCCCGCCGCGACAAAACGCTTGGCGCCGCTGATGCGGAAGCCGTTGCCGGAGGCCGTCGCCGTTGTGTTGATCGTTTCCGGATCGTGGCGGGCCTTCTCGTCGGCGGCGAAGCCGATGACCGTTTTGCCCGCGGCGATCTTCGGCAGCCAGCTTTCCTTCTGCGCGTCCGTGCCCGCATGGCGCAGCGCGGAGGCGGCGAGCACGGCGGTGGGAATGTAGGGAGAGGCGGTCAGACGCCGCCCCATTTCGCGCAACAGGAAGCCGGCTGCGGCATGGCCGAGGTCGGAACCGCCATAGGCTTCCTCCACCAGCACCCCGCACCAGCCCATCTCGCCCATCGCCTTCCAGAGATCGCGATCAAAGCCGTCGGGGTTCTTCTCGTCCCGAAGGCGCCGCAGCGCGCTGACCGGGCTCTTGCCGTCCAGAAAGGCGGCTGCGCTGTCGCGCAGCATCTGTTCTTCTTCGTTGAGAACGAAGCTCATCGTCAGGGTCTCCGCGTATTTTTCGGCTCAGCCGCCGGGCAGTTCGAGAACGCGCTTGGCGAGGATGTTGAGCTGCACCTCGTTGGTGCCGCCCTCGATGGAATTGGCGCGGCTGCGCAGCCAGCCGCGGGCCGGCTCGCCGTCGTCCTCCCGGTCGCCTTCCCAGAGCAGGCCGTCGGAGCCGAGCGCGCTCATGTTCAGCTCATGCCGGCGCTTGTTGAGCTCCGCGCCGACATATTTGAGCGCAGAAGCGCGCGCGCCCACGCCCTGACCCTGATCGCTCTCGTCCTTGATCCGGTGGATGGTGGTCTCAAGCGCCAGCGCGTCGATGGTCAGCTTTGCGACCTCGCCGCGCAGCATCGGGTCGGCGATGCGGCCGTGTTCGTCGAGTTCGCCGGATTTCGCGGCGGCGGAAACGGGGTTCATCCCGCCAAACAGATTGCCCTCGGAGATCGAGGCGCGCTCATGGCTCAGCAGGTATTTCGCGATCGTCCAGCCTTCACCGGGCTCGCCGACGCAGTTTTCAACCGGCGTGCGCGCATCGTCGAAAAACGTCTCGCAGAAGGGCGATTTGCCGGAGATCAGCTTGATCGGACGGGTGGTGACGCCGGGCTGGTCCATGTCCACAAGCAGGAAGGAGATGCCCTTGTGCTTGGGCGCGTCCGGTTCGGTGCGCACGAGCGCGAAGATCATGTCGGACTGGTCGGCGTAGGACGTCCACACCTTCTGCCCGTTGATCACGTACTCGCCGTTCTCGATGACGCCTTTGGTGCGCAGGCTGGCGAGGTCCGAGCCTGCGCCCGGCTCGGAATAGCCCTGGCACCAGCGGATTTCGCCGCGGGCGATCCGGGGCAGGTGTTCGCGCTTCTGCGCTTCGCTGCCGTACTGCAGCAAGGCCGGCCCGAGCATCCAGATGCCGAAACTTTCCAGAGGGGAGCGCACTTTCAGCCGGCGCAGCTCCTCCTTCCAGATGCGGTGCTCTTCCTTGGACCAGCCCGCGCCGCCATAGGCTTCCGCCCATGCGCCGACGGTGTAGCCCTTCTCCGCGCAGCGCTCGAGCCAGATCTTCTGGTCCTCGTTGGCGAAGGTCCAGTTGCGGCCGCCCCAGCAGATGTCGTTTTCCGACTGGATGGGCGTGCGCATTTTTTCCGGGGCGTTCTTGTCGATCCAGCTGCGGATCTCTTCGCGGAACGTCTCCAGGCTCATCGACTTGTCCTCCCGATACGTTTGACGTTTACGTCAAGGGTAAGCGCGGAGCGCTCGCCTGACCAGTACCGCGACAGCCTGTTGCATCAAGGCTTGTGCGGCGAAAGCGCGCGAACGCCTTGCGCGCGCGCGCGGCGCGGATATTTAGCGTCCCACCGACATTCACTCCGGCCGGAACCTGCTCATGACCACGGACGCCCGCACTCTTGAACCGCTTCAGCCTTTCGAGCGGGAAGGCACGGACCGCGGCGTGTTCTGGTGGCTTGTCGTGGTCGCGGCGTTTGTTTGCGCGATGATCCTTGTGGGCGGCGCGACGCGTCTGACCGACAGCGGGCTCTCCATCACCGAATGGCGTCCGGTCACCGGCGCGATCCCGCCGCTGACCGCCGAGGGCTGGGAAGCGGAGCTGGGGAAATACCGGCAGATCCCGGAATACCAGCAGCAGAACCGCGGGATGAGCATGGAGGAGTTCCAGTTCATCTACTGGTGGGAATGGGGGCATCGCCAGCTCGGTCGGACCCTCGGCCTGGTGTTTGCGGTCCCGTTTGCATTTTTCCTCTGGCAAGGCCGCATTGCGCCGCGATTGCGCCCGCGCATGTGGGGTCTGTTCGCGCTTGGCGGCCTGCAGGGAGCCATCGGCTGGTGGATGGTGTCCTCCGGCTTGAGCGAGCGGCTCGACGTCAGTCAGTACCGGCTCGCGACCCATCTTTCGATGGCGTTCGTCATACTTGGCCTGACGCTTTGGACAGCGCTGGAAACCCGCTATGGGGAGGCCGCCTTTGCGCGCGCCGGACGTCTTACGCGGCCTGCGCTTTTCTTCTGGGGCCTCGTTCTGGTGCAGATCGCGCTTGGAGCGTTTGTGGCGGGGCTGGACGCAGGCCGCATCTATACGACCTGGCCGCTCATGGAAGGCCGCCTGATCCCCGACGGTTATCTGTCGGGCATGCCGTTCTGGCAGGCGGCGTTTGAAAGCCGGGCCGCCGTCCAGCTGCATCACCGCTGGACAGGCTATGCCGTCGCCGTCGCGGCGGGAGCGCTGGCCTGGGTTCTCTACCGCACCGGCGAACCGAGGCTGCGGATGGCGGCGGGGACGATTGCGGGCGTGACGCTTTTGCAGGTGGTGCTGGGCGTCACGACGCTGGTGCATGTCGCGCCGCTTGGCCTGTCGCTCGCGCATCAGGGCGGCGCCATCGCCTTGTTCCTTGCGGCCGGGACGACGGCATGGCTGGCGGCGAGGCTGACGGAGCCCGCGGGTCAGCCGGCGGTGAACACCGCCCGCGTGAGCACCTCGCGCGCCACCAGCTTCACCCGTCCGTCGCCGGAATCGTAAACCGCGACGAGGCCGCTGGAAAACGACATCCCGCCGAAGGAAGCATCCGAGACCGACAGGGTGGCGGGTTCGATGAAGGCCGGGGCGTTGAGACCGTCTTCAAACACGACGTCGGCGATCACCGAAAGGTCGCGCGCGTCATAGACCCGCAGCGCCTCGTCCTGCGGCGAGGGGGCCACCACCGCCGGCAGCCCGCGCAGTTCCGTCACGGCGAGATCCGTCAGCGTTATCGCCTCGATGCGCGCTTCCACCGCCCCGGTGAGATCGACGCGGGTCAGACCGGCGGCGGGCCCGGCCACGAGCAGGGCGTCGCCGTCGGCGGCGCAGCTGCGGCCGGCATAGGGCAAATCGAATTCCGCGCGGGACTGGACGTCGAGCGTTTCGCCTCCGCCATCCGTGATGCGCCAGACCGAAGCCTGCGCCTCGCGGTCGAGGACGGCGATCTCGACATAGCCGATCCCGACGTCGAACAGGCACACCCCCGCCGCCGACCCGTCATTGAGCTCGGGCGCCAGGGGCAGCTCGATGACATCCTCGATCTGGGTGGAAAGCGCAAACCCACGCACCTGACCGTCGCTGTCTGCGCCGAACATCAGCGGCAGGGTCTCCCCGCGCAGGGCGAAGTCCGGCGCAACGGCGAGACCTGACAGGCGCGGACCGGAGGCGGCGATCACGCGCTCGCCGTTGACATTGAAAATGTCAAATCCGCCCGAGGACAGATTGGCGGCGATCAGCCCGGTCCAGGGCTCGTTTGCGCGCGGCGCAAAGGCGATCCCGGCGACCTGTCCCGAAGGCTCGAACGCGGTCGTCACGACCGCGCTCAGGCTGACCGGGGCGGCGTCGGATGCGGTCTGCGGATCGGTCTCCTCATTCTGCACCGGCCCGCAGGCGGCGATCAGACTGCTGACAAGGAGCGCCGCGCCCAGGGGCCGCGCACGGCGAAGGTCCGCCCGGGTCCGTTCTGCACGTTGAAGAAGAGCGTTGTTCCGTCGGGAGAGAAGCATGGTCCGGTGATCTCGCTATAGCCGCCGTCAGCCTCGGTCGCGGCGTTGCGCCCGATGGTGTAGACGCGCCCCTCGGGCGTCACTCCCCGGATGAACTGCTCTGCGTCGCCGTCCTCGACCACGACGAGATCGCCCCAGGGTGCGACCGTGATGTTGTCGCACTTCTCTAGCACGCGTTCGTCGGTCGTCTCCACGAAGAGCTCCAGCACGCCCGGTTCGCCGGTTTCCTGGGCGTAGCCCTCAAAACGCGACGGGCGATAGCGCCAGATCTGGCCGATCCGCGCAGGCCCGCCGTTGGTGCAGCAGAAGAAGAGCTCGCCCTGGCCGAACCAGGCGCCTTCCCCGCGGGTGAAATTGGCCGCGCCTGCAGCGACGGCGCGTTCGGCGAGGTCGTTGTCGGGATTGTGGATGGCGTCGAGATCGATCCACTCGACTTCAAGCCGCTGGCCGATCGCAAAGGCCGCCTCGTCATGGTTGGAGGTGTCCGCTCCCGGCATCCCGCGAATGGCGAGCGCCTGGAGGCGTCCGCCGCGATGCAGCTCGCCGGGATGATCCGGGAGGAAGCGGTAGAGCAGGCCCGGGAAGGCGTCCTCGGTCTGGTAGACGACGCCGGTTGCGGGATCGACCGCGGCGGCCTCGTGATTGAAACGGCCAAGCCCGCGAAGCGGAACGGCGTCCACCAGAGCGCGCGCGGAGGAGGGCACCTCGAAGGACCAGCCGTGATCCTCGATTGCGTCAGTGCCCGCCTGCAGGGTCGTCTCCTCGCAGGTGATCCAGCTGCCCCAGGGCGTCGGCCCGCCGGCGCAATTGCGCACGGTGCCGCCAAGGGACAAGAACTGACGGCGGATTTCCAGCGTCTGCGCGTCGAGCACGAGCGTGGTTGTTCCGCCGAGCTGCGGGTCGCCGTCAGGCGTCATCCCGTAGAGCCTGGAGGCGTCGATGCGGCCGAGGCGTTCCTTGTTCGGGCCGAAGGGCGAACGCGAGGTGCTGCTTGCGCGCAGCTCATGATTGCGAATGAGGACGACTTCGGACGCGTCCTCTCCCGGAAAGGCCGCCATGCCGTCATGCGCCCCCGGCACGAGGAGGCCGTCGTCCATGACGTCGCCGGTCTCGCTCATCGCCACGTAGGAGAAGCCCTCAGGCAGGTCGAACAGGCCGCGCGGATCGCGCAACAGGGCGCCATACCCCTCCACCTGGTTGACCCATCCCGCTTCCTGCTCAGCGCGGGCACAGCCGGCGACAAAAGGCAGCCCGGCGAACGCGGTGGAGGTGGCGGCGGCGCGCTGCAGAAAGGCGCGGCGTGAAATCGGCATGGGTCGTCTCCGTCATCTCGGCTTCGCACGAGTAATTAGCAAAGCATTATAACGGTTTGACGAGACCCGCCCTAGCGGCGGTATTATGATACCGCAACGACAGACATCTGTAATCCAACGCGAAATCAGAGGCCGCTTGACCTGACTGACGCGCGCCGGTAGAGAGCGCGCTTCCCAGGCGGGCCCGAGCCCGCGCATTGACAAGCAGGAAGGATGGCTCGCGCGATGAAGACCTTCAGCGCCAAGCCCGCCGAGGTGGAGAACAAGTGGGTCGTGATCGATGCCGAAGGCGCGGTCGTCGGCCGGCTTGCGGCGTTCATCGCCATGCGCCTTCGCGGCAAGCACCGCCCCGATTTCACGCCGCATGTCGACACCGGCGACCATGTGATCGTCATCAACGCCGACAAGGTGGTCTTCACCGGGCGCAAGTACCAGGACAAGCGGTACTACCGCCACACCGGCCATCCGGGCGGCATCAAGGAAACGAGCCCGCGCAAGGTGCTCGAGGGCCGGTTCCCGGAGCGTGTCGTCGAGATGGCGGTCAAGCGCATGCTTCCCAAGGAGAGCCCGCTGGCGCGCCAGCAGTTCTCCAAGCTGCGCGTCTATGCCGGCAACGAGCATCCGCACGCCGCGCAGCAGCCTGAAACCGTCGACTTCAAGTCGATGAACCGCAAGAACGCCCGGGTCTAAGGAGAGCAGACATGGCCGAACAAGCCCGTTCCCTCGAGGACCTGAAGAGCGCCCTCCAGCAAGCCGACAGCCCGGTCGTCGCGCCGGTCTCGGAAGAAGAAGCCCTGCCGGAGCCGAAAATCGACGAGCATGGCCGCGCCTATGCGACCGGCCGGCGCAAAAACGCGATCGCGCGTGTCTGGCTGAAGCCGGGCGCGGGCAAGATTGTCGTCAACGGCCGCGATCAGGATGTCTATTTCGCCCGTCCGGTGCTGCGCATGCTGCTGCAGCAGCCGTTCGAGGCGGCCGATCGCGTCAACGGTTACGACGTCTACGCCACCGTCACCGGCGGCGGCCTGTCCGGTC
>CAZLOV010000118.1:0-7655 GCA_964561235.1 uncultured Caulobacterales bacterium
GCTGCGGCCGGCGGCGAAGGCGTTGGGCTGGTCGGTCTCGATGACGAAGATGCGCGGCGGCGGCATGCCGGCGCCTTCCGCCAGCGCGACCACGTCGCGCGCATACTGAAGCAGGTGCGGATCGCGCTCGTCGGGGCGGATCTCCCGCGCGCCATGCATGCGCAGCACCATCTTGTCGGCGTTCCAGAACGCCAGAAGGTTCATGCCGGCGGCGATCGCAAACGCGATGCCTGCGCCGGCCGGTCCGCCGACGAGATAGCCCACGCCCATGAACAGGCCCGTCATGGCGGCGAGCAGGATGAAGATGCGCAAACCGTTGAGCGTCATGTTTCGTCCCGGTGAAAAGGCCGCGCCGGCGGATTGGCCGCTGGGGCGGGCAACGCCTATTTAAATGGGTGAACGCGCAAGGAGCTGCAAGCGATGAGCGAACGCGACGCCACGTCCGGGACGCAAGACGGCGGGCAAGTCCGCCCGGAGCTGACGCCCGCCGCCGAACGCGCCCTTGCCGAAGCCGAGGCGCGCCGCAAGCGTCAGCTGGAGCAGGAGCGCAAGGCGGCCGGACAGGCCGCCGAGGAAGGCGGGCCGTCGGGTCCCGAGCCCACGCGCTTCGGCGACTGGGAGCGCAAGGGCATCGCCTACGATTTCTAGGTTTGGCTCAGCGTTGGCCGGTCCGCCGCCAGGCCCGCTCGTGCAGCACGTAGGCCACGGTCTGGGCGGCCGGCTCCACCAGGCCGATGGCGAGCGCGGCGCTCCAGCTTCCCGTCAGGGCGTAGGCGACGGACATCGCGACGCCGAGATGGGTCAGCGAATAGGTTGCGGTCTTGATCGCTCCGCGCGTCGGACCGTTGCGCAGCGCTTCTGCGGTGAAAAGCCGGGCGGCGGGCGCGCTCATGCCGGATCTCCTTCATGCGGGCGCGTCCATCCGCGCCCTTTCAATAATGAGAATTAGTCGCAACAAAGAAGCCTGCAAGCCCGCGCGCTTCACAGGCGCGTGCGCACGGCGGCCGGGAGGCGCGGCGTTAACGCTTCGGTAACCGCCCGGCCTCATCCCGGTCGCATTCCGCTGGCTGGATGCGGTCCGTCCGAAGCCGCACCCTGCGTGACAGGAGACGCCCTCATGACCGCTCCCCTCAAGGCCTTCGCCGCCATCCTCGCCGCCGCCTGCCTTGGCGCCTGCGCCTCCAATACGGCGCCGCCGCCGGATTACGGCCAGCCGAGCCGCTACCAGGACGACATCGACACCTACAGCCGCGACGAAATCGTCGAGGCGACCGCGGATTTCTTCGGCGTCACCGCAGAGGCCGCCGCCTCCGCGCTTGAGCGCGTGTTTTCCGATCTTGGCCGGCCGGTCGGGTATATCGCAGGCGAGGAGGTCTCCGGCGCGGTCGGCGTGGGCCTGCGCTATGGCGAAGGGTATCTGACGCTCAAGGACGGCACGCGGCGGAAGGTCTACTGGACCGGCCCCTCGATCGGGTTCGACGCCGGCGGCAACGCCAGCCGGGCCTTCACGCTCGTCTACGAGCTTCGCGACGTCGAACGCCTCTACCAGCGCTTTCCGGGCGTGGACGGCTCGGCCTATTTCGTGGCGGGCCTTGGCGTGAACTACCAGCGTGCAGACGGCATCACGTTGGCGCCGATCCGAGCAGGCGTCGGCCTGCGTGCAGGCGCAAATGTCGGCTATCTCGCCTACTCCAGGGAGCGCAACTGGCTCCCCTTCTGACATCTCTGCGGGGCGCGTTCACGCGCCGTTGATCACCGGTGAATTGCGTCCCCGCTGAGGCGGGCGGAAAACCCTTGCGATCTGGTGAGGGAGATTTCCGGATGCATGACGCGCTGCGCGCCGCCGCCATCGTCTGCGGCCTGTCGGCATTGTGCGCCGGGGCGTCCGCCCAGACGCCGGACGGCGCGCGCGCGCCAGAGGAGGATCCGCTGGCGCGTTTCGCTGTCTACGCCGGGCTTGAGACGGCGCGCCCGGACTATTCGCCTTATGAGACCCTGATCGACAGCTTGACTGCGGAGAACGGCGGCCGGCGCATGGTTGCGTTCGCGTATCTCGAAGACGCCACCGACTGGCTCGACAATTATCTGCAGTATTTCTCCGGCGTTCCGGTCAGCCAGCTCACGCGGGAGCGTCAGCTGGCCTTCTGGCTGAACCTGCGCAATCTCCTGATCATCCGCGCCGGCGCGGGCGAGGCGCTTGGCCGCGACATGGCCGATGAACGCGGAACGCCCGGCGCGCCCGGGCCGGTCTGGACGGCCAAGCGTATCGTGGTGGAAGGCGTCAGCCTCTCCATCGATGACATCGAGCGCGGCGTCCTGCTTCGCCATTTCGGCGAGGATCCCAATCTGATCTACGGCCTCTACCAGGGATCGGCGGGCGGACCTGATTTTCCAGGCGCGCCGTATCAGGGCGAGACCGTGCGCGCCATGCTGCGCGAGGCGGCGGAAACCGCCCTGGCGGATGGCGACGGCTTGCGCGTGCGCCGCCAGGGTGTGGAAGCGCCCGCCATTGTGGGCTGGTACTTCCAGGAGGCGTTCGGCGGCGACGCGGAAGTGCTGCGCGCCCATCTGCTCGAGACGGCGCGCGGGCGCGCCGCGCGGCAGTTGGAGGAGGGCCGGGACATCATCTTTGCGGAGATGAACTATCGCGTTGACGAATTCCGGCCGCGTCAGCGTATCCGGCCCGCCAGCGGCGGGATTGGCTCCGGCGCCGGACCGTCCGGCTCCTGAAACGCGCGGCTGTTCTCCTCGCCGGCGCAGGGCTGGCGCTCCTGGCGGTTCAGGGCGCAACGGCGCTCATGGCCGACGCCTTTCCCTACCGCATGGATCCGCGCCTTTCGCCGACAGAGCGGTTCATCGCCCTTCAGACCGCAGCCGGGCTTCTCTTCGTGGCGCTTATCCCGCTCCTGCGAAGATGGCGGCCCGGCGCTCGGTCGCTCGCCGCCGCACTGGCGGCGGGTCTCGCCATGCGGGCGGTGTTTTTCGGCTCCGAGCCGATCCTTGAAGATGACTGGCGGCGCTATGTCTGGGACGGCGCGGTCACGGCGGCGGGCGCGGACGCCTTCGCGCACACGCCGCGCGAGGCGGATCCCCATGACGTTTTCGGTCGGCTGAAGCCGGCCGCCGAGCCCGGAAGCGATCTGGCGGCGATGCGCGCGCTCGCCGCGGCGCATCCGGTGGAGTTCAGCCGGGTCAGCTATCCCACGGTGTCGACGATCTATCCGCCGCCGGCCCAGGCGGCGTTTGCGCTCGCCCACAGGATCGCGCCGTTCTCGCCGGACGGCCTGCGCGCGGTCTGGATGGCGGCGGAGCTGGCGACCATCGTCCTGCTGATCGCCGCGCTCAGGGCCTGGGGCCGCTCGCCGGCATGGGTGCTGCTCTACTGGTGGAATCCGGTGGTGATCGCCCAAGCCGCCGGCGCGCTTCACATGGATCTGCTGCTCGGACCGCCGCTGGCGCTCGCGCTGCTTCTCGCCGCGCGAGGACGCCTGATTGCGGCTGCGGCGGCGCTGGGCACGGCGGCGGCTGTAAAGATCTGGCCCGTGCTTCTGACCGCCGCGCTGATGCGCCCGGCGCTCGGCGACAAGATACTGCGGCCCTCGGGCTGGGCATGGATGCGGCTCCTGGCGGCGGCGGCGGCCTTTATCGCCGTTGCTCTCGGCCTCATCCATCCGCAGATCGCCGCGCTGGACGCCGATTCCGGGCTTGCAGCCTATGCCGCGGGTTGGGAGCGGCACGCCTTCCTGTTCAATCTGATCGAGGCGGGCTGGTCGCTTGTCCTCATGAACCCGGGCGACGCCGCCCGCCTGACGGCGGCTGCGCTCGTCGCGGTCATCGCCGCGATTGCGGCGCTGGCCTCGCCCGCGGACGGTTCAAGGACGCCCGCCGCCATGCTGGCGGCGGCCGCCGGGCTGATCTGGCTCTCCCCGACAGGATATCCTTGGTATCTGATCTGGCTTGCGCCGCTGCTGCCCTTCGCGCCGTCGATCGGGGTCGCGACGCTTGCCGCCACCGCGCCGCTCTACGCCATCCGCTTCCTGACCGGGGATGACGATCCCGTCTTTCGCCTGTTGGTGACGCCCGCGGCGTTCGGCCTGCCGCTCGCGCTGCTGGCGCTTGAAGCCGCGTGGAAAGCCCGGCGGCGATGACGGCGCGCGAGGTGGTCCTCATCATTCCGGCGTTCAATGAAGTCGGGACGATAGCAGCAGTCGTCGAGGCGGCGCTGCCGCACGTCTCATGCGTGATCGTCGGCGACAACGGCTCGACGGACGGCACCGCGGATGCGGCGCGCGCGGCCGGAGCGCTTGTCGCTTCCGCGCCAAGCCGCGGCTATGGCCGGGCCTGCATGGCGGGCGCGGCCATGGCCCCGCACGCGGACATCTATGTCTTCCTCGACGGGGACGGGTCGGATGATCCCTCCGAAATCCCGCAGGTGATCGCGCCCATTCTCGAAGGGGAAGCGGATCTGGTGATCGGCTCGCGCGTGCTGGGCGCAGCCGAGCCCGGCGCGCTGACCCTGCCGCAGCGTTTCGGCAACCGGCTGGCGGCCTTTCTGATGAAACGCCTCTGGAATGCGCCCTTTTCCGATCTCGGGCCGTTTCGCGCGATCCGGCGCGAAGCCTACGAGCAGCTTGGCATGGACGCGCCGACTTTCGGCTGGACGGTTCAGATGCAGGTGCGCGCGGTCAAGGCGGGCCTTGCCTGCCGCGAGACGCCCGTATCGCGGCGCAACCGGCGCGCGGGCGTGTCCAAGATCACCGGCACGGCGCGCGGCGTGGTCCTGGCGGGAGCGCATATCCTTGGCTGCATCGCCTTGGAGGCGGCACGCCGGCCGCGCCGCTAGAGGCTCGCCTTAAGCGCGGGCCAGAGCTGTTTTTGCCGCTGGGCCTTCGCCGCGAACCCTTCCGGATCGGCAAGGCGGCTGTCGCGCGAAGGCTCGATGCGCAGATCGAAGATCGCATCCAGTCCGGCGGGCGCGAAAAGGTCATAGCCGCCGTCCGGCTCCAGCCGCAGCCCGACCTTGTGCGCATCGGCGGCGTAGCGCGCGATGCCCTCGTCGGTGGAGGACAGCGGCGGCCAGTCGACCCCGTATTTCGGCCCGAACCATAGATGCACGCGCGCCTGGTTGCGCACCTCGATGTCCGCGCGGATGTCGGAAAACGCATCCGCCATCGCGCGGATGACGCGGTCCTCGGCCTCGTAGCTCAGATCGGAGCCGTCGAAATACGCAAGGTCGTAATCCTTCACGCCATGACCCGGCGGACGGCCGGTGAGGGCGTTCCAGACATTCTGGTAGATCGCGCCGGAGACCAGCCGCCAGTCGGGCAGCGCAGCCGCACAGGCGCGGATCATGACCGTTTCAGCGACGCTGTCGGCGCGCACGGCGTCGATGAGGAACGCGCGCTGGACCTCGAAAGCCGCGCCGTGAAGGCGTCTGGGATCAAGGCCCGGGTTCAAGCGCGCAAGCTCGCGCCCAGCTTTTCCGCCGCCGCAACGACAGCGGCGGAGACCGCCTCGATCTCCTTGTCCGTCAGCGTCTGCTCCATCGGCTGAAGCGTCACCTCGACGGCCAGCGACACCTGATCCTCCGGCACGCCGGGCCCTTCATAACGGTCAAACAGCGCGACATTCGAGATCAGGCGCTTCTCCGCGCCGCGCACGGCCTTAATCAGCTCGCCCGCGGGCAGGCTGCGCGGCGCCAGGAAGGCGAAGTCGCGCGTGACGGGCATCAGATCGGGCAGGACCAGCGGCGCGCGGGCCTTGAGCGCCTTCTTCTTCGGCGAGGGGATCGCATCGAGCACCAGCTCGAACGCGAGCACGCGGCCTTCCACCCCCAGCGCCTTCAGCGTGCGCGGATGCACCTCGCCGAACTCGCCGATCCGGCTGGGGCCGAGGCGGAACACGCCGGAGCGGCCGGGATGCCACCAGAGGCGCGCGTCGGCGGTGACCTGAAGGTTGTCCACCGGCGCGCCGGCGGCTTCGAGCACGGCCATGGCGTCGGCCTTCGCGTCGAACACGGTGGCGGTTTCATCGCCGGTCCAGTCGCGCCGGACGGCGACGCGCCTGACGGCGGCGACAACCATGCGCTGTCCGTCGGGCTGGTCGGAGAGATAGATCTGCCCGGCCTCGAAATAGCGCGGATCGTCCAGTCCCTTGTCGGCGCTGGTCTGCAGGCTGGTGAGCAGATGGATCAGCGCGCTCGGACGCATGACGTCGAGGTCGGAAGAGATCGGATTGGCGAGCTTGAGGCCCTCGCCGAACCCGCCGAACAAGTCCGCCTCGTCATGGCGGCAGAACGACCAGGTGATCGCTTCCTGATAGCCGCGCAGCGCTGCGGCGCGGCGCGAGGCGCGCACGCGGTTCTGCATCTCCGTCGCGGGCGCGCTGGGACGCTCGCCCTCCGGACGGCGCATATGGACGACGGGCAGCGTGTCGTAGCCCTCGATGCGCGCGATCTCTTCGACAAGATCGGCCTGGCCTTGCGCGTCATGACGCCAGCTCGGCGGCTGGACGCGCCAGCGCGCGCCTTCCCGCGCCACGCCGAAACCCAGCCGGCGCAGGATGTCCTCGATGCGGTCATCCGGCAACTGAAGACCTGTGAGTTTCGCCACGCGCGCGGGATCGAAATCAATCGCCGGCGGATCGGCGGGGGCTTCGCCCGCAACGACGATTTCCGAGGCCTCGCCGCCGCAGAGATCGAGGATCAGCCGGGTGGCGAGCTCCAGCCCGTCCACTGCGGAGGCGGTGTCCACGCCGCGCTCGAACCGGTAGCGCGCATCGCTTTCAATGCCGAGGCGCTTGCCGGTCGTCCGGATGGTCTGCGGGTCGAACCAGGCGCTTTCGACGAACACGTCGACGGTTTCATCCGTGCAGCCCGAGTATGCCCCGCCCATCACGCCGCCAAGACCCAGGGCGCGGTGTTCGTCCGCGATCACGCACACGGTTTCGTCGGGCGCGTATTCCCGGCCGTCGAGCGCCTCATGCCGGTCCGCCTCGCCGCGGCCCTTCCGGGCGCGGATGGTGGAGCCGATCCGGGCGGCGTCATAAACGTGCAGCGGACGCGCGCGGTCGTAGGAAATCAGGTTCGTCACATCGACGAGGATGTTGATCGGCCGGAGCCCGACTGCGGTCAGCCGCTTCTGCAGCCAGTCCGGAGACGGACCGTTCCTGACGCCTCGGATCAGCCGGCCGGCGAAGACCGGGCAGGCTTCCGGCCAGTCCAGGGCGATGCCGACCGGCGACGCAAAGGCCCCCGGCGCCGGCTCGACGGGCCGGGTCTTCAGGGTTCCGACGCCCGCTGCGGCGAGATCGCGCGCAATTCCGTGGACGCCAAGCCAGTCGGGGCGGTTCGGCGTGACCTCGAAATCGATGACGGGATCGTTCAGGCCCAGCGCCTCGGCTGCGGGCGTTCCCACCGGCCAGTCGCCGGTGAGATCGGCGATGCCGTCATGGTCTTCGCCGGCGTTGAGCTCCTTGGTCGAGCACAGCATGCCGGAGCTTTCCACGCCGCGGATCTTGCGCGGCTTCTTGTCGAGGCTGAAACCCAGACCGGGGATGTAGGTCCCGAGCGGCGCATAGATGGCCGTCATGCCCGCGCGCGCGTTCGGCGCGCCGCAGACGATCTGCTTCGTCCCGTCTTTCGTCTCCACCGTGCA
>CAZLOV010000119.1:0-7219 GCA_964561235.1 uncultured Caulobacterales bacterium
CCGCCAGAACATCCAGTTCAACTGGCCCGCCCTGACCGACATTACCGACATTCTCGACCGGCTCGCCGAGGTGGAGATGCACGCCATCCAGACCTCGGGCAACTGCATCCGCAACACCACCACGGATCCGTTCGCCGGCGCGGCCGAGGACGAGGCGGCCGATCCGCGGCCGTGGTGCGAGCTGATCCGGCAATGGTCGACCCTGCACCCGGAATTCTCGTTCCTGCCGAGGAAGTTCAAGATCGCGGTGACGGGATCGGCCGCCGATCGGGCCGCGATTGGCGTGCACGATATCGGCCTGCGAGCGGTGCGCAGCGAAGACGGCGCGCTCGGCTTTACCGTCTGGGCGGGCGGCGGCCAGGGGCGGACGCCGCGCGTGGCGGCGAAACTGCGTGATTTCGTCGAGGCCGCGGAACTCCTTGGCTATCTCACCGCCATCCTGCGCGTCTACAACCTGCATGGCCGTCGCGACAACAAGTACAAGGCGCGCATCAAGATCCTCGTTGAAGCGCTCGGCCCGGAGGCGTTCACCCGCGAGGTGGAGGCGGAGTACGAGCGTCTTCGCGGCGGGGTGCTGCGCACGCCGCGCGAGGAAATCGACCGCATCGCCGCCTTCTTCCCGGAACCCGAACCCGATCCGCGCCCGGCGGCGCGCGCGGCGGATCCCGCCTTCGACGTCTGGGCGGCGCGGTGCCTGCGTCCGCACAAGGTCGCCGGGCTGGCCAGCGTCATCGTCTCGCTGAAACCCCGCGGAAAATCTCCCGGCGACATGACCGCCGACCAGATGGATGCGCTCGCCGATCTCGCAGACCGCTACGCGCGCGGCGAGATTCGTGTGACCAAGGAGCAGAACCTGGTGTTGCCGCATGTCGCCCGCGCCGATGCGGCGGCGCTCTGGGAAGGCCTTCGCAGCGCCGGTCTGGCGCACGCAAACGCCGGTCTTGCAAGCGACATCGTCTCCTGCCCGGGTCTGGATTACTGCAATCTCGCCAATGCGCGCTCGATCCCGCTGGCTGAAGCCATCTCCGAGCGCCTGCATGAAACGGGGCTGGATGCGCCCGCGGGCGAGCTGACGATCAAGATCTCCGGATGCATCAACGCCTGCGGCCACCACCATGTGGCGAATATCGGCCTTCTGGGGGTGGATAAGCGCGGCGAGGAAGTCTACCAGCTCACGCTTGGCGGGGTCGCCGACGGCGAGGCGGAGATCGGCCGCATTCTCGGCCCTGCGCTGAGCGCCGGCGCCGCTGTCGACGCGGTCGAGCGCACGCTGCGCGCCTATATCCGTTTGCGGCGCGAGGGCGAGCCTTTCATCGCCACCCTGACACGCGAAGGCTTCGAACCCTTCAAGGAGGCCGTCTATGCGCATTGATCCGCCTGAGGCCGAGACCTCCCGTCTGCGTTTGGCGCCGGATGCGGGCGAGAACCTGATCGCCGAAGCGCTGAGCCATGACGCGGTGGACGTGGAGTTTCCCGCCTTCGCAGACGGGCGCGGCTTCTCGATCGCAGCACGACTGCGCGAACGGGGCTTTTCCGGAGAGCTGCGCGCGGTGGGCGATCTCATCCCCGACCAGGCGGGCCACCTCAAGCGCGCCGGTTTCGACGCCACCGCCCCGTTCGCCCGCGGCGATGATCCCGCCTGGCCGGATGCGATCTCGCGGTTCGCCTCAGCCTACCAACCCGCCTCGGACGCGGCTGCGCCGGCCTATCTGCGCCGGGCGCGCGAGATCCGGCGCAAGGCGGCCGAACGGCTCAACGCGCAGCTCGACGGCGCAGACGCCGCCGCAATCATCCGCGCCGCGATCGACTATGCGCCCGGCCGCGCCGCCGTGCTGTCGTCCTTCGGCGCAGAGGCCGCCGTCACGCTGGCGCTGACGAGCGATATCGACCGCGACCTGCCGGTGCTGTTCCTCGACACGGGACGGCATTTCGCCCAGACGCTGTCCTACCGGCGCACGCTGGAAAAGACCCTCAAGCTCGGGCGCATCGTCGTGCTTGAACCCGACACGGCCGAAGCAAGGGCTGAAGACGCCGACGACCGTCTGTGGTCACGCGATCCGGACGCATGCTGTGGGCTGCGCAAGGTGCGTCCTCTGGCGCGCGCGCTACCGGGTTATGACGCCTTGATCACGGGCCGCAAGCGCAGTCATGGCGGCGGCCGCGCCGCGCTGCCCGCGGTCGAATTCGACGGCGATCAGCTGCGCTTCAACCCGCTGCACGGCTGGAGCCAGGATGATGTCGCACGCTTCATGGACGCGCGGAGCCTGCCGCGTCACCCGCTGGTGGCGGAAGGCTTTCCCTCCATCGGCTGCTGGCCGTGCACCGCGCCGGTCAATGACCGCGACGATCTGAGGGCGGGCCGCTGGGCCGGCCGCGACAAGACCGAATGCGGCATTCATGACGCCGAACGCCTGGCGCGCGCGAGCGGGAGCCGCCGCCTGCTGTGAGCGAGCCTGCGATCCTCTCCCTGATCGGAAACACGCCGCTGATCCGGTTGGACGGGCCGAGCCGCGAGACGGGCTGCGAGATCTACGGCAAGGCCGAGTTTCTCAATCCGGGCGGGTCGGTGAAGGACCGGACGGCGCTCGGCATCGTGCGCGCAGCCGTGGCGTCCGGCGCGCTTCAGCCGGGCGGCGCCATCGTGGAAGGCACCGCGGGCAATACCGGCATCGGCCTCGCCCTTGTCGGGCGCGCGCTGGGCCATCCGGTTCATGTCGTCATGCCGCGCACGCAGAGCCCGGAAAAGAAGGCTGCGCTTTCAGCGCAGGGCGCGCGCATCATCGAGGTCGATCCCGCGCCGTTCTCCTCCGAACACCATTTCGTGCATGTCTCGCGCCGGCTGGCCGAGGATCTCGGCGCCGGCGAAGGCCGCGCCTTGTGGGCGAACCAGTTCGACAATCCCGCCAACAAGGCCTTCCACGAAGCCACAACCGGCGCGGAGATCTGGGCGCAGACGGACGGACGCGTGGACGCCTTCATCTGCGCATGCGGCACCGGCGGCACGCTGGCGGGCGTCGCAGCCGCCCTGCGCGCGCGCAAGCCGTCGGTGAAGATCGGCCTCGCCGATCCCGCCGGCGGCGCGCTGCATTCGTATTTCACCCGCGGCGAACTCAGAAGCGAAGGCGCCTCCATCACCGAAGGCATCGGCGTCGGACGGATCACCGGCCAGCTGGAAGGGCTCGAGGTGGACGCCGCCTTCCGCGTCGAGGACGCGGAGTTCCTGCCGCTGCTTTTCCGGCTGGTGGAGGAGGAAGGCCTTTCGCTGGGCGGCTCGGCCGGCGTGAACATCGCCGGCGCCATGCGCATGGCGGAAAGCCTTGGTCCGGGTCACGTCGTCGTGACCCTGCTGTGCGACCTAGGCGCACGTTACGCCGGGCGCCTCTACAACCCGGCCTATCTTTCCGCTAGGAACCTTCCAGTTCCTGGCTGGACCCAAAACTGAAGAAGGACGACATCCCATGAACGAGGCCGTGCTCACCGAGCCCCGCCCCGCCGCGGGCGCGCGCGCCAACGCCTTTTTCGAGACGCCGGTGCGTTCGGTGCGGCACTACACCGACACGCTGTTCAAGTTCCGCGTGGCGCGGCCGTCGAGCTTCCGCTTCCGTGCGGGCGAGTTCGTGATGATCGGCCTCGCCTCGGAGGAAAAGCCGGTGCTGCGCGCCTATTCGGTGGCGAGCCCGACCTGGGACGAGGAGCTGGAGTTCTACTCCATCAAGGCGCCCGGCGGCGCGCTGACCACCAAGCTCCAGCACATCCAGCCCGGAGACGGCGTCCTGCTCGGCCGCAAGCCCACGGGCACGCTCGTAACGGATGCGCTCAAGCCCGGCCGGCGGCTCTACATGTTCTCGACCGGCACCGGGTTTGCGCCCTTCGCCAGCCTGATCCGCGAGCCGGACGTCTATGAGCGCTTTGAAGAGGTCGTCGTCACCCATACCTGCCGGACCCATGGCGAGCTGACCTATAGCCGCGAGATGGTCGAGGCCATCCGCACCGATCCGCTCATCGGTGAAATGGCGGCTGACAAACTGGTCTATTTCGACAGCGTCACGCGCGAGGACGGCCCGCGCATCGGGCGCATCACCGACCTGATCGAAAACGGCGAGCTGTTCCGCCACATCGAACGCGAGCCGCTCGACCCGGCCGTCGACCGGGTCATGATCTGCGGTTCGGAAGCCATGCTCAAGGACACCCGCGCCATCGTGGAGGCGGCGGGTTTCGAGGAGGGCTCCAACGCCAAGCCGGCCGATTACGTGGTGGAGAAAGCCTTCGTCGGCGAAGGCGTCTGAGACCGCTGCGGGAGCTGAACGCGTAAGGGCCGCCCTCAAGGGCGGCCCTTTTGCTTCTGGGTTCGACCCCGCAGGCTCAGTGAGGCCGCGTCGGGCACTCGCCGGAGGTGAAGATCGAGCCCAGCACCGCCGAGCCGCAACGTTCCGGCTCGCGGCGCGGCGGGCGCGGATGCACGGGGCGATGGGGACGATCGTCCACCTCTTCGAGAAGCACTTCGGTCGGCAGCAGCGCCTCGCTCTCCGCAAGCTGGGCGCGGACGTCGGCGAGACCGGCGGACACGTCGAGGAAGCGGTCCTGCGCGCGCTCGAGCGTACGGGACGTGTCCGTGCAGGCGCCCGTCTGATAGCTGTTGTTGGCGAGGCAGACCATGTGCGTGCGGCAAGCGGATTCGGCGAAGCCGTAGGCGGCGTCGAGATCGGTCTCGAACACGCGCAGGATCTCGAGCCGCTCGTTGAGCACCTCTTCATAAGGCTGGACGCGGTAGACGAACTCGCGCGTCTCTTCCTCGACCTCCTGCTCGACGGCCTGGTCAGGGCGCAGGCTCGCGCCGGAGGCCAGCGCGCCGGCGCCGGCGAGCGCCCAGCCCACCGGATTCGAGGCGCTCGTGCCCAAGGCGACGCCGCCGCCGATCGCGCCGCCCGCCACGGCGCGTTCCGGCCAGTCGCCGGTTTCGTCGACATAGCTTTCGCGCGCCCGGCGGATGATCGTTTCCTTCTGGGTCTGCAGGGAATTCAGCGCGCAGACGCGTTCGGCCTGCTCGAGGTTGAATTCCGATACCGCCGGCACGAGACCGCGGCTGAACTCGCGGTCATAGACGCCTTCATGGCCGCATGAGGCCAGTCCGATGCTTGCTGCAATGAGCAGTCCGGTGCGCAGCATGGTTGCGCCTCCTTTTCCCTTGATGCGGCCGAGACCGCCCTCGCGCCCCGTCGTCCGCGTGACGGGGGCCGCATTCTTCTGATCCCGCTTCACCATCGGGGCCTCCTTGGGCCTTGCCGTCAGTTCCAGTCTCCGAACGGGCGGTAGCCGCCCGCCGGGGCCGGAGGTTCTTCTTCAAGTCCGCCGCAGCCGCTGCGCAGTTGCGCGATCTGGATGCGGTCGAGCCAGTCCAGGTAGAACTCCCCGCTGCGGTCGGGGCCGCCGCCTTCCGCATTCGCTTCGGCGGCTTCGCGCAGGGCGTCGGAAATCCGCCGCCAGCGCTCCGCGGGAGAGATGCCGCGCCCGCTGAGATCGCGGTCTTCCCGCCAGCGGATGGCGACGTCGTGACCGCCGCTGGCGGCCTCGCGCAGATAGGCGTCGGCCCGCTCCGGGTTCTCCACGATGCCGCACAGACGGTAGCTGCCAAGCACCGCGCCGGTGCCGTAGATCAGAGCCAGATTGAACGCAGCGTCCGGATCGTCGCGCTGGATCGCCGTGTCGAACCATTCCAGCGCGAGATCGGTGTTCTGCGAAACGCCAAGGCCGGTGGAGTACATGATGCCGAGCGCGTTCTGCAGGTCGGGATCGCGCGCCGTCTGGGCGGCGTGGCAGATCAGCAGCGTCGTCTGGTACGGCGACAGCGTGCCGGTCTCGTCATAGCCGAGCTCGCGCTGGAAGCCGCGCACGGCGTCGCGGGTCATCGGACCGTATTCGCCATCGGTCGGACCGGCGTAATAGCCCAGCGCCTTGAGCGCCTTCTGGCGGATTTCAAGGCTGATGACGTCGCGGTGATCCGGATCGACAGAACCGCCCAGCGCGATCCGGTCGAGGCTCTCGCCGCTGGGATCGGTCTGGCACTGGAGCATGTGCGCCTGAACGCGCCGCTGGGCCATCAGCGAGGCTTGGGCGCCGAAAATGCGGCCCCACTCGATGGAATAACCCCAGTACTCCAGCGCGGCATCGCGTTCGTCGGCGGCAAGCTTGCTGTCGCCGCGAAGCAGCCAGTAGCGCGAGCCGCGATTGTGGAAATTGGCCGCCTGCCGGCCGGTCAGGCACCGCATGGGCACGAGGAAGCCCGTCTCCGGATCCTCCACCTGGACGCCCGGGCAGGTGCAGTTCTCGTTGAGCGCGACCGGATCGGGCTGCTCGAACACTGCAGCGTCCGCGCGGCTCGCCGGGCAGAAGGCGCGCTGATCAAGCGGCGTTGCGACGTTCGGCGCAACGCGCACGAGGCGCGGGGGAAACTCCGGATAATCATCGCCGCGCGCCGGCCGCGGCGGCTTGCAGATTCGGTCGCCGGCGTAATTGGGGCAGCGATAGAAGCGGCCGCAGTCGCGACCGCCGAACAAGCCGCAGAAAAACTGCTGCACGCCATTGCGTTCGCACCATTCATTGCAGCTCGCGCCGCCCCCGCGCCGCGCGCTCTGAAAGCCGTCGCGCGGGGCGTAGTAGCTCTCCCCGGCGAGGTATTCGTCGTCGCGAAACGGCTCGCCCGCGTCACGATAGGGCTCCTCGGAGCCATAGTCCTGAGCTGGCGGAAGCGGCTGGGCGGTCTGGGCGGAGGCGGATGAGCGCGAATCGGGCTGGCAGCCGGTGACAAAGAGCAAGGTTCCAAAGATCGCGGCGGCGACCGCGCCCAGCGCGAGACGCGCGAGCAATAGCGGCGTTGCCCCGTATCCTCCGAACCATTCACTCATTAACGAATCCCCTGCCGCCCCCTCAGGTCATTAACAATTGCTAACAGTGTTAACCAGCACTTGGAAGCTGAGTCTGCGCGATCCTCCGCGTCCGTGACATCCTGTCCACAGCCTTTGAAACGCCGAAAAAGGTTAACATGCGCGGCGGTGAACGCTCCATGAATTCCTTAACGGCAACGCTAGCGCCGCAGGACGACCGCCAATTGCCAGGCGCCGCCCCCGTCCGCGAAGCTCTCCCGCCGCACCAGTTCGAGCGCCGCCCCGCGCGCCAGACGCGCGCCCAGCAGCGCTTCCCCGGTGACCGCGCCCGGACCGTC
>CAZLOV010000119.1:7229-7651 GCA_964561235.1 uncultured Caulobacterales bacterium
GCGAGCGCTCCAGCGAGCGGCCGCCGTCAAGCTTGGCGGCGGCGTAAACCGGTCCGAACAGGGTGCGGCCGGTCTCCGCGCGCCAGATGAGGCCGGACGCGCCGCCGAAATCGCGCGCATAGCCGATCTGAACGGCGGCGTATCCGCTGCGTCCCAGACCACGGCCGGCAAGCAAGCTCGCTTCAAACAGGGTGACGTCGGTTTCATCCGCCCCGGCCCCGAAGCGCGGATCGCTCAGCACCTCCGCGCCGAACGCCCATGGGCCGGAGCGCACGCCGGCGCGCGCGCCCAGACGCCCGCGCAGGCGTGCGGCGCCGCGCTGCCGGGCGGGTATGTCGGCGAGCACGGCGACGCCGGGAGCCAGCCCGTGCTCGAGATAGACCCACACATAACTGTCTGCGAGCGTCGCGCCATCCCCGCCT
>CAZLOV010000120.1:0-7614 GCA_964561235.1 uncultured Caulobacterales bacterium
TCGATATCCTCGCCGATCAGCCGGGCTTCCTCCTCGTCGTCCCACACGCCCATGATGGAGAGCTGGTCGCCGTCATCATCCTGCGTGTGCAGCGTCTTGCCGAGCCGGCCCCGGTTGTGCGCGATCAGCCCGGACGCCGCGCCGAGGATATGCCCGGTCGAGCGGTAGTTGCGCTCCAGCCGGATGACCTGCGCGCCGGGAAAGTCGTGCTCGAAGCGCAGGATGTTGTCCACCTCCGCGCCGCGCCAGCCATAGATCGACTGATCGTCGTCGCCGACGCAGCAGACATTTCCCGAGCCCTGGGCGAGAAGGCGCAGCCATAGATACTGCGCGACATTGGTGTCCTGGTATTCGTCCACCAACAGGTAGCGGAACTTCGCGTGATAGGCGGCGAGCACGTCGGGGTTCTCCTTGAACACCGAAATGACGTGCAGCAGCAGGTCGCCGAAGTCGCATGCGTTCAGGACGGAAAGCCGGTCCTGGTAGATGCGGTACAGATCCCCGGCGCGGCCGTCTGCAAACTTCCACTTGTCCTCTTCCGGAATGCGCCCCGGGGTGAGCGCGCGGTTCTTCCAGCCGTCAATGAGGCTGGCGAGATAGCGCGGCGTCCAGCGTTTCTCGTCGATATTCTCAGCCTGCAGGATCTGCTTGATCAGCCGCAGCTGGTCGTCGGTGTCGAGGATGGTGAAGCTGGGCTTCAACCCGGCGAGCTCCGCATGGCGGCGAAGGATCTGCGCGGCGATGGAGTGAAACGTGCCGAGCCAGGGCACGCCTTCAACAGCGTCGCCGATCAGATCGCCCACACGGGATTTCATCTCCCGCGCAGCCTTGTTGGTGAAGGTGACCGCCAGCACCTCCCAGGGGCGCGCCTTGCCCGTGGCGAGAATGTGCGCCAGGCGCGTCGTGAGCACGCGCGTCTTGCCTGTGCCTGCGCCCGCGAGCACCAGGACCGGGCCGTCGGTCGCCTCGACCGCCGCGCGCTGCTCGGGATTGAGTCCATGCAGATAGCCGGGCGTTCCCGCGCCTTGCGGCGGCCGCGGCATGGCTTGCTGGGACAGCGGGGTCGCGGTCATGGGCGGCGTCCGTCGGCTTGAGTGAGTCGGCTGAGAACAAAACTAGCACGCATCTGCGCCGGCGCGAGGGCTGCGGTTCAGGCGTTCTGCGCCTCAAGCGCCTCGGTGAAGCGCCGCACGAGGGCGTTGAGCGTGTCGATTTCTTCGGATGAGAGCGCAGCGGCTGCCTGCGCTGCGCTTCCAAACCGCGCCGAGAGCGCCTCGTCGATCAGGGCGCGGCCTTTTGCGCTTAGCCGCACGATGCGGCTGCGGCGGTCTTCGGGCCGGACGTGGCGGGTGATCATGCCGGCTTGCTCCAGCCGGTCGAGGCATGTCGTCATTGCGCCGGAGGTGATCATCGCCTGGCGCTGCAGAGCCGCGGGCGAGAGCTCGAACGGCGCTCCGGAACGGCGCAGATTCCCGAGAACGTCCAAGTCGGTGTAGTTCAGCCCGAAACGCTCCAGCGTGCGCTCGGCGTGCGCGACCGCGCTGCGGCCGGCGTAGATCAGGCGGCAGGCGGCCTCGATGGCGCGCGGATCAAGGTCCGGCCGTTCGGTGCGGAAACCGTCGACCACCTCGTCGACCAAATCGGGCGGAGCAGCGTTTTTCATTCGAGGACAGATAGCCCCGATCGCGTGGCGCGAAAACTATCTTGACGTAAAGATAAATATCTTGATATCAAGATAAAAGGTCGCCGGGAGTCGCGCATGCTCGTTCAGGAAGCCGTCAACGCGGCCGTTCAGGTCCTTTTCGCGCTGCTGATCGCGGGCCTTGTCTGGCTGATATTCGGGCGCAAGCGGGCCGGGTTTCTGCGCTATTCGGGCCTGGTCGCGCCGACGGGCCGATCGATGGCGATCGCGCTGGTCGTTTTCGCGATCTGGTCGGCGGCGACGGCCGTGATCTATCTGCTTCCGCAGGTCAGCGCGGCGGCGGCCGCCGACAACACGGTTGCAGGCATGATCCATGATCAGGGCGTCAGTCTGGAGACGACGCTCGTCATTCTGGTGGTTGCCGGATTCAAGACGGCGCTTTCCGAGGAGATCCTGTTTCGCGGCGTGCTCGCCAAGCGGCTGATCGCCCTGGCCGGGTTCTGGATCGGCAACACGCTTCATGCGCTGATCTTCGGGGCGATCCACCTCTTGATCTTTGTCGTGCCCGGCGGACCGGAATTCACGCCCTTGCTGGGCGCAACCTTTCTCCTGCTCCCGGGCGCGGCAGGTTGGCTGATGGCCTTCGCCAACGAGAAGACGGGCAATGGATCGATCGCGCCGGGCTGGATGATCCATGCGCTCGGCAATGCGATTTCCTATCCTGTCCTCGCCTTCCTCGTCTGAGCGCGCGCCGGGCGCGTGCTGCGCCTTGACATCAATTAGATAATTAGCTAAACATTGATCCATGAGCTTGGTGTTCAAGGCGCTCTCCGATCCGACCCGTCGTCAGGTGCTGGCCATGCTGCGGCGCGGACCGATGAGCGCGGGCGAGATTGCTGCGCGCTTCGACGTGTCGAAGCCGACCATGTCGGCGCACTTCGCGGTATTGCGCGAAGCCGGCCTCGTGACCTCGCAGCGCGAGGGCAAGTCGGTGATCTACCAGCTCCAGATGTCGGTGCTTGAAGACGCGCTTCTGGGCTTCGCCCAGGTCTTCGGCTGGGAGTTGCGCGAACAGGGCGAGGCCGCCCGCGATGACGAGGAGGACAGACCATGATCAGCAAGGATCAGCCTGAACCGGGGTTCATCCGGCCCTTCGCCCTTTCGCTCCTGACGCTTGTGCTCGCCATGGCCGGGGCGGCGGCCGCCCGCGAGACGGGGCTTGTCGATCCCGATACGGGCAAGCGCCTCGCAGCCGCCGTCATGGGCCTCATGATCGCAGCCTGCGGCAATTTCCTGCCGAAGATCGTCCGAAGCCTTGCGGCCGGGCGGGAGACGGCGGCGGCCTTCGCGGCGGCCGACCGCAGCGCGGGCGTGGTCTTTCTTCTGACCGGGCTCGCCTTCGCCGCGATCTGGCTGTTTGCGCCCATCGACCGCGCCGCGCTGGGGGCGTCGCTGGCGGGGCTGGGCGGTTTCCTGACCGCGCTGGGCGTGTGGCTATGGCGCGTGCGCGCCACGCCCGCCTATGCAGCGCCGGTGCGGCTGACAAGCGCAGCCGTTGCAGGACGGCTCACGATCTTTCTCGTTCTGGCGGGTCTGTTCCTGGGCGGGCTGATCCTGCAGGTCGACGCGATCTGGGGAGATGCGGCCGCCCAGCCGCTGGCGCTTGCGGTATCTGTCGGCCTGCCAGGCCTCGCCGCGCTGATCCTCGCCTGCGTTTACGCTTTCAGCCGCCGCTAGCGGTGCTCTTCCTCGTGGCGGTGCTGGAGGGCTGAGGCGTAGGCGGCGTGGGCGTCGGCTTTCGAGATGTAGCCGACGATTTCCTGCTCGCCCGTGCGTTTGCGCACCGGGGCGCCGTCGATCTTCTCGGCGGACATGAAGCCGAGAATGCGGCCGAGATAATCGTCCTCAAAGACGTAAGGCGCGTCCATTTCGCCGGCGCGGTCGGCCTTGTCGATGGGCGCCATGATGTCGCGCGCCCGGATGGTCTGCAGGATCACGCGCGCGTCGCCCCGGGTGAGGTCATAGCCGTGGCGCTCGACCTGCTTGTGGAAGAGCGAGCCCTTGGTCACCGAGGTGGACACGACCGTCGACAGCGACACCGCCACCAGAAGCGCGATCGACGCCTCATAGCTCGCGGTGAGTTCAAAGACGATCAGCGTGGTTGAGAGCGGCGCGCCCAGAACGGCGCCGGAGACCGCGCCCATGCCCACCAGCGCATAGAAGGCCGGTCCGGCGGTCTGTTCGGGAAACAGGGCGCCGGCGAGCGCGGCGAACAAGCCGCCTGTCATGGCGCCGAGATAGAGCGAGGGCGAGAACGCGCCGCCGCCGAAGCGCGCCGACAGCGTAATCACCGTGGCGATCAGCTTGAGGATGATCAGCGCCAGCAGCATGGCCGCGCCGTAGCCGCCTGCGATCGCCTGTCCGGTCGCCTCATAGCCGACGCCCAGGATTTCCGGCGCGGCGACGCCGAGACAGCCGACCAGAAGCCCGCCGGCCGGCGGCAACGCCCAGAGCGGGACATGCGCGCGCTTGGCCCATTCCGCGGTGATCCTCGGCATGTGGGCGGCGGACTGGATGAACAGGATCGCCACCACCGCGGCGATCAGGCCCAAGGGCGCCACGAGGGCGAAATCGAGGATGGACGCCGGTGCGATGGCGGGCATCGGGAACGCGCTTTCCCCGCCAAGATGGATGCGCGTGATCAGCGCCCCTGTGACGCTCGCCGCCGCCACGGGCGCGATGGAGCGCAGGGCGTAGTGTCCAAGGATCACCTCGAAGGCGAAGAGCGCGCCGGCCACAGCCGCCTCGAAGCTGGCGGCGACCGCGGCTGCGGCTCCGCAGGCCAGCAGGATGCGCGCGCCCCTCGGCGGCAGGCCGAGCAGGCTTGATACGCCCGAGGCGAGGCCGGCGCCGAGCTGGACGGCGGGGCCCTCCCGGCCCGCGGAGACGCCCGAGCCAAGCGAGGTCGCCGAGACGACCGCAGAAAAGATCGACGGGATGACCGGCATTTTCCCGCCGTCCACGGCGCGCGCCTCCATGACGTCCGCGATGCCGAGCGCGCGCGTTTCCGACAGCCAGCCCCGCTTCTTGCCGAACCAGAGCAGGCCGGCGACGACAAGCCCGCCGAGAAACGGCGCGGCGATCACCTGCAGCGGCGGCAGCTGGGCGGCGGCCTCGGCGAGGCGTTCTTCACCTTCGGCGAAAAAGACAAGCTGCACGCCCTGGATCGCCAGCCGCAAGCCAAGCGCCGCATAGCCGGCGATGACGCCGATCAGCAGCGCGACCGGCCAGAGCAGGATCGAGCGCCCGTCCTGGCGCGCCTCGCGCAGGCCGCGGCGCAGCGCTTGCGGCCAGCGCTGGGGGCGCCGGGCGAGGGCGATCGCCTTGGCGAGGCGTGTCGGGCGTTCGGCGGACATGACGCTCTGTTGAGCGCGCCCCGGCGCCAAGCGTCAAGTTCGGCCGTGCGCGCAGACCCTCAGGCGCCGCCCTCGCCGCGCGCCGGACCGGGGTTTTCAGGCGCTGGGGCGAGATGGGTCACGCGCGTCTGGAAGGCGTCGAGCTCGCCCGCCGCCAACAGGTCGGCGGAACGCGCGACGGCGTCGAGCAGGTCGGAAAGCCAGCCCTGGTCTGCTTTGGGAAAATCCGACAGGACATGGCCGGTCACCTTCGCCTTGTCGCCGGGATGGCCGATGCCGATGCGCGCGCGGCGCACGTCGGCGCCGACATGCGCGCTGATTGAACGGACGCCGTTGTTCCCGGCGTGCCCGCCGCCGGTCTTGACGCGGAACTTGCCGGGCGCGAGGTCCAGCTCGTCATGGAAGACGACGACGTCCTCCGGGCCGGTCTTGTAAAAACGCGCCGCCTCGCCGACGGCGCGGCCGCTTTCATTGTAGAAGGTCTGCGGCTTGAGCAGGAGCGCCTTCACCGGTCCCTTGGGCGTCATGAAGACGCCTTCGCTTGCGAGCGACTGGAACCGTGAGCGCCACGGGCCGAAACGGTGCGCATCGGCGATGGCGTCCATCGCCATGAAGCCGACATTGTGCCGGTTGCCCAGGTATTTGGGTTCGGGATTGCCCAGTCCGACGAGGATCAGCATGGCGTCGCTCCGGCCTCAGGCGCGTCGGGCGCATGGCGGAGAGGAGAGGCCTTAATCCTCGTCGCTGTTTTCGGTCTCGGCTTCCGCGCCGTCCGCCTCGGCCTCGATCACCGCGCGCGAACCCTGGAGGGTCGCGATGGTGAAGTCGCGGTCGCGGATCGTCGGCTTCACGTTTTCCGGAAGCGTGACGGACGAGATGTGGATGGAATCGCCGATGTCGTAGCCGGTGAGATCCACCTCGATGGCCGACGGGATCGCGCCCGCCGGACAGTTCACCTCGATCTCGTGGCGCACGATGTTGAGCACGCCGCCGCGCTTCAGGCCGGGCGACTTCTCGTCATTGATGAAGTGCACAGGCACTTCCATCGAGATGATCGAGCCCTCTTCCACGCGGTAGAGGTCGAAATGCATCGGCAGGTCGGTGACCGGGTCGAACTGGATGTCCCGCACGATCACCGGCTGGCGTTCGCCCTTGTGCTCGATCTCGACCATGTTCGCGATGAACCGGCCTGAATTGATCGCCTTCTGCAGCTCGTTGGCCTTGACGGCGATGGAGACCGCTCCGCGCGGGCCGCCGTACAGCACGCCCGGCACAAAGCCTTCGCGGCGCGTCGCGCGCGCAGCGCCGGTGCCGGATTGTTCGCGCACCTCAACGGAGAGAACGATATCGCTCATCGACCCAAGCCTTGACTAAAAAGGGGCGGGTCCGGCCTTCGCCCGCGCTTCACGCGGATGAAAGCGCTGAACGGCCGCCCGTCCGCGTTTCGAGCGGCGGCTATTAGCTCATCAGCCTGTCGCGTGCAACACTCCGCAAGGGTTTCCCGCAGTCGAAGGACGCGCGCCGTTGTGTTTTTCCGCCGAAGCCAGCTTCACTGCAGCGGCCGGTCTGGCGCTGGCGGGCGGGCTTTGCCAGACCTTCGCGCACCGTCCGCAGGAGCGGGTGTTGGCGGCGTTTCCGCTGCTGTTCGCAGTCCAGCAGGCAATTGAAGGCGCAATCTGGCTTGAGCTTTCCTCCGGCTCCGATGCGGCTCATGACGGCGCGGGCGTGCTGGCCGAGCTTTTTCTTGTGTTCGCCTATCTGGTCTGGCCGGCGGTCACGGCGCCGGCGGTCTGGCTGATCGAGTCTGAGCGCAGCCGGCGGCGCGTCATGGCGGGCTTCGGCGTGCTGGGTGCAGGCGTGGCGGTGCTTCTCGCCAGCGCTCTCGCCACGAATGATTATCTCGCAGCCGTGCGGGGCGGGCATATCGCATACCTTTCCGGCGTCGATCATCCGTTGAGCGTGGAACTCGCCTACGCCGCCGCGGTCATCGTACCGCTGGCCGCCTCGTCTCACCGCAGCGTCCAGGTATTCGCCGCCGTGATCGCCGCCGGAGCCGCCGTGAGTTACTTCGGGTTTTCCACCGGGCGGCCGTCTGTCTGGTGCTTTTTCGCAGCGGCTGCGAGCGCCATTCTCGTCTGGCGCTACAGGCCGCAGACGGCTTCGGTCTAGTCGAACAGCTTCGAGACGCTCTCTTCGTTGGCGATGCGCCGGATGGCCTCGCCCATGAGCGGAGCGATGGAGAGCTGACGAATGTTTTTCGAGCCCTGCACCCGCGCGCCGACATCGATGGAGTCCGTCACCACCAGCTCCCTCAGCACGCTCGAGCCGATGCGCTCGACCGCCTTGCCGGACAGGACGCCGTGAGTAATGTAGGCGGAGACCTCCGCTGCGCCGCGCTCCATGATGGCCATCGCCGCGTTGCAGAGGGTGCCGCCGCTGTCGATGATGTCGTCAAAGATGATGCAGCGTCGCCTGTCGACCTCGCCGATGATGTTCATGACCTCCGCCACGCCCGCCTTGGGCCGGCGCTTGTCGACGATGGCGATGTCCGCGCCG
>CAZLOV010000121.1:0-7576 GCA_964561235.1 uncultured Caulobacterales bacterium
GGTCCAGCTCCAGCAGGCTGGCCAACCCTGGCACGTCGTCGGCGGCGGGCGCGATGACGACCTCTGTGAAGATTTTGGCCACCGCGTCGGCGGTTTCAGCGTCGATTGCGCGGTTGAGCGCGACGATCCCGCCGAAGGCCGAGACCGGATCCGCCGCCAGCGCGCGCTCATAGGCTTTGGCGAGAGTGTCCGCGACCGCGACGCCGCAGGGATTGGCGTGCTTGACGATCACGGCGGCGGCGGCGTCCTCCGGGTCGAACTCCGCGGCCAGTTCGAAAGCGGCGTCGGCGTCGACGAGATTGTTGAACGACAGCGCCTTGCCCTGCACGGCCTGAGCGGTCGCCACGCCGGGGCGCGCCTCGGGGGTCCGGTAGAATGCGGCGGGCTGGTGCGGGTTCTCTCCGTAGCGCAGATCGGACAGACGCGTTCCGCCAATGGCGAAATAGCTGCGGTCGGGGTCGTCGACGTCTTCGCCGAGGCGGCTGGCGATGGCGGCGTCATAGGCGGCGGTGCGCGAGAACGCCTTGGCGGCGAGGCGCCGGCGCAGGCTCAGCGGCGTCGCGCCGTCATTGGACGCCATGGCGTCCAGCACCGCGTCGAGGTCCTCGCCGTCGACGCACACGCTGACATGGGCGTGGTTCTTGGCCGCCGCGCGGATCATGGCCGGGCCGCCGACATCGATCTTCTCGATGCAGGCGGGCAGCTCGGCGCCGGAGGCGACCGCCGCCTCGAACGGGTAGAGGTTCACATACAAGAGGTCGATCGCAGGAATGGCGTGCTGCTTCAGGCTGTCAAGATCGCCTTCATGCTCGCGCCGGGCGAGGAGGCCGCCGTGGATGCGCGGATGCAGCGTCTTGACCCGGCCGTCCATCATTTCGGGAAAGCCGGTCACCTCGGAGGCGTCGATGGCGGCGAGCCCGGCCTCGCGAAGGGCGGCCAGCGTGCCTCCGGTGGAGATCAGCTCGACGCCGGCGGCGCTCAGGCGGCGGGCGCGATCGGCAAGGCCGGATTTGTCGGACACCGAAATCAGCGCGCGCCGCACCGGCGCGAGGAACAGGTCGGTCATCTGCGGATCCAGGACGCTGCGGCGCCGTCAGGCGGGCGGCGCAGGCGCGCGCACCGCCGGCGCGGTTGGGAACAGCGGCGGATTAGCATGGGTTTCAGCCCGCTGAAAGCCGTCCGCCCACAGAGACCACATCCTTCGGCCAGCCCAGCGCGATGATCTGTTCAAGCCGTTTGCGAACGGCGGCCTCGTCACGCGCATCGGCCGCTTCGCGCAGATGATTGAGCGCGACATCGAGCGCGGCGGCGTCCGGGCGCGGGCCGCCCACGCGCAGCACGCCCTCCGTTGGCGTCGGACGCGTCGTCTCGAAGGCGTGGGTGAGGCTTTCGTGGAGCGTTTCCCCGCGGCGCAAGCCGATATAGCGCACTTCGATGTCGCGCCCGGGCTCCTTGCCGCGCAGGCGGATGAGCTGACGCGCAAGCCGCGCGATGGGGACGGGCTCTCCCATGTCGAGCAGGTAGAGCGCGCCGCCCTGCGAGGCCTCGCCCGGCGCGTCCAGCAGCGTGCGCGCGCCGGCTTCGAGAACCAGACCCGCGGCTTCCTCGACGGTCATGAAATAGCGCGTGGTTTCGGGATGGGTGACGGTAACCGGACCGCCCGCCTCGATCTGGCGTTCGAACAGCGGCACGACCGAGCCCGTCGAGGCGAGCACATTGCCGAAACGCACCGCGCACAGGCGCGGGCCGACCTGGCCGTTGGCGGCGGACATGTAGAGCTCGGCGGCGCGCTTGCTGGCGCCCATGACGTTGGCCGGATCAACCGCCTTGTCCGTCGAGACGAGCGCGACGAGCTCCGCGCCGGTCTCATCCGCTGCGACGACGACGTTCCGGGTGCCGAACACATTGGTCAGCACGGTCTCGGCGGCGTTGTCCTCCATGAGCGGCACGTGCTTGAGCGCGGCGGCGTGCAGGACGATCTGCGGCTGCTCTTCGGCGAAGACGTCGCGCAGACGCACGATGTCGCGAACATCGCCCAGCACCGGGCGCCAGTCCGGCTTGGCGTCGAGGCCGCACAGTTCCCGGTCGATCTCGTAGAGATTGGCCTCGCAGCTGTCGAACAGGACGAGCCGGGCCGGCCCGAGCGCTGCGGCCTGTCGGACCAGCTCCGAGCCGATCGCGCCGCCCGCGCCGGTGACAAGCACGCGCTTGCCCTTGAGAAGCGCCCGCGCGCCCGTGCGGGAAAGCGTGCGCGGCGCCCGCGACAACAGGTCTGAAGCCTCAACGGCGGTGAAGGCGCGCGCGCCGTCGGCCGACCGCGCGCGCGACAGCGCCGAGCCGGTGCGCCCGGCGACTTTCGCGCAGGCGGCGATCAGGCCGGTGTCCGGATCGGGCTCGGCGATGACGATGCGGACCTGACGGCCGGCCTCGACCGCTTTCACGCGTTCGACGGCGGACTGCAGCGCGTCGACATCGCCCGCCACGGGGACGCCGAGCAGGGCGCGTCCCGGCGCCGAGCCGCTTGTGTCGATGAGCGCCTTGATCCTGAAGACCGGACCGGTCTCCCGCCGCGTCTGGTCGCGAAGCACCTCCGCAAGCTTCGGCAGCGGGCCGACGAGCACGGCGGCGGGAAGCGTGCGGTCCTCCAGCCGGAACAGCGCGCGGATGTCGCCCGAGCGCCAGGCCGTCGCCGCCAGGCGCGGCGCGAGCATGGCTGCGACCATGAGCGGACCGGAGATCAGAAGGCTCGAGCGGGGGAAGTCCGCAAGCCGGGTGATCATGAAGAAGACCGGGAGGAAGACGAGGTGCGCCGCAATGACGGCCTGGACCACCTGGGCGGCTTCCGGAAACCCGGTATGGCGCCAGAGCGTGCGCGGCAGGCCCGTCGCGATGAAGACCCCCGCCGAGCAAACCGCAAACAGCCCCGTGGCGGTCCATTCCACCGTTCCCGGCGGGGCGCCGACGGGCTCGAAGAGATAGCGGAGCGTGATGGAGAGATACATCGCCGCCGCCCCGGCGAGCACGTCCCAGGCGAGAACGGCGCCGAGGACGCTCAGGCGGCCTGTGGTGCGCGCCTGCTGGCTAGGCCGGTTGCGGATCCCCATCAAGCCCCTCCTTCGCGCGGGCGTCAGCCGGCTCCGCCGACACGGCCGAGCCTTTGAAACGCCCAACGGATACGGTTGGGCGGCCGGTCTCCCGCTCCGAACGGTTCAGCCTCGCCTGAAACGACGAGCTGCGACGAACGCTTCGGCGGCGCGCCTCCGGCCAGATAGACCGAACGCTCAAGCCGCACCGGACCCCCATCGGTGCGGAAGCGCCAGCCGTCGCCGTTTCCTAGTACCAGAAGCGCGCTCATGGAGTCTCGTGAAAGCGAAGCGCGCACGTCGGGATGGAGATGGAAGCGGATCGCATAGCGCAACCGCTGCTCGGGTTCCTCCGGCGGTCCGTCTTCGACCGGGCGATACAGGCTGTCCTCGCCGCGCAGATCGCCGCCGTCAGCCGCCAGAAAAAGCCGCCGGCGGATGGAGAGGCCGAACGCCTCGCGATAGCCGTCATGCAGCGCCTCGATCCAGACGCCCATGTCCTCTTCATTGCGGCGGGCCTTGACGTGATCCGGCCCCCAGGCGACGCGCGGACCAAGCAGTTGCCGCCGCCAGCCGGGCTGGAGCAGGCGCGCCGACGACGTCTCCTCGAGCGTCAGGGCGGAATGCGCCGCGGTTGCGCGCACGGCCTCGCGCCATGCGCCGGGCTGATCCGGCGACCAGCCGCAATTCGTCACGATCCGCCCGCCCGGCGCGGACAATTCGAACGCCAGCGCGCTGGCGTGGGCGTGGGCGGCGTGCGCGCCCGGCGGCGGTCCGCCTGCGTCCATGATCACGACCGCGCCGTTGGCGCTGGCGCGATGATAGCCGGAGTGCGGCGCGAAATTGAACGGACGGTCGCGCGCGCCGCCGAGCTTCGCCGCCGCCTCCACGGCCGCCGGATCGCCCTTGCCGCCGCCATGGAAGGCCGCAAGTTCGCCGCCCGAGAGCTGGAAGAAGCGCACCATCGGGGCGATGCGGTCATA
This sequence comes from uncultured Caulobacterales bacterium, assembly GCA_964561235.1. Lineage (GTDB taxonomy): Bacteria > Pseudomonadota > Alphaproteobacteria > Caulobacterales > Maricaulaceae > JBCBSP01. The sequence continues at coordinate 4,067 of CAZLOV010000121.1, forward strand.
GGCGCGGCGGATATCCTCGCTGACAGGGCGGCCGCTTTCGCGTGAGGCGTGTTCGATCAGCGCCAGATCGATGAAGAGCTCCGCGGCCGCTTCAGGGCTGCGGCTGACATGTCCGCCGTCGGGCAGAAGCTGCGCCTTGAGCGAGGCGATCAGGCAGGCTTCCGCCGCGCGCATGAAGGCGACATCGAGATCAAGGCACAGCGAGGCGAGCAGCAGCGACGAAGCGGCGTTCAGCCGGTCGCGATCCTCCTCCATCAGCGGCAGGGCGCGCTGCAGGCGCTTGGCGTGACGGCCGAGCATCTGGAGACGCCGCGCCTCGACAACCGGGTCTTCGTCCGCGAAGACGGAAGGCCCTGCGGCGACAAGCGCGTTCAACCGCGCTGCTACGATGGGCGGCCCCCAGGCGAACCAGTTCCAGCCGCCGAACTGGGCGATCCAGTCATCCAGAAGAATGTGCGCCGCGGCCAGCGGTTCCTCGGCGTCGGGCAACGCCAGCAGGTCCTTCAGCCAGGTGAAGCCGTGCAGCGCCTCGGCGAAACGCCGCGAAGGCGCGGGCCGGTTCCATACGCTTTCACCCGCATCAACCTGGATCGTCTCGCCGCACAGGGTGAAGCGGCCGGCCTTGATATGGGCGCCCTTGCGCGGGTCGCCCTGGCGCAAAGCCGCCGGCTGGACGCGGAAACCCTCGCCGGGCTTCGCCCCCAGCGCGACCATGCGGTAGAAAGGTTGCGCATTGGCGAGGTCGGACAGTTCCCGGCGCGCTCGCTTGTGGAGCGCGATCATCACGTCGCCGGTCTTGACCTTTTCGCCCATGGATTTCAGCCGCCGCGCAGCGCCTTGATATTTTCAGCGTAGGCCGATGCGCCGCCCTTGAACACCGCCGAACCGGCCACGAGCACGTCTGCGCCCGCCGACTGGCAGCGGCGCGCGGTTTGCGCGTTCACGCCGCCGTCGACCTCGATCATCACGTCGAGGCCGCGCCGGTCGATCATGCGCCGGAGCGCTTCGATCTTGCGCAGCTGGCCGTCGATGAAGCGCTGGCCGCCGAAACCGGGATTGACGCTCATGACCAGCACCAGATCGAGGTCGTCGAGCACGTATTCCAGCGTGTCCGCCGGCGTCGACGGGTTGAGCGCCGCGCCGGGGCGGACGCCGGCGTTGCGGATCGCCTGCACGGTGCGGTGGAAATGCGGGCCGGCCTCGGGATGGGCGGTCAGGATGTCGGCCCCGGCCTCCGCGAAGGCCTCGATATAGGGATCGACCGGCGTGATCATCAGATGCACGTCGAAGGGCTTGTCCGACCAGGGCTTGAGCGCGGCCATAACCGCCGGGCCGATGGTCAGATTGGGGACGAAATGCCCGTCCATCACGTCGACATGGATCCAGTCCGCGCCCGCGGCGTCGACGGCTTTCACCTCCTCGCCGAGGCGTGCGAAGTCCGCTGACAGGATGGAGGGGGAAATGCGCAAGGGGGAGGACATGGGATGTCGCTTATCAGCGCCCTCCAATGCTGGCAAGCGCGTCTCCGGTCAGTCCCGCTTCACCAGCCGGGCGGCGAAAAATCCGTCCAGCCCGTGCGCCCCAAGGGCGCCGGAAAACGCCATGTCCGGCCGGGTTCGCAGCCATCCTTGCGGTTGGACGGCGTGCTGCAGTCCCGGAAGTTCCGCCGGGTCCAGCGGATCGGGAGACAGCGCGGCGCTGCGCGCAAGAAGCGCTGGGATCTGCGCTTCGCCTTCCTCGGGCTCGAGCGAACACGTGCAGTAGACGAGACGCCCTCCGGGCCGGAGCAGCCCGAGCGCGGCATCCAGCAACGCCGCCTGCAGGCCGGCGAGGCTCGCCACGTCGGCCTCCTGCTTGCTCCAGGCGGCGTCCGGCCGCCGGCGCAACGTGCCCGTCGCCGTGCAGGGCGCATCCAGCAGGATCGCGTCATAGGGCGCCCCCGGCTTGAAGCTGCGGGCGTCCGCGGCGACGATTTTCGCTTCAAGCCCTGTCCGGTCGAGATTGTCGCGCACGCGTTTCAGCCGCGCCTCGGAGCGGTCGAGCGCGGTGACGTCTGCGCCCGCCGCGGCGAGCTGGAGCGTCTTTCCGCCCGGCGCCGCGCACAGGTCGAGCACCCGTTCGCCCGCCTTCGCGCCCAGAAGCCGCGCAGGAATGGCGGCGGCGGCGTCCTGCACCCACCATGCGCCCTCGGCGAAGCCGGGCAGCGCGGTGACGTCCCCGATCCGTTCGCGGCGAAGGCTTCCGCCGGGCAGAAGGACCGCCTCGAGGCGTTCAGCCCAGAGGTTCGCCTCGGCGGGGTCTTTAAGCGTGATGTCGAGCGTGGGTTCGCGCGCGCCGGCGGCGGCCATGGCGCGTGCGGCCTCCTCGCCGTAAGCCGCGCGCCAGCGTGCGGCGAGCCAGCCCGGCAGATCCTCCAGCGGGTCCGCCGCGTCCAGCAGCGCCGGGCCGGCGGCGGCGACCTTGCGCAGGACCGCGTTGGCGAGCCCCTTGTAGCGGATGTCCTCCCGCGCTTCCGCCATCAGCGCGACGGCGGCGTCAACCGCAGCGTGCGGGGGCGTATTCAGGATCAGCAGTTCCGCCGCGCCCAGCCGGAGCACGAGCTGCGCGCGGGAGCCCGCAGGAAGCGGCTTTGCGGTGAAGCCCGCCACGGCGGCGTCGAGCGCGCCGCAGCGGCGCACGGCGGCGGCGGCCAGCGCGCGCGCAAACCCCCGGTCGCGGGGCTCCAGCTTGCGATAGCCCGGCTGTCCGTCGAGGGCGGCGTCCAGCGCCGCGCCCTTGTCGAAGACCTGCTCGAGCGCGGTCAGCGCCGCGCGCCGTGCGGTCACGTTGCGGGTGTCGGGCTTTTTCGGCGGCCGCCGCCGGGCGGTTGGGTTCGCAGGCGTGCTCATGAGGCCGGGGCGGTTAGCACGCCCGCGGCCCTGCAACCAGCCCGCAAGCGCCGTTTCCTAACCCCAGGGGCCGCTGAAGCCGCCGCGCGGCGGCTCGCCGCCGTCGTCGACATCGCCGCCCCACGGGCCCTGATGACCCCACGGCCCGGCGGCGGGCCGCGCCGCAGCCCCGCCAAGCTCTCGCAGCTTGGCGATGCGGTTGGCGGTGTTCGGATGGGTGGAGAAGAGATTGTCGGCGCCGCGCCCGTTGAGCGGATTGATGATGAACATGTGCGCGGTCGCCGGATTGCGCTCGGCGGCCGGATTGAGGGTGCGCCGCGCGGTGCGTTCGATCTTCTCCAGCGCGGAGGCGAGCGCCATCGGATCGCCTGCGATCTCCGCCCCGATGCGGTCGGCTTCATACTCGCGCGCGCGGCTGATCGCCATCTGCACGAGGCCTGCCGCGATCGGCGCGAGGATCGCCAGCGCGATGCCGGCCAGCAATCCGCCGCGGTCCCGCCCGGCGCCGAAGAACATGGCGAAATTGGCGAGGAAGCCGATCGCGCCCGCGAGCGTGGCGGTCACCGTCATCGTGAGCGTGTCGCGGTTTTTCACATGCGCCAGCTCATGCGCCATCACACCG
>CAZLOV010000122.1:0-7567 GCA_964561235.1 uncultured Caulobacterales bacterium
TCGACGAGGCGCATCACCTCAAGCACGTCGATACGATTTTCGAACGCGTGTTCGGAAACGCCTAGGGAACCGCATTGATGCGCGCCGCGCTGGTCACGAACGCCGCCGACTTCGCCGGTCCGGCCGCGGTAGCCGGGCTGCTGGCCCAAAGGCGCAGCGAGGCCGACCGCCTGACCGCGGTCAGGTCCCGGTGCGGATCTGTTCGCGCGCCTCGTCGAGCAGCCGGCTCATCTGATGCCGGATCTCGTGGTCGGTGACGTCCACGCCCTTCGCGTCGAGATCGCCGCGCACCTTGCGGAAGACATCCTCGTCGCCGGCTTCCTCGAAATCGGCCTTCACGACTTCCTTGGCGTAGGCCTCGACCTCGTCGCCGGACAGCCCCATCAGGCCGGCCGCCCACAGGCCGAGCAGCTTGTTGCGGCGCGCGTTCGCCTTGAACTCCAGCTCCTGATCGTGGGCGTATTTGTCCTCGAAAGCCTTCTCGCGGTTGTCGAAGCTGGTCATCGGGCGAAACTCCGCAGGAAATTCATCAGGGCTAACTGGTTATCCCGAGCCGCCGCCGCGATCAATCGAATGACGGATCCCTCACCGCCGTGCTGCGGCGTGAGTTGCAGGAGGCCCGCGCAATGGCGTAGATAGCGCATCAGCGGGCGGCCCGACTTCTCAGGCGGGCCGTTTTCCATTCGGGCGGCATGGCGAGACCGGACGCCCCGCCCGCCCCGCCAGCTGCCCGGACCGGAGCGCGATGATTTCCATGTCCCGCCGCAAGAAGATCTACGAAGGCAAGGCCAAGATCCTCTATGAAGGCCCCGAGCCCGGCACGCTGATCGCACATTTCAAAGACGATGCGACCGCGTTCAACAACAAGAAGCACGCCACACTCGAGGGCAAGGGCGTGCTCAACAACCGCATCTCCGAATTCATCATGAGCCATCTCAACGCCATCGGCGTGCCCACGCACTTCATCCGGCGTCTCAACATGCGCGAACAGCTCGTACGCGAGGTCGAGATCATTCCCCTTGAGGTGGTGGTGCGCAACGTCGCGGCCGGCTCGATCGCTCAGCGCTTCGGGCTGAACGAGGGCGATGCGCTGCCGCGCTCGATCGTGGAGTTCTACTACAAGGACGACGCTCTCAACGATCCGATGGTGGCGGAGGAGCACATCACCGCGTTCAACTGGGCGAGCACGCAGGAGATCGACGACATGATCGCGCTCGCCCTGCGGGTGAACGATTTCGTCTCCGGCCTGTTTGCGGGCGCGGGCATCCGGCTGATCGATTTCAAGATCGAATTCGGACGGCTCTACGACCAGCACGACATGGCGCGCATCGTTCTGGCTGACGAGATCAGCCCGGACAGCTGCCGGCTCTGGGACGCCGCCACCAACGAGAAGATGGACAAGGACCGCTTCCGCCGCGATCTCGGCAATGTCACCGAGGCCTACGCCGAGGTCGCGCGCCGGCTCGGCATCATGAAGGAAAGCGGGCCGATCAACGACGAGGCCGTCAAATGAAAGCGCGCGTGCATGTCTTCCTGAAACCCGGCGTGCTCGACCCGCAGGGCGCCGCGATCGCCAACTCGCTGCGTCATCTGGGCTTTGAGGAAGTCGGCGACGCCCGCCAGGGCAAGCTCATCGAGATCGATCTGGACGCCGAAAGCGAGGACGCCGCGCGCGCGCGCGTCGAGGCGATGTGCGAGAGGCTGCTCGCCAATCCGGTCATCGAGAACTACGCCGTCGAGATCAGCGCTTAGGGCGGCCGCTTGATGAACACCGCCGTCATTGTTTTCCCGGGCTCGAACTGCGATCGCGACGCCGCCGTCGCGCTCGAGCGCGTCACCGGCCGCCCCGCCCGCATGATCTGGCACGAAGAGGCGAGCCTTCCCGAGAGGCTTGATCTGGTCGTGGTTCCGGGCGGCTTTTCCTACGGGGACTATCTGCGCTCAGGCGCGGTGGCCGCCCGCTCTCCGGTCATGGCCGACCTTGTGAAGAAGGCGCAGGACGGCACGCCGGTGCTGGGCGTGTGCAACGGCTTCCAGATCCTCATCGAGGCCGGCCTGCTGCCCGGCGCGCTGATGCGCAACGCCGGCCTTCGCTTCGTCTGCGAGAAGACGCCGCTGTCGGTGGAGACGGCAAACTCGCGTTTCACGCGCGCCTATGCGCAGGACCGCGACGTGATCATCCCGATCGCCCATCACGACGGCAATTACTTCGCCGATGAAGACACGCTCGACCGGCTTGAGGGCGAAGGCCGCGTGGCGTTCCGCTACCGCGCCAACCCCAACGGCTCGGCGCGCGACATCGCCGGCGTCACCAACGCAGCCGGCAACGTGCTTGGCATGATGCCGCATCCGGAGCGCGCCGTTGACGCCGATCATGGCGGGACCGACGGGCGCGGCGTCTTCGAGAGCCTTTTGGGAGGCGCGACATGACGGCACTGGCGGAACGCCTCGCCCCGGGCGTCACGGAAGAGATCGTGCTCGAACACGTCACCGCGGAGGAATACGACCGCATCCTCGACGCGCTCGGCCGCGCGCCCAATCTCGTCGAGCTCGGCATTTTTTCGGTGATGTGGTCGGAACACTGTTCCTACAAGTCCAGCCGCATCCATCTGAAAACCTTCCCGACCGACGGGCCCCGCGTGATCCATGGCCCCGGCGAGAACGCCGGCGTGGTCGACATCGGCGACGGCCAGTGCGCCGTCTTCAAGATGGAGAGCCACAACCATCCGAGCTTCATCGAGCCCTATCAGGGCGCAGCGACCGGCGTCGGCGGCATCCTGCGCGACGTCTTCACAATGGGCGCGCGCCCCGTCGCCCTGATGAACGCGCTTCGTTTCGGCGACCCTGAGCACCCGAAAACGCGCGGCCTCGTCGCAGGCGTTGCTGCGGGCATCGGCGGTTACGGCAATTGCGTCGGCGTGCCGACGGTGGGCGGCGAAACGAATTTCCACCCCGGCTATAACGGCAACATCCTCGTCAATGCGATGGCGGTGGGGCTTGCCGAGACCGACCGGATCTTCACCGCAGCGGCGCGCGATGTCGGCTACCCGGTGATCTATGTCGGCGCGAAGACCGGCCGTGACGGCATCCACGGGGCGACCATGGCCTCGGCGGAGTTCGGCGAAGGCTCCGAGGAGAAGCGGCCCACCGTGCAGGTTGGCGATCCGTTCACCGAGAAGAAGCTGATCGAGGCCTGCCTCGAACTGATGGCTGAAGACGCCATCAGCGCGATTCAGGACATGGGCGCGGCGGGCCTGACGTCGTCGTCCGTGGAGATGGCGGGCAAGGGCGGCGTCGGCATCGAGCTGGAGCTCGACGCCGTGCCCCAGCGTGAAACCGGCATGACGGCCTACGAGATGATGCTCTCGGAGAGCCAGGAACGCATGCTGATGATCCTGAAGCCGGGTGCGGAGCCCGTCGCCGAGCGCATCTTCCGGAAGTGGGACCTCGACGTCGCCGTGATCGGACGTACCACCGACACCGGACGCATGGTGCTCCGGCACAAGGGCGAAACGGTCTGCGATCTTCCGCTTGCGCCCATCTCCGACGAGGCGCCGTCGTATGACCGTCCATGGACGCCAAGCCCGGCGCGCGAAGCGATCGATCCCGCCGTCACGCCTGCGCCAGGCGATCTCGGCGAGACGCTGATCCGGCTCATGGGCTGTCCCGATCTCGCGTCAAAGGCATGGATCTGGTCGCAATACGACCGCCATGTCATGGCCGACACCGTCGCTTCATCGGAGGACGCGAGCGACGCGGCGATCGTGCGGGTGCACGGCTCGAACAAGGCGCTCGCGATCACCACCGACGTCACGCCGCGCTATTGTTTCGCCGATCCCGTGGAAGGCGGCCGGCAGGCGGTTGCGGAGGCGTGGCGCAATCTCACCGCGGTCGGCGCTGATCCGCTGGCGATCACCGACTGCCTCAATTTCGGCAATCCGGAACGCCCCGCAATCATGGGCCAGTTCGTCGGCTGCGTGACCGGCATGGGCGAGGCCTGCCGCGCGCTCTCCTTCCCCGTCGTTTCCGGCAATGTCTCGCTTTACAACGAGACGGACGGGCGCGCGATCCCGCCCACGCCCGCCGTGGGCGGTCTCGGCCTCCTGCCCGACCTTCACCGGCGCGCCGGTTTCTCGACGCTGAAGCCCGGCGACGTCCTGCTGCTCATCGGAGAGACCCGCGGGCATCTCGGCGCCTCGCTCTATCTCCGGGAGATCGTGGGCTCGGAAGACGGCCCGCCGCCGCCGGTCGATCTTGCAGCGGAGAAGCGCAACGGAGACTTCATCCGACGCGAAATCCGCGAATACGGTCTTGGCTGCGTGCATGACCTCTCGGACGGCGGCCTCGCGGCGGCGGCGGCGGAAACCGCGCTTGCCTCCGGTGTCGGCGTCAAGCTCGCCTATGACGGCGAACTGCCGCTTCACGCCTTCTTCTTCGGCGAGGATCAGGGCCGATACCTCGCGGCGGCGTCGAAGGACAAGGCCGAAGCCCTTCTCGGGCGCGCGCGGCAGGCGGGCGTGCCTTGCATCGTGATCGGGGTTGCGGAAGGCGACGCCGTCAGCCTGAACGGCGCGCATGAGGCATCGCTCGTAGCCCTCAGGGAGACCAATTCGCGCTTCCTGCCCGCCTTGATGGAAGCCTGAGCGGCGGCTGGAATCGAAAACGCCGCGCCTTCCTCGAAGACGCGGCGTTTCCTAACCGGCTGGAGGCGAGGCGATCAGCCCGCGCACTGCACCAGACGCATGTTCTGGGCGACCGCGTCTTCGGGACCCGCGATCTGAGCGGCGGCTTCAAAGTCGGCGCGCGCCGCCGACGCTTCGCCGGCGAGCCAGAGCGCGCCGCCGCGATTGGTCAGCGCTTCCCAGCTTTCCGGGCTTTGCTCGACGCCTGTATCACAGGCCGGTGCGGCAAGGTCGAGCGCGCCCAGTTGCGCATAGGCCGCGCAGAGATTGACCGAGGCCGCCGCCTTGTGGCTCGCGGGCGCCGAGGACTCCAGCGCCTCGGTGGCGAAATGCACGGCGACCTCGAAATCGCCGCGGCGCAGCGACCGTGACGAGGCGCGCACGTCGCGGTTCGACGTGCTGACTTCAGCGAAAGCCGGACCGCTCGGGCATTCCTGAGCAGACGCGGCGGCGGGGACGATGACGGCGGCCGCAACAGCAGCGGCGGCGAGCAGGGACAGGTTCTTCACGGGGGGACCCTCCGACAATCAGGCGCGTGCGCCCTCATGGCGAACGCGAACGCAGCATAGCTAGTCGGTCAAAGTCCGTTTGAAAAGTGAACGCTGTTCAATTTATGTGAAAGTTGCTTGAACGCCGCGCTATTCCGCCGCCTCGTCCGCCGCCGCCGGCTGAGACGCTGCGTGTTGCGCTGCAATATCCGGCAGATTGTCGGCAAAGACCCGGGCGGCGATGTTCAACGTCTCGACGAAATCGAGAAATTGCGGCTGCGGGATGGTGTCGAACGTGTCCGACGGCCGGTGATAGTGCGGGTGATCTTCAACGCCGAAATAGATGAACGCCACGCCTTCGCTGAAAAAGGCGAAGTGATCTGACTGGCTTGTCCAGTCCTGATCTCCCCATTCAGGGCTGTCATGACCGCGCAGGACCGTCGCGGGCGCAGCCTGCTCGATTTCGTCGAGATAAGGCGCAATCCAAGGGAAGTGATGCTGGCCGACGGCGTAGATTTCGCCCGCTTCATTCTGGGCGACCATGTCGAAATTCAGATTGAACACGATGCGGTTCTTGTCGACCGGCGGCTCAGCGATGAAGGCGCGCGCGCCGTTCAGACCGCCCTCCTCCGCATCGAGCGCGACGAAAACGGTATCGTGCGCTGGCGGGTTTGCGACGAAGGCCTCCGCAACGGCGAGCATCGCGGCGACGCCGGAGGCGTTGTCGTCCGCCCCGTTGTAGATCTCGCCGTCGCGCACGCCGAGATGATCATAGTGTGCGGTGACCACCATGACGGGCCCGTCCGCATCGTCTGTGGTTCCATCCACGAAGCCGACGATGTTGACGCCTGTAAGCGCGCGCCGCCCGGCATCCGGATCGCGGAAATCGATCGGGCGCTCGAAATTGAAGGTTTTCAAATAGTTCCGGCCGAACATCTCCAGCCCGATCTCGTTATAGCGCAACGCGAGATAGGCCCGGGCGCGGTCGGAGCCCTCCGTGCCGACAAGCCGGCCTTCCATCTCGTCGGACGCCAGGCGTTCGAGATCTGCAAGCGGCTGCGGGCGGGTCTCCGCGGGCGCCTCGGCGGGGCCGCCCGCCTGAGGCCCGCAAGCGCTGAGCACGATGAGCGCGGCGAAAACGGTGAAAGCGGCGGTGCGGTCTTGGCGCATGGCCCGTGTCCTTCCTATGTTCGCGGGAGCGCCCACGCCTGAAACCGACATTATTGAAAGGACACGCTCATGCCCATGGCCGCCGACGACATCGCCGCGCTGATCAAGCAGGGCGTGCCCGACGCCGAAGTGGAGATCGTGGATCTCGCCGGCGACGGGGATCACTACAAGGCGATCGTGGTCGCGGAAAGCTTTCGCGGCATGCCGCGGGTGAAGCAGCACCAGACGGTTTATGCAGCGCTGGGCGAGCGGATGGGCGGCGAACTGCACGCGCTGGCCCTTGAGACCCGGGCGCCCTGAACGCGCCCACTTGAACCGGCGCGCGCGTACGCCTAGCTGTTTCCAAACGCGTTCAACGACCTTTCGAAAGGCCCCGCCATGACCGACGCCGTTCAGGACAACATCAAGCACACCGTGGAAAGCCATGACGTGGTGCTCTTCATGAAGGGCACGCCGGTCTTTCCGCAGTGCGGCTTCTCTTCCGTCGTGGCGCAGGTGCTCAGCCATGTCGGCGTCGAGTATCACAGCGTGAACGTGCTTGAGGACGACGCCGTGCGCGAAGGCGTCAAGGCGTTCTCCGACTGGCCGACCATTCCCCAGCTTTATGTGAAGGGCGAGTTTGTCGGCGGCTGCGACATCGTCAAAGAGATGTTCCAGACTGGCGAACTGCGCGAGTTTCTCGCCGAAAAGGGCGTGCTGCAGGCTGCGGAATAGCCCCGCCGCAGGCCGGCCAAGGCAGAAAAAACCCCGCGAGCCAAGCTCGCGGGGTTTTCGTTTACGCAGCCGTGCTCCGGCTTAGGAGGAGTAGAACTCGACCACGAGGTTGGGTTCCATCGTCACCGGGTACGGCACGTCGGCCAGCTCCGGAACGCGGGTGAAGGTCGCCGACATCGCCTTGGGATCAAGCGAGATGTAATCCGGGATGTCGCGCTCGGCGCTTTCCAGCGCTTCGAGCACCAGCGCCATGTTGCGGCTCTTCTCGCGGATCTCCACGACGTCGCCCGGCTTGCAGCGGAAGCTCGGGATATTGACCCGGCGGCCGTTGACCTTGACGTGGCCGTGATTGACGAACTGGCGCGCGGCGAAGACCGTCGGCACGAACTTGGCGCGATAGACCACCGCGTCGAGACGGCTTTCGAGCAGGCCGATGAGCAGTTCGGCGGTGTTGCCCTTGCGGCGGTTCGCCTCGGCATAGACGCGGCGGAACTGCTTCTCGGTAATGTTGCC